>CAVHKB010000001.1:0-42018 GCA_963636305.1 Prevotella sp. P5-108
TTCTGGATTTCTGGGGGATACATTCAATTAACAATTAATAATTAACAATTAATATACAGGGAATGATACGGCCTCTTTGGCGGAGGGGAGAAAATAGGGAAGAGGCAGGGAAGAGGTGGGGGAGAAGTATGGAAGAAGAATGGAAGAGGTAAGGAAGAAGTGGGGTGGGGAATTGAGCGTATTTGTTATGTTGTATGGAAAGGAAATTTTTTATACCTTTGCGTGCAATAGAATGAAAGTGAAAATCAATACGACTTGGAATAGAATACAATGAAAAAACATCTCTTTATAGTGTGTGCCGTTATGGTTCTGTCGGGCATTTCACCTGCTATGGGCGCCGTATGTAAGACGGGTTTGGAAGTTCTGCGAGAGCAGGGTTTTTCGATATTGGCGGGTAAGCGAGTGGGCTTGTGTACGAATCCGACAGGCATAGACAGTGCTTTGAAATCGACGGTGGATATATTTTACGAGTCACCTTCTGTGAATTTGGTAGCGTTGTTTGCGCCAGAGCATGGCGTTCGTGGAGATGTGTATGCGGGAGACCAAGTGGAGACCTTTACGGACAGCAAGACAGGTGTGCCGGTCTATTCTATATTCGGTAAGACACGCAAACCGACAGCGGATATGCTGCGTGATGTGGATGTGGTGGTGTATGACATACAAGATATCGGTTGCCGTTCGTACACATTCATTTCCACTATGGGGAACTTGATGGAGGCGTGTGCGGAGTATGACAAAGAGTTTGTGGTGTTGGACCGTCCGAATCCGTTGGGCGGACTGAAGATAGAGGGGAATGTGGTGGAGGAAGGTTACTTCTCGTTTGTATCGCAGTTCAAGATACCCTACTTGTATGCACAGACCTGCGGTGAGTTGGCTACGATGTTGAATGAGGAGAACTATCTTGGCAGTCGCTGCAGACTTACGGTTGTGAAGATGGAGGGTTGGCACAGGAATATGACTTGGCAGGACACGGGTCTGCCGTGGGTGGCAGCGTCGCCTCATATTCCTTTTGCGGAGTCAGCGTTCTTTTATCCTGTTACAGGCATATTCGGAGAGTTGGGTTATTTCAACATAGGCGTAGGATATACTATGCCTTTTGAACTGATAGGCGTGCCTTGGGCAGATGCGGACAGTCTTGCTATGGCGTTGAATGCGTTGCAGTTGCCTGGTGTCCGTTTCCGTCCTATTACATACAAGCCTTTTTATTCGGCTCACAAAGGTGTGTTGTGCGGTGGTGTTCAGATATACCTGACGGATTACGAGCAGGCTCATTTGTCGGATATACAGTTTCTTATCGTACAGGAGTTGATGCGGATGTATCCGTACAAGGATGTTTTCGGCTTGTGTGACCAGAGTCGTTTCGGGATGTTTGACAAGGTGTGCGGTAGCCGTCGTATCCGAGAGTCGTTCGGTGTGCGTTACCGTTGGGAGGATGTGAGGTCGTACTGGTACAAGGATGTGGAATCGTACAGGCAGATGTCGTCAAAATACTATTTTTATGATTGAGCATTTATTACCGACATCTCCCGCCCCGTTGGGCTATGGTGTCGACAGTGGGAGCAAGGACTTCATTCAGCGGTTGACATGGGGAACGGATGCGGGTTGTTACCGTCTTATCCCTGAAGAGGTGTTCCACCCTGCCGATGAGGGTGAGGTCCGCGAGTTGTTGTCGTATGCCAGGCGCGAGGGGAAGCACATCACTTTTCGTGCTGCGGGAACATCGTTGTCGGGTCAGGCTTTGTCGGATTCGTTGTTAGTGGTAGTGGGAAAGCGTTGGGAGAACTATGCAGTGTTGGACGGAGGGAAGCGTATTTGTATGCAACCGGGCTTGACAGGAGGTCGTGTGAACGAGATATTGGCGCCTTACGGGACTTACTTTACGCCTGATCCGGCATCGCTGAAGAGTGCGATGGTAGGTGGAATCGTGAACAACAATGCTTCCGGTATGTCTTGTGGCACACACGCTAATTCGTACCGTATGCTTGATAGCGTGCGTATATTGTTGGCTGACGGGACCTTGTTGGACACCTCGGACAGCGGTTCGAAGGAGGCATTTCGGTTGTCGCATCGTGAGTTCTTGGAGAAGATTGAGTTGTTGCGTGACCGGACGCGTGCGAATGCGGCATTGTCGGAACTTATCCGCAGGAAGTATGCGATCAAGAATGTGACGGGTTTGACGATATTGCCTTTTGTGGAGTATGATGATCCGTTTGATATAATTGCTCACTTGATAGTGGGAAGCGAGGGGACATTGGCTTTCTTGTCGGAGGTAGTGATGCGTACGGCACCTGTCCCTGGTTACAGTGCGTCGGCGTTAATGCTGTTTGCCACGACCGAGATGGCATGCCAAGCGGTTATCCGTCTGAATCGTACGAATGCGGTGTCGGCGGCAGAGTTTTTTGACAGGAAAGCGATGGCGGTGTTGGAGGACAGTTTTCCGGAGTTGAAAGGCAGACCTGCCGATGCGTCAGCGGTGTTGGTACGGGTGGAGGATTGCAGTGAGAGCGAGATGGAGCGGAAGATAGAGCAGGTGGAAAAGGTGTTGGAGGGAATAGAGGCAGAAGGCAAGCAGTTTACGACAGACAAGGAGTTGGTAGCCAAATACTGGGCGATGCGTTCGGGTATATTTCCGGCAGTGGGAGCGACCCGTCGTGTGGGTACGACCTGTTTGATAGAGGATATTGCATTCCCTATAGAGCATTTGGCAGAGGCGACAGCGGATTTGCAGGCGTTGTTCAAGGAGCATCGTTATCCGGACGCAGTGATATACGGTCATGCATTGGAGGGTAATTATCATTTTATCTTGAATCAATGTTTCAACACGCAGGAGAGTATCGCCCAGTATGACAGTATGATGCGTGCGGTTGTGTCGTTGGTGGTGGACAAGTATCACGGTTCGTTGAAGGCGGAACATGGGACTGGGCGTAATATGGCGCCTTTTGTACGGAAGGAGTGGGGAGATGATGCGTACGAGTTAATGTGCGAGGTGAAACGGCTATTCGACCCTGATAATATACTGAATCCGGGAGTTATCTTCAACGAAGACAGTGAGAGTTATTTGCGGTACTTGAAGCCATTGCCGTCGGTTCATCCGATGGTGGACAAGTGTATAGAGTGCGGTTTCTGTGAAGTGAACTGCGTATCGTGCGGCTTTGCTCTTTCCTCAAGAGGTCGTATCATCGTTCAACGGGAGATTGCCCGTTTGCTTTCGGAGGGGAAAAAAGGAGAGGCGCAGCGGCTACAGAAGGCGTTCCGACATATCGGTAAGGACCTATGCGCGGGGGACGGGTTGTGTTCTACCTCTTGTCCGATAGGGATAAATGTGGGCGAGTACATTCATTTGATTCGAGAACGGGAGTTGTCGGCAACAGGCAGGGCGGCGGGTCGTTTTGCGGCTCATCATTTTGCGGCAGTGGGAGGTTCGGTCTCGTCTATCCTATTGATAGCGGGCTTTGCGCAGAAGGTGTTGGGTAACGAGTGGATGTTGAGGGTGTGCAAGGGGCTACGCTATGCATCGGGTAAGACGATGCCATTGTGGACGCCGTCGATGCCTCACAGGACATGTAGCGGAAAGATAGTGCAATCGGCTTCGGTTCATACGGACAAGTCGCTGAAAGTTGTTTATTTCCCATCTTGTCTGAACCAGCGTATGGGGTTGGCTGAAGGTGATCCGTCGAAGCGACCGACGATGGGTGATATGGTAGAGTTGCTGCATAAGGCGGGCTATGATGTGCTGTTCCCGAAGGATATGAAGCGGTTATGTTGCGGAATGATATGGGAGAGCAAGGGTATGGCAGATGTTGCGGATGAGAAAGCCTTTGAGTTGGAACAGGCACTGCGAGAGGCAAGCAGTGATGGGCAATATCCTGTGTTGTGCGACCAGAGTCCGTGCCTATATCGTATGCGCCGCACAATGAAAGGATTGCAACTGTATGAGCCAGCGGAATTTATCGAGCGTTTTCTGTTAAGCAAGTTGGATATTACGCCGTTGGAAGAGCCTATCATGCTGCATATTACTTGTTCTATGCGTAAGATGGGGTTGGGAGATACGATATTGCGTGTGGCACGGCAATGCGCTCGGGAGGTGATTGTGCCGTCAGGCATCGGCTGTTGTGGTTTTGCCGGCGACAAAGGCTTTACAGACCCTGAACTGAACGATTGGGCATTGCGGCACTTGCGTGAGCAGTGTGAAGAGGTGCATGCAACGGTAGGTATAAGCAATTCCAGGACTTGCGAGATAGGTCTATCGTCGCATGCAGGTGTTCCGTATATGAATATAGCCTGGCTCGTTAACAAAGTAAGCAAACCAAGGAAATGAATGCAGATTTTTGCGAGATTGAGCGCAAGTTTTTAGTCAATGACGACTCTTTCAAGACGATGGCAACAGCGAAAAAGGTGCTATCGCAAGGCTATCTGTCGCGTGACCCGAAGCGTACGGTGCGCGTACGGATATGCGACGACAAGGGCTATCTAACGATAAAAGGAGAGACGGATGCCGCAGGGTTGAGCCGTTTTGAATGGGAGAAAGAGATACCCAAAACGGAGGCACAAGCCTTGTTGCGTATATGTTTACCGACGGTGATAGAGAAAGAGCGTTATATTGTGCCCTACAAAGGCATGGTATTTGAGGTAGATGTATTCCATGGGATACATGAGGGGCTTGTACTGGCAGAGGTGGAACTACGGTCGGAGACGCAAGCCGTGACCTTACCTCCTTTTATCGGAAAGGAAGTGACTGGCAATCAGAGATACTACAATTCCTATCTTTCACAGAAGAGTGATAATAACTAACACAATACAGCAATGATATTTAACAATACCGATTTAGAACAACTTGCTCAACAGGGTGTATCGGTGGAGCAAGTAGAGCAACAACTGCAATCTTTCCGCACGGGATTTCCTGCCTTAGACATTGTTTCCGCTGCCACACTCGGTAACGGGATTCTTTGTCCCACCGATGTAGAAGCGAAGTCCTATCTATCTGCGTGGGACGAATATCTCAAGGAGCAGCATACTATCCTGAAGTTTGTCCCCGCCTCTGGTGCAGCCAGTCGTATGTTCAAGGATTTGTTCGCCTTTCGTGACGGCGGCGAAGAAACTGACTTCATCAAAGTGTTCTTTGCCCATCTTTCTTCGTTCGCTTTCTATCCCGAGTTGCAACAACGGGTGAACGACAAAGGCGTGCAGAACGATAAGCGTGCCATCGTGAGTGTTCTCTTGGACGATATGCAATACGGTCATCTGCCTAAAGGATTGCTACTCTTTCACCGCTACCCTGACGAGGCCCGCACACCGGCATTGGAACATCTTGTGGAGGGTGCGCTCTATGCTGCCAACCAGCAGCGTAATGTTAATCTGCACTTTACGATATCACCCGAGCATCGTTCCCTCTTCGAAAGACACATCGCTCAATACCAAGAGGCGTATGCAAGCCGTTTCGATGTACACTATTCCATCTCTTTCTCGGAGCAGAAATCCTCCACCGACACTATCGCTGCGGACAGCGACGGTAATCCTTTCCGTGATGCGAATGGCCGTCTGGTCTTCCGTCCCGGAGGACATGGCGCTCTCATCGAGAACCTCGCCGAACAAGATGCAGACATCGTATTTCTCAAGAATATCGACAATGTTGTACCCGACCGTTTGAAAGAACCGACGGTTTACTACAAGCGTCTTCTGGCTGGCGTACTCGTGCATATCCAGCAACAGATTTTCGCCTTTCTCCGTGAGTTGGAGAACCCATGCTCGCAGGAACGCCTCGAAGAGATTCGCGCTTTCATCGAGAACAATCTCTGCTGTCATCTGGCAGGTCCTACCACTGCAGCAACGCTTCGCAACAAACTGAATAGGCCTATCCGTGTATGCGGCATGGTTCGTAACTTGGGTGAACCTGGCGGTGGTCCGTTTCTCGTCAAGAATGCTGATGGCAGTGTCCAATGTCAGATCTTGGAAAGTTCGCAAATAGCCGACAAGTCCCTGATGCAGAAAGCAACACACTTCAATCCTGTCGATCTCGTATGTGGTCTGCGCGATTATCAAGGCAAGACCTTCCCCCTCAAGCAGTTCGTCGATGCCAATACCGCATTCATCTCGCAGAAGTCCAAAGACGGACGCGCACTCCAAGCACTCGAACTGCCTGGACTGTGGAACGGTGCTATGGCTGACTGGAATACCTTGTTCGTCGAAGTTCCTATCGAGACTTTTAACCCCGTGAAAACCGTTAACGACCTCCTGCGGCCCGAACACAAGGCGTAATGCACCTGCCGATGTACAAAGCCTTTTTCTTCGATATGGATGGTGTGTTGTTCGACTCTATGCCCCACCATGCAAAAGCCTGGGACATGGTCATGAGCAAGTATGCACTCGACTTCAACGCACACGACACCTACCTGCAGGAAGGACGCACCGGTCAAGATGTCATCGAAGAGTGTTACCGAAGGAAATATCATACCTCGCCACCCGAGTCATTGGTCTGGCAAATCTATCACGAGAAGACCGACTTGTTCCATCAGTTGGGGGAAACACAACCCGTACAAGGCGTAGCAGAGGTGCTGTATTTCCTTAAGAACCTCCCCTCTTCCCCGCAGTTATGGATCGTAACGGGTTCGGGACAGCAGACCCTCTTCGCGCAATTGGAGCAATCTTTCCCCTCCGTCTTTCAGCGCGACAAGATGGTCACCGCCTACGATGTCCGTCACGGCAAACCCAATCCCGAACCCTATCTGTGCGCCTTCCGACAGTCTGGCTGCAAGAAAGAAGAGTGCATGGTCATCGAGAACGCACCCCTCGGCGTCCGCTCTGGCAAAGGGGCGGGACTCTTCACTGTCGCCGTCAACACAGGCATCCTCAAGCCCGAAGATCTGTCGCACGAAGGTGCCGATAAGGTCTTCAATTCAATGGCCGACCTACTCCTGTTCCTGAAAACGCTGTTCTGAAACCATTCCCAATCCATGCAACTGCCCATAACGGAAACGAACAAAACCGATGCACCTCTTGTAGCATATCAAAAAAGTTGTACCTTTGTTACCATGTCAAACCAATAATATGACCCTATGAATTCACAATCACAAGATTTCGGCTTCGTAAGAGTAGCCGCCGCCGTTCCTCGTCTGCACTTGGCGGATTGCGCCCGCAATGTCGAAGAAGTGAAAGAACGAATCGACAAAGCCGTTGACGAAGAGGTCGAGATTATATGCTTTCCCGAATTGGGACTCACAGGCTATACCTGCGCCGACCTCTTCTTCTTGCAACAACTCCAACAAGACGCTCTTGCCGCGCTCGAAGAGGTGTGCAACTACACCAAAGGCAAACCCGTCATCGTCATTGTAGGCGCACCTATCAAGGTCGATAACAATCTCTACAACTGTGCTTTCGTCATGACCGACGGCGATGTGTGCGGAGTGGTGCCGAAGATTAACCTTCCGAACACAGGTGAATTCTACGAGAAACGCTGGTTTACCTCTGGGCGTGTAACTCCCTCCTCCATCGAGTTGTGGAACGGAGAAGTGCCTTTCGGCTACGACCTCCTCTTCCTCACCAAACGATGCTGTTTCGCTATCGAGTTGTGCGAAGATCTATGGTCACCCCTTCCCCCCTCCACTCAACAAGCCATCCAAGGGGCTGAAATCATCTTTAACCTGTCCTCATCCAACTGTGTCGTTGGCAAACATGCTTTCCGACGGCAAATGATAACCCAGCAATCACGACGAGTCCATTGCGGATATGTTTACACCTCTTCCGGCATCGGCGAAAGTACCACCGACCTCGTCTTCTCGGGAAGCACCTATATCGCCGAGAACGGAACAATGCTCGAAGAAGGCGAACGCTTCCTGCAGGAGTCTTCTATGGTCGTTTCCGAAATCGACATCGAACGACTGCGAACCGATAGGCAACGCAATACGAACTTCACCGACGATAAACGCGGACAGTATCGCAAAATATATGTGGCTCCTCTCGAAACCGCACAACCGGTTCACCCTATCCATCGCATCTTCTCTGCTCATCCGTTCCTACCTAAACCCGAAGACGGTAAATCCTATGTCGATGATGTCTTGAGCATACAGACCTGCGGATTGGCACAACGATGGAAACATACACACGCTCAAACGCTCATTCTTGGCGTGTCGGGCGGACTCGACTCCACACTCGCGCTCCTCGTCTGTGCGCTCACGGCTGACCGACTGGGCTACAGCCGTAGGCAGATAATAGGAGTCACTATGCCCGGCTTTGGAACAACCGACCGCACACACGACAACGCCGTCGAACTCATGGACCAGTTAGGCATCTCCTCCTACGAAATCCCTATCCGAAACGCTGTCATGCAGCATTTCCTCGACATCGACCATAATCCCGATGTCCACGACATCACCTACGAGAACGCACAGGCGCGCGAAAGAACACAAATACTCATGGACCTCGCCAACAAATACAATGGCTTGGTCGTAGGTACGGGCGACCTTAGCGAACTGGCACTCGGTTGGGCAACCTACAATGCCGACCATATGTCCA
This sequence comes from Prevotella sp. P5-108, assembly GCA_963636305.1. Lineage (GTDB taxonomy): Bacteria > Bacteroidota > Bacteroidia > Bacteroidales > Paludibacteraceae > Colicola. Next base: position 8,509 of record CAVHKB010000001.1, read on the forward strand.
TGTATGCCGTCAACGCAGGCATCCCGAAGACCCTCGTACGCTTCTTGGTCGAATATCAAGCGAAAAACGCTTTCTCCGAACAGATCCAGAATACCCTCAACGATATCCTCTCTACACCCGTATCACCCGAACTGCTGCCCGCCGACGACGAAGGGAATATCCAACAAAAAACCGAAGACAAAGTCGGACCATACGAACTCAACGACTTCTTCATCTACTATTTCTTGCGCTATGGCTTCTCGCACACAAAGATCGAATACATGGCTCGGTTGGCTTTCGTCGAACAGTACTCCAACGAAGAAATCGCACACTGGCTCAATATATTCTTCTCTCGGTTCTATCAGCAGCAATACAAACGCTCCTGTATGCCCGATGGACCTAAGGTGGTAGATGTCACACTTTCCCCGCGCGGCGACTGGCGCATGCCAAGCGATGCCAATCCGCCCAAAATGGAATAACTCTCCCCTGCAATTGTTAAAATCCAATGAACGGTACTACACGCCGCCAAGCCCAATAAATACTATACATCACAAAGCATTTATATACGATTCATATAGGACGAATATAGGACGAATATAGGATGAACATACAAAAAACATACAATCGCCCTCCGCGCAATTTAACTTTTGCATACCGTTTCTTAATGGTTCTTAATGGCTTATTAACGGTCAATCTTTCGGCAACCAAACAGTGAAGCAGTGTTATGAAAAAAACGAAAATAGCCCTTATCTGTGTCCTTTGTTTACTTTTCGGTGCAGTCAACGCACAGATAGTAGCACCCGTCCATTGGACGGGCAAGACTGTAGGCGACAGCATCTGTCTGCAGGCAACCATCGACAAAGGCTGGCACGCTACCATCTTCTCAATTGGCGATTCCGTCATCGAAAAAGAATATACCGACACTTACACCGTAACGCTCCCTGCCTCGCATAATGCCTCTGTTCGCTACAATGCCTGCAACGACCAACTCTGCACCGCTCCCGAAGTATGGGAGTACAACCCGCAAACCCCTGTCGTGCAGCAGAGCATTCCTGCCGATACCTCGCTCTGGAGACTCTTCCTGCTCGGACTGTTGGGAGGACTATTGGCGATATTCACACCTTGTGTCTGGCCTATCATTCCTATGACGGTGTCCTTTTTCCTGAAGCGACCCGACAAAGGCGTACAAAATGCACTCCTCTATGGCTTGGCTATTGTTATTATCTATGTCGGACTGGGCTTGATCGTTACCGCAATCTTTGGCGCATCGGCTCTCAACGCTATCTCCACCAACGCCATAGTCAATCTCTTCTTCTTTGCTTTGTTGGTGGTCTTTGCCCTCTCTTTCTTCGGATTGTTCGAAATAACTCTGCCCTCCTCATGGTCCACCAAACTCGATAGTAAAGCACGCTCCACTACAGGCTTCCTATCAATACTGCTGATGGCATTTACATTGGTCATTGTTTCTTTCTCCTGCACAGGTCCTATCATAGGCACATTGCTGGTCGAAGCGGCAGGACACTCATTCATGGCTCCCGCAATCGGTATGCTCGGCTTCGCAATAGCATTGGCGTTGCCCTTCTCTTTGTTCGCTATGTTTCCCCAATGGATGAGAAGTATGCCCCGTTCAGGTGGCTGGATGCAGTCCTTCAAGGTAGTCCTTGCTTTCCTGGAGTTGGCACTTTCACTCAAGTTCCTTAGTGTAGCAGACCTTGCTTATGGGTGGGGCATATTGCCACGCTGGCTTTTCCTTGCCATCTGGATTGCATGCTTCTTCGGAATAGGACTCTATCTGCTTTGGAACATAACCAAACTTTCTGCAACACGCAAGGTTGTTCGTACCGTCGTCATTCTTCTCTCGTGGGGATTTGCAGCCTATCTCCTGCCCGGACTATGGGGCGCACCCGTCAAAGCCGTCTCTGCTTTCGCACCTCCAATGAAGATACAGGGTAGGGAAGTCTTCAACGACTACGACGAGGGTATGGCTTACGCCAAGCAGGAACATAAACCCGTACTACTCGATTTCTCCGGCTATGGTTGTGTCAATTGCCGTAAAATGGAGGCGTATGTACTGGATAACGAACAAGTCAAGACACGACTCCAAAACTATGTCCTCATTGAACTCTATGTCGATGATAAACGCAACGGTATAGGAGAGAAAAACAGTCGGCTCCAACGCGAACAATTTGGCTCCAATGCACAACCCTACTACATCCAACTCTCCTCCTCTGGAGAACCTGTTAGCGAACCCTATGCATTCTCAACCAATATCGCCGATTTCCTACAATGGCTAAAATACTAAACAAAAATGTTCTATAAATCTTCCCATTCACCTGCCGAACATACTGTGCGTACACCGCACAAACGGCAGCAATACGACACCAAACGCCCCCCTGAAAAAGAAATGATTTTCGGAATAAGGGCAGTCATCGAAGCAATCGACGCCGGAAAAGTACTCGACAAAGTACTGCTGCGCCGTGATATGAGCAGCACTATAGGTCGGGAACTGCTGCAAAAACTCTCCGGCACCAATACCCCCGTGCAGAAAGTACCGATAGAGAAACTAAACCAGTTCACCGATAAAAACCACCAGGGAGTTATAGCCTTCCTCTCTCCTATCGAGTTCCAACCTGTCGAAAACATCGTACAGTCGCTCTTCGACAATGGGAAAACGCCACTACTCATGATACTCGATGGTATCACCGATGTACGAAACTTCGGGGCTATTGCACGCACCTGCGTATGTGCTGGCGTCGATGCACTGATAATATCCGCCAAAGGAAGCGTCGCTGTCAATGGCGATGCCGTTAAAACTTCGGCGGGCGCACTGCACACATTGCCTGTCTGCAAGGTCGAAAACCTGCAGAACTGCCTCACTTTCCTCAAAGACAGTGGTCTGCAAATACTGGCTGCTACCGAACATACTACTACCAACTACACCGATGCCAATATGACACTCCCTACCGCAATCATCATGGGGTCCGAAGAAAATGGTATCTATCAGGCAAATCTGTCGTTAGCCACCCAACAGGTGCGTATTCCTATGACGGGGGCTATTGAAAGCCTCAATGTATCCGTAGCGGCAGGAGTAATACTCTACGAGGCAGTACGCCAAAGGGCAATTCGTAAAGCGTAACAAGCATCGTGCAACAGCGTACGCCGCATATCAATTGGTAATAGTTAAGTGCTATCTGCAACAATGACAGTTCTCTACGAAGATAATCATATTATAGCCGTCAATAAGACTTGCAACGAAATAGTGCAGGGCGATAAAACGGGCGACACTCCGCTATGCGACATCGTCAAAGCCTATATCAAACAGAAATACAACAAGCCAGGAGAGGTGTTCCTCGGAGTAACCCACCGCCTCGATCGACCGACGAGTGGAGTAGTCCTGTTCGCCCGTACAAGCAAAGCACTCGCAAGGCTCAACGAGATGTTCCAATCGCACGGACAAATACGGAAAACATATTGGGCGATAGTCCAAAATCCCCCAGTGCCTGCACAAGGTACACTCGAAAATTATCTGGTGCGTAACGAAAAGCAGAACAAATCTTATATAGCCCGACTGTCCTCCAACGGACTTCCTCTCGCCAAAGATGCAAAAAAGGCACTGCTGACTTACCGTACCATCGCTTCAAGCAACCGCTATACACTGCTCGAAATCAATCTCACGACAGGACGGCATCACCAAATCCGTTGTCAACTCTCGGCAATAGGTTGCCCCGTCAAAGGAGACCTCAAGTACGGTGCTTCTCGAAGTAATCCAGATGGCGGGATTTGTCTTCACGCGCGCCATATTGAATTCATCCACCCTGTTAGCCACGAGCATATATCCATCACGGCTCCTGTACCAAACGATAATCTGTGGCAGATACTCGCTGCACAGGTCAAAGAACAAGAATAATGCAAAAAAGCAAGGTGTTTGATACCGTCTTCCTTATCACGGGATTGGTCGTACAAGTCGTGGTCTATCTGCTCATGCCCGACAACCCTTGGTCGCTCGTCAGTGGCTTGTTGGGCATGTGTTCGGTCATCCTCTGTTCTCAAGGCAATATACTAACCTTCTTCTTCGGATTCGGGCAGATAATTACTTACACCTACCTCTGCTACTTGGAGCGTTTCTATGCCGGCATCGCTATGAACATATTCTATTTTCTTACGCAAATCTATGGAGTCTTCTCCTGGAAAAAACGCTTGGACGATACCTCTGACAACAAACATTCATCCATCATTACCACTCGCCGCTTACGACCTCTACCCCTGGTTATTATTTGTTCATGCGCTCTGCTTCTCTCAGCCGTCACGGGCTATTTGCTCCACGCTTACACCACCGACAGTAGCCCCTATCTTGATGCTTTCACAACCGTCCCTGCATTGGTGGCACAACTACTCATGATGCTTGCCTACCGCGAGCAATGGTATCTCTGGCTCTTTGTGGACATCTTGTCGGCAATAATGTGGATTCTCGCTGGAAACTACAGCATGGCTGCACTCTACATCTTTTGGTGCATCAATTGTATTCTCGGCTATATCCGTTGGACGAAACAACTTGAAGCGAAATAACTACCCGCCTGCTCGCACGCTTGTTCAATCATCGTTCAACGCAAGCCACTCCGACTCAAGTCCGTCCAGCAACGAACATACCTCGCTGTATCGTACCGACAACGATTCTGCATCCTGCCCGCTTAGTACTTCGCCCGACAATCGTCGCTCAATCGCCGCTTTCTCCTCTTCCAATCGTGGAATAGTCTGTTCTATCTCCTCCAATCGGTTACGCTCCTTAAACGATAAACGCTTGGGTTTATTGTCTTCATTCAATCGTGGCTTCACTTTCGCTACTGGAATAGCCGTCTGACGGCTGTTCTCTGCACGACTTTCCGCTTGTTGTCGATAGTCCGTGTAATTACCCGCAAAGTCTTCTACTACGCCATTACCCTTAAACACAAACAGATGGTCCACTATCCTGTCCATAAAGTATCGGTCATGACTGACAACTATCAGACAACCCTTGAACATCTCCAACCAATCCTCTAATACTCGCAGAGTTGGTATATCCAAATCATTCGTAGGTTCATCCAATATCAGAAAATTAGGCTGTTGCATAAGGATATAGCATAAATACAGCCGCTGTCGTTCTCCGCCCGATAATTTCTCAACATAGTCATATTGTTGGGCAGGCGAAAATAGAAAATACTGCAAAAATTGTGACGCACTCACACACTTGTCCCTCACGCGCACCTGCTCCGCCACATCACTTATAATATCAATAACCTTCTTTCCCGCTTGAAAATGCAATCCTTCTTGGGCGTAATAACCAAAACGCACTGTCCCACCAACATCAAATATACCCGAATCAACAGGCTCAATACCTAACAACATCCGTAAAAAGGTCGTTTTACCTGTCCCGTTATTACCTATTATACCCAACCGCTCATACCTCGAAAATACATAATTGAACTTCCGAAGAATGCACAACTCACCATACTGCTTGCACACATCTTTCGCCTCAAATATCTTATTACCGATATAAGCAGACTGCATCTGTAGTTGCATATCACCTGCTTCTCCCACACCTCTCGCACGCTCGGATATCTCTCGAAAGTTATCTATCCGATAACGCGCCTTGTGTCCTCTGGCCTGCGGCATACGGCGCATCCATTCCAATTCTTTGCGGTATAGATTCCTGTACTTTTCAGTTTCGGCCTGTAATGCTTGCAAATACTCCGCCCGTTTCGTCAAGTAATAAGTGTAATTACCATGATATGCACGCAACGAACCTCCTTCCAATTCCCATATATCCGTGCATACACTGTCCAAAAAGTACCTGTCATGCGTCACCATAAGCAGAGTCACCGACGAACGCTGCAAATAGCACTCCAACCACTCCACTATACCTAAGTCCAAGTGATTAGTAGGCTCGTCCAATAGTAGCAAATCCGGATGACTCACCAAACACTCCGCAAGCATAATCCTCTTCTGCTGCCCACCACTCAATGTGCCTATCGACCGTTGTATATCCGTTATCCCAAACTGCGTCAGCAGCCTGACAAACGCCTCCTTATCCTTCAAACCCTCTGCTATATGCGCTATAGTATCCTCCTCCTTAAAACATACCTTCTGCGGTAAATACCCTATGCGTAGCCCGTTACGGAAGGTTATATTCCCCTTGTCTGCACGCACGCAACCCGTCAGAATGTTCATCAAGGTCGTCTTGCCGCTGCCGTTACGGGCAATCAACGCAACCTTGTCACCCTGCGCAATACCAAACGACAAATCGTTCAGTAGCAGTCTGTCGCCTACCGATTTGTATAGATGTTCTACTTGAAGATAAGAAACTGGCATAATCCTCCTACAACATTCGCATCGCAAGAGAAACTACTTCTCAAAACAAGCCAACTTCTTTATAATGACCATTACCGCCCAATCGGGCAAATGTTTTATGATGGGTACAAACAGATGATTAATAGCACCCGGCATGTCTTGCTTCTTACGACGGAACATTTTCTTCAACGCACGCTGTGCCAACTTCTCAGGGGGAATACTGACATGCAGATTAACAGCCAAACGACGCAGATGAGGTGCCAATCCATACAAACCTGTATCCACTGCGCCTGGTGTGATAACGGTCACTCCTACGCCGTGAAGACGCATCTCATACCACAGACTCTTCGAAAAGTTCAGTATATAAGCCTTCGTCGCATTGTAACACTGTATGCCTGGCATTGCCATCCATGCCGACATCGACGACATATTCAAGATATAACCATGCCCCCGCTTGCACATGTCCTCACCGAACAATCGGCATAACTTGGTCATCGTTACCACGTGCAACATCGTCATCAGTTCAATCCGCTTCATCGATGTTTCCACCAACGGATTGAAGAAAAACACACCCGCATTGTTAATCAGTATATCTACCTCCATATCATGGCTCTCGCACCAGTCATGCAACTCCTCCGCCGCATTCTGTAACGACAAATCACGATACAACGCCGTTGTCTTTACGCCATACTTCTCGGCTATATCCCGTGCTGCCTCCTCTATCTCTTTCTCCTGATTGCTTACCATCAACAAGTCGCAACCATAGGTGCGTGCCAACTCATGGGCATACATCAGACCTATCCCGCTACTGGCTCCCGTCACAAGAGCCAACTGTTTGCCTAATTTCTCCATCGTGCTTCCGCTTTTGCTATTTCGTCCTCCAATTTCTTGGGCAGATACTCTTCACACTTGTGGCACTTCATCTCCAATGTGTACATACGACCCACACAATAGTTGCTGCGACCGCATTTCGAGTGATAAGCCTCGTCTTCCTGAATATGATTCACAAACGCTGGGTCCTCTATCAGTACATGAGCCATCTGAATCAAGTCAAATCCCTCTGCAAGTACAGTCTCGCAATTGGCTCTGCTCTGTACTCCGCCCACATAGATAAGTGGCAACTGCAACTCCTTGCGGAAACGCTTTGCCGTATCAAGGAAAAAGAGTTCCTTGAAAGGTACCGTCGGTATCATCATCCGACCCACCAAATACAACATCGCCTTCAGCCACCAAAAAGTCTTCATAGGCATATAATACGCCAAGGTCTTTATCGGCATCGCTCCGCCCATCACTACCATCGGTGCCTTGCTCACAAAACCGGCGGTCAGAACAAGCGCATGAACACCATGCTTCTCTATCGCTTTCGCAACGGTGATACAGTCATCCACCTGTAGCCCACGCTTGAACCCGTCATACATGTTCGTCTTCACTACAACCGCCATATCATCCCCCGCGTGCCGCATTACCTCGTCCAACACTTCGTGCATGAAACGCATTCTGTTCTCCAACGAACCCCCGTACTCATCTCTACGATGATTCGTATAAGGCGACAAGAATTGGGAGATAAGATAACCGTGTCCCGCGTGTATCTCTACACAATCAAAGCCACATTCCCTGCAGAAATCCACTGCCTCACCGAAATGTTTCACAATCGTCTTGATTTCGTCCTTCCGCAATCCCCTCACTATCGTGGGTGAATACAGGTTTATTCCCGACGACGCACCCACTGGCAACTGATAACCGCAGGTGTAGAAATGAGTCATATTCCCGCAATGACCCAACTGAATACTGGCTTTGGCTCCTTCAGCGTGTATCGCCGAGGTCAGTTCCTTCAACGCAGGCTTAATCTCGTCATGTATGTAAAGTTGTCCGTCAAACGACACGCCTGAACGGTCAACGGCACAATAGGCGACCGTCGTCATGCCTATACCGCCACGCGCTACCGATGTGTGATAATCAAACAACGCCTTGCTCGGCTTGTTGCCCTGACACATGTTCTCAAAGGCTGCCGAACGGATAGTACGGTTACGCAAGGTTACTGGACCTAACTGAAAAGGACTAAATAGTTTCGATTCCATACTCTTTCTTTTGCAATGGGTTCTTATTTCTGCAGACTGCGAACGAACCTTGTGGGTCCATTCGCAATCCGATAATTCTCTTTTAATAGATAAATGGAAATATACGCTTCAGCCGTTTCTTGTCGAACTGATCGGGAAACTCTCTCTCATACTTGTGGTATATCGAGTTGCTGCGCGGAATAAGGTTGGCGCAGGTGAACCAAAGGAACACAAGACCCGCGTACGACCAGGTCAGCAACGCAAAACCTGCCCACTCTATAATCTCCCCCAAATAATTGGCTGAAGTCACATATTTGTATAAACCGCCCTGTGGCAGGTAATGGTTCGTGTCGCCGGGCTTCCGTAAATTCCTGATGACATGGTCGCTGTGCAAGTTTATACCCATCCCCACAAAGAAAACAATACTGCCCAATATAAACTGCCAACTCTTCACCCACTCTGCCGAGTAGTAATTCACACCAGGTGCCAACTCAAACAACCACCGTCCCTGTATATATCCGTTCACAAGATTAAACACGATGCTCATGCCCATAATCACCAATGGCATCTTGCCGTTACCCTTCATAAGCAAAGGAAATACAAACGAACGCTGGAAATAATGCAACTCAAAGAAGAGGAAGAACAGAATATAAGGCAATGTCATCTGCACGTCCGATTTCGCCCAAAAGAAGAGCATAACCAAAAACACCGGACATTCCATCAATATCCATCCTACCTTGTTCGAAATTGTAGGACCCCACTTTGAGGATATCATCTTACCATAACCGGCATCAACAAAGTATAAGGCAATAATAACGATAACGCCGATTAGTGATACAATAAAAAGTAATGTGTTAAATTGTTCCATAAGCGTACTTTTTTCACAAGTCTGAGCCGTATCCTGCACGGCTCTCTCACCGCAAAAAGATAAGCAACTCGCAAAGATACGACTAATTCTTGATACTGGCAAAAAAGATAGACCTTTGTGTTCGGAAAAAATGTCCGTAGGTTCTTTTTTCTGCTTCCCGACCCTCAAAATAGAAGACAAATCCCTCCGTCCCCGCAAGCAAAAAAACTCGTCCTTCCCTCTCAATATCTGCGACCTGATGTTGTCCTTCCGAAATCTTTGGAAACGCAAAGCGAATTGTTAAAAAATAGATGTATTTCTCCTGGCGAAAACATTCCGTTTTCCCTCCCGTTCCCTCACGGTCGCCCTCCGCAATGCCCCGTAAACACTGACTGTTTCAAAGGTTTTATATACCATTTATATAGGACGAATATAGGACGCATATAGGAAGAACATAGAATCCGTATCGGAAACATACAAAAAACAAGGGGATCTAAAATATAAATCCCCTTTTATAAAACGGCTTGTTTCAACGCCTCTTGCTGCGGTACTCGTCCGTCAATGCCGTGCCAGTCGTACTGCGGTTTTCGCCTGCGTCTGCGATATGCCCGGCGTCCGCGTTCCCGCCGCGTCAGTACTGCTCCTCTTGGTTCGGGAAACTTCTGTCCTTCACCGCTGCAATATACGCCTCTGTGGCTTCTTTTATCGTCTCCCCGATATTGGCAAAACGACGCAGGAACTTCGGTTGGAAACCCTGTGTAATACCCAACATATCATGCAGCACCAACACCTGTCCGTCCATCTCCCCGCCTGCACCGATACCTATCGTAGGGACCTTCACCGCCTGGGTAACCTTCGCACCCAATGCGGCAGGTATCTTTTCATACAACAACGAAAAGCAACCCGCTTCTTCCAATGCCAACGAATCTTCGAACAATTGTTGAGCCTCTTTCTCTTCTTTAGCGCGCAACGCATAACCGCCGAACTGATTGACACTCTGCGGCGTCAAACCCAAATGAGCCATCACTGGAATACCCGATGCCGTCAACTTCTTCACAAGTGGGACAATCTGTCGGCCACCCTCAATCTTAAGTCCGTCGGCACCTGTTTCTTTCATCACCCGTACTGCATTCGCCATCGCACGCTCCTCCGACTCCTGATACGAACCGAATGGCATATCAAACAACACAAATGCACGCTGCGCCGCTTTTCTTACTCCTTTTGTTAGGAATATCATCTCATCAAGCGTTATAGGTAGTGTCGTGGAGTTACCACACACTACATTCGATGCCGAATCACCCACTAAAATAATATCTATACCTGCTGAATCAATCAGTGAGGCTAAGGTGTAATCGTATGCCGTCAGCATACTGATTTTCTCTCCGTCGGCTTTCATCTGCCGAAGAGTACGGGTACTTACCCGTTGGCTCTGTCCTGAATGTACTGACATATTATTTCTGATATAAACTTATTGACGCAATTCTTTGTGGTCCTTCAACAACCGTTGCACCGCAAACTTGCCTGTCACAACCGCATTAGGCAAACCGCCCGGTGCTTGCAACCACTGACCCGCAAGATACAAGTTATCTACCCCCTTCACACGACCCCTGTGATAAATCTTTTCGTTCTGCGAGGTAAGCGCAAAACTCATAAATGCCCCCTTATATACATTGCAATAACGGCTATTGGTCACGGGCGTCGCCACATCCAACAACTTCAATTGCCCGCACAACTCTGAAAAACGCTTTTCTAATGCCTTCTGTACACTCTGGGCAACAAGATACTTTTCCACCTTGTATGCCTGGTAATCGCTTCTGCGCAACTCCGCCCAATAATCATAATCCTCCTCATATTGCGTCAATAGCACCTGCAAAATGCTTTTGCCTTCCGGCGAAAACGATGCCTCGTAATTGAAGTGTTTCAAAAAGCCTGTATCTACCGCACGCCCGTCTATCTCCAAGTTGTCAATATCCAATACCATAGCACACGGAATATCACGAGTAATATGGTCCACTGCAAAATACAAGTTGACACTGCTGTAGGTCGGATATTTCTTCGGCAATCCGATAAAATGCTCATGCATATACTGGTCCGTATATTCTTTCGGCAACAGATTGACCATCGTATGATAAAGGTCGCAGGCTGCAATAATGTAATCTGCTTCCACGGTTATACCATTGCTGAAACTGACAGAATAGGCGTGTCCCTCCTGTATGTTGATTCGCTCTGCCTCCCAGCCTGTATAAATCTTGCCACCAGTTGCCTTGTACCTCTCCACTATTCTGTCTGCCATACCCTTGCTCCCACCTTCAGGCAAGTCTGCATTGTCGTTGCAAAACGCTGCATATACGTAGAACAAAGAAGATACATTGTAAAACTTTGGGAAATAAACATTCAGCATCTTTCGGATAAGTGGGTTCGTAAAGCGTTCCGCATACTCCGATATAAGCATCTTCGAATAAACTCTGTGTACTTTCCCTACCTTCCTCATCGACCATACCAACTTCGCATATTCCCACAGCGACAGTTGCTCCATAGGCTTGTCTGCCACCAACGCCACATCCTGGTAGATATGCAGCAACTTGATAAACTCGTCTATATGCTTCTTGTCTTCCGGCGCAATACGCAACAGGTCCTTGTGCAATCGGTCAATATCATGCCAGACATTCAAGGTCTGTCCCTCCAACTCTACCTGCATAAACGACTCAGGTTGTATCACGCGCACATCATCGCCCAACACCCCTATGTCCTTCCATACTTTGTAAATAGCAGTCTTTGAGTTCGTGCCTGTAAGCCAATGCACACAATTATCAATCAAATAACCTTTGCGCTTCCACCAAGATAACAATCCGCCAGGAGTATGATGACGCTCATATACGGCACTCTCCAAACCCGCCTTCTGCGCATATATCCCAGCCGTTATTCCCGCTACGCCTCCCCCAATAATCAATACTTTTGCCATAATCAATCTTTCTCACTCAAGAGCAGTATCATCCGTCCTCCCACCTGCCTCCTCCGTCGGTCCGCTCTCTTTCGCGCTGCAAAAGTACAATTATTATACCATTTATTCAAACACCTCATTCGTCCCCCTCTCCTCAAAGGGCAAATCCGCAATGCATCAGTCGTCAAACCCTGAATCATCCGCCCTCAAACGCTTCAACTGCGTATTAGGAAAATAATGCGCCAATATCTCTTTGTAACTGTATCCCTGCGTCGCCATAACTGCGGCACCAATTTGACACAACCCCACACCATGACCCCAACCTGCACCATACAGTGTAACCCCAACTTCCTCACTGTCTGCGTCCTGCTCCCTCTTGACTACAAACGCCGAACTATACAGATGCGACGGCGATAGCCATTTCCGTATTTCCAACTCCTTACCTACTGTCAACCGTCGCTTACTCCCCACTATCTCCAACTCGTATATGCGACCCGACTCACCCCTCTTCAATGGTATCAACGATTCTATCTCACCAAAATCAATACCGCTCTTCTCTCGTACCAATGCCGATAGTTCCGCCACGCTGTAATGTACCTTCCACCGATAAAAATCCTGTGTCTCTTGGTCGTAGGTATTCAGTACTTGCGACAAAATAGCATGGTCCTTCGTATTGCAAAAAGCCTCTGGAGATGACATAATCCATGCTTCCGCCTCACTCTCTCGTGTCAAGTCCGGTAGAACAGCCTCCCGCGCATCTCTGATAGGGCGCAGATAAGGGTGACTCTCTTCTGCCCAGCAGTGTTCAAAACGCTCCGTCGCACCTCCGCACGACTTATAAAAACGCGCATCACATATATGGTTCTCCCATGTAAGCACCTCACCCCAAGTAGCCTTCACCGCTTCTTCTACCGACTTACTGCTTTGGCGGGTAATACCCTGATAACGCTGACAATGGTCGTCGGCGCATACATCAAAATGCTTGTGAGCATCACGCTCATACCAACGGATATGGCGCGTAGGTGTGTCCTCCCCGCATACTGCGTTCCCGCTACCTCCCTCCAACATCGGACGAAGCACCCAACTGCGTGAAATAACCGCATGTGCCTTCAATAGTTCTATATCACTTGCAGCATTCATCTCACTCGAAATCACACTCTGCAGATAATCCTCCACCCCAGTCACATTAATAGCCGTTAAATGGTCCTCCTCCACAATTATCTCCAATCCACCTGCGAATCTCTGTTCTTCTTTACGCTCCCAATGAAAGTGAATGCCTATTACCACATCATGCAACCAGTAGGTGGAATATGCCTCCACCCCAGTAAAAAGCAATCTGTCATATAACTTGCCCCTGAAACGAATCTTGCCGTCCTCTAACTCCACACTCTGTTCCCCTGTATATCGACTACCGTCCATACACAGCATATAGTCGCTTTCAAAACGGAAGCGTATGCAAGGACTGTACAGCACGCCTACTCGAAGCGTCTTTTGTTGCTTTTCTATCATATTGTCTGTCATTTTAATCTCATCACTGCCTAACGAAACCTCTCTCACAATCTTCTCCAACAACTCTCCCGTCAACCTCCTGTAACTCTCCGAATCTGCCACAATGGCTATACCACTCATCTCCACACATGCAGGCGAAATAAGTATTTGAGCCTCTCCTTGCGCAAAGAAACACTTCGGACGCGACTCACTCCGCAGAATAACAAGCAATGCATACTCCTCCCGCTCTGCATCATACCACGCAACCAAATTCATTCTCGGCTCCCACTCCGACCTCTCTCGCCCGTGCAATGCACCATAAATACGCAAAAACTGCTCCTTGACACACTCTCTCTTCAAACCCGCTACATAATACGCCGAACGAGCATAACGGCAAACTTTATAAACCGTCACACCATCCTCTCTCCTCAGCAACTCAATGCCTTCACCTCTTTCGCACATCCGTTGCAGCGGTAACGCATTATACGGAATCGCTTGAAAATGAAAATGATCAGGTGCCGACGCCCCACAATAAGGACCGTTATAAAATAGGGTGAAGTGTGGCAACGCCTCACACAACACAAACATATCATCTATATGAGGCAATATAGCCTGATGCTCATGCCTCGCTGACGAAATGGTATAATGTTCCTCAAAAATAGGAAACGGGTTCACTCGAATACAGTAACACCCCTCTTCTCCCTCATGCAAAGGCGACTGCCAATAGGTTGTCAACTGATTCTCTTCTAACCCGCTCGGACATAAAAAGCACGCTCGCCGTCGCAAACTCGCTGCATCTACCTCTGCCATAACCGACCTGACGCGCTCTCGGTTGAAGCGTATCTCTACCTCCAACCCGTCACAAACACACCGCTTCTTTTCAATGTGCCTCAACTGCATATAATGAGCAGATGCCCGCCCGCAAGAGGCTATCTCGCAAGCAAACATCTGCCGTATTCTCTCCTCCAAAGGAGAAACAGAATCAATGCTCATCATTCCTTTCGGGCATTCATGGCTATACGAGCCTTCAACTCCCAAGTGCGTATCCTGTCTTTATAGAGGTTGTTCTTGTTCATAGCCTCTATATCACAGTTCGCGTCTGAATTGTCGTCCCAACGACGGCAGTTGTAAACCACTTCATAGATACGACCAATCTGATACTCCCTGCTCACGCGCAATCCCACTGCATAGTCCTCCCCATATTTGGTGGTAGGGAAATTAATCTTGCGCAATAGCGGAGTATAGAACCCTCGAGGCGCACCCAATCCATTGATACGGAGTGCATTATTCCTGCCGTTATCTGGTGTCCACTCTCTGTGGTCTATCACGCCAGGAGGAAGAATGTTCCCGTCAAAGTCTGTCATACGATAGGTACCAACCACCATAGCGCAGTCCTGTTCATGAAAGGCATCTATAAACTTCTGAACCGTATGCTCGTCATAATAGGTGTCGTCCGAATCCAACTGAATGGCAAAACGACCGCATTTCGGGTGGTGTAGGGCTACATTCCAGTTTCCGCCTATCGCGTGCCAACTCTTATCCTGAGCAATATAAATCAAGTTCTCATGACCCTCCGACACAATCTCTCGGATAATATCAACTGTACCGTCTTCAGAATTGTCATCCACAACAATCACGTTGTATTTATACTGCTTGTCCACCACCTGGTTCAATGCACTGCGTATCGCCGTGCCTATCGTGCGCACCCTGTTCTTGCACGGTATCACTACCGATGCCTCATACTCAAATCCACCCCCCTGCAAATCTATATCCTTGAATCGGGGAACAAGATATCCACCTATATCCTTCAAGTGTTGCGTGCAGGCTGCCTCCATCTCTATCTGAACACCACGGTTCTTGGGGTCCACATAGTCAAACAGTTTCTCCCCCGACTTGCGTGTATCCAACTCAACATCGTAATACAAATACTCGTTGATATGCTCCAATGCCCCGTGCTGACTAACTTTCAACCGCAAATCATACAGTCCCGCATAAGCATAATCCTTGTCCATTCTCTCTACCGCTGCTTTCAGCGCACTCGTGCGATAAAACAACACCGAACCGAAATCAAAGTCATCTCGCAATGCGCCCATCTGGTAATCTATCACAGGAGCATTGCTGCGCTCCTCGCCCACCTGGTTAAAGTGGTCCGAGTAAACCATTGCGGCACCGCTGTCTTCTATCAACGCCTCCATTCGCTCCAAGGCAAACAGCACAAACGATAGGGTGGTGTACTTGGTGTAAATCAAAGTATAAGGAGTTGTCGTGTGCGAGGCAATAAAGCGCATATTCGCACTACTGCGCATATCTCCCTTCAGGAAATGTATCTCGTTAACGAGCGGTTGTGCCTGCAAATTGGCTACGGTCTGTTTCACTTGTTCCTCACTCTGGAACGGAATAAAGCAATCAATGTTTTTCATTCTTATGATATGTTTTTTACGGATTATATGGCTATAATCCTGTTGTTTACAAAATATGATACTGCACAAAGGCCTCTATCGCCTCATAATTGGCTAAACCCAACTGTGCATACAACTCCGCTGTGGCATGATTCCGGTCCTCTGCACGCTGCCAGAACAAACGCTCATCATTCCCCATAAACGGCGCTGACTCCATCTGACTCTGATGTTTCAATATCGTATTACGCTTGAAACGCAACTCTTCAGGCGACATCGGAACTGCCATCTCTATCAAATCCACCTCCCATTCCATCCAAGCACCTCTGTACATCCAAATGCGGCACTTCTGCAACCATTTCTCTTTGTCCTTCAGTTCGTCTATCGCAGCCAACACTGCGTCCAAACATACCTTGTGCGTACCATGCGGGTCCGCTAAGTCACCGGCAACAAACATCTCGTCTGGCTTTATCTCTACCAATAGACGCTTCACAATATCAATGTCCTTTTGCGACAAATCACCCTTCTTTATCGTCCCCGTCTCATAGAACGGCAGATTCAAAAAGTGTATGTGAGAGGTCGGCAATCCCATATGACGGCATGCCGCTGTCGCTTCACCCCTTCGGATAAGTGCCTTGATATCCAATATCTCACGAGTATCTCTGTCGTCCTTTTTCTCGTTGAACAAGTAATGAGTGTACTCGTTATACTTCTCCTCAATCACCTTGTCCTCCGGGCTGTGCATCTGACCGAAACCGCGCATGAAGTCCATAAAACGAACCACCTCGTCATCACACACCGCAATACAACCGCTCGTCTCGTAGGCTATATGCACATCATGACCTTGCTTAATCAAACGGGCAAATGTGCCACCCATCGAAATCACATCATCATCCGGATGCGGCGAAAATATCAACACTTTCTTTGGATATGGCTTTGCACGCTCAGGACGGTTACTGTCGTCCGCGTTGGGCTTACCACCCGGCCAACCTGTAATCGTGTGCTGCAAATCGTTGAAGATTTTTATGTTGCAGTTATAAGCCGAACCATAAATAGTTATCAACTCGCTCAAACCGTTCTCGTTGTAGTCTTTGTTCGTCAGTTTCAGTATAGGCTTGCCCGTTTGCTGGCACAACCATACTATGGCACGCCGTGTCAACTGGTCGTCCCACTCGCAAGAGGTCAACAACCACGGACACTTTAGTCTTGTCAACTGACCCGCTGCCGATAAGTCCAACACTACCTCCGCATTCGAATGTAACTGCAAAGCAGAGGCAGGACACGACGGGTTACACTGCTTCTCCACTGCCGCACGAATCTGTGCCGACTTGTGTTCTCCCCAAGCAACCATAACTACCCGCTTCGCCCGAAGTATAGTACCCAAACCCATCGTTATGGCACACATCGGCACCTGCTCAACCGAACCGAACAGATTGGCGGCATCATTCTTCGATACATTGTCCAACACCACCAAACGGGTCGGACTGTTAAACTGCGTACCAGGTTCGTTGAAACCGATATTGCCGCCGCGACCGATTCCCAACAACTGAAAATCAACTCCGCCCATATCTTGCAACTTCTGCTCATAATCCATACAAGCATTCAGTATATTGCTCTTCTCCTGCGTGCCGTCTATCGTGAACACATTCTCTGCCTGAATGTCAACCTGGTCCAACAACTGCTCTTTCAACTGACCAAAACAACCCTGCAGATTGTCTGTCAACGGGTAGTATTCAAACAGGTTGAATATAACCACATTCCTGAAACTCAGCCCCTCCTCCTTATGCAAACGCACCAATTCTTCGAACACATCAGTCATGCTCCTGCCTGCAACAAGCGACAAGATGGCAAACGAATGTTTCTTCTGCTTCGCCAGAATAACTTCCGCTATCTGACGCGCTACATACTTCGCACCTTCCTGTGCACTCGAACAAATATGCGTGTGGAGAAGTTCAAAACGGGTCAAACGCGACAACTCAAATACATCGTCCGTTTGGTAAAGTTTCTTCGCTATGTGAGTCAGCGAAATCTGTGAACTTAAATTAGTTCTCATAATGTTGTGATTAGTTGGTATTATAGGGTTAACAGATGTGGTACTGCCCTCGAAAAGGCTTGCACCGTTCTGCGCTGCAAAGGTAAACATTCTTACAATCCCCACCAAATTTTATTGCATAAATCCACGCTCGTGCCTCCTGCTTCTTTCAATCGGAATTCCACCAACCCGCCTTCCCCCTCTTCCCTCCCCGTCCGCTCCCTCTCACTGCGCTTTTTTTGTCGTATTTGTATCGAGGTTTTCCCGTACCGTAACCGAAGCATAACCGAAGCATAACCGAAGCATAACCGAAGCATTAGCGCAAAACAACCACTCCAAAAACATTCCAATAACACGCCAATAACAATCCGCTGACCTATCTTCTGCGCACCGCTATGCAAGCGTGGTCGCAAAGGGGGAATGTCCCCAATCTCTTGATTCCCTTCGGTTTCCTGTCCCAATTCGTTTTATCGCCATTTCCCATTGCAATTTTTAGCCAAATGTTGTGCTGTTTCCAAAATCTTTGTACCTTTGCCGCAAAGTATTGCCTGCAAGGGCAAGATAAATGGTGAACACATAATTATAATAGAAATACCATGATTTTAATCGCTGACAGTGGTTCTACCAAAACCACATGGACACTCATGGCTGCTAACAGCCAAACTTCCGAGTTCTCAATGGACGGTATCAATCCTTTCTACCAGACTTCCGACGCCATTAAGAACTCTATCGTCACACAACTCCTTCCCCAACTCTCCCACCTACTCTGGGCGGGGACTATAACTGACATCTATTTCTATGGTGCAGGATGTACACCCGAGAAAACCAAATTTGTCATATCTGCACTCGAAGGCTCGTTCAAAACTGCCAAAGCCCATGTCGAAAGTGATATGGTCGGTGCAGCAAGAGGACTGCTCGGGCGGACGCAAGGTATCGCCTGCATTCTTGGTACAGGCTCCAACTCCTGCCTCTACGACGGAGAAAAAATCATCAAGAATGTACCCGCACTCGGCTTTATTCTCGGCGACGAAGGCAGCGGTGCTGTACTTGGCAAACGCCTCGTGGCAGATGTACTCAAAAATCAGTTGCCCGAACATATCAAAAACAAATTTCTTCAGCAATACAACCTCACGCAGGCGGAAATCATAGAGAATGTCTATCGCAAACCTTTCCCCAACCGATACCTCGCCTCTCTTTCCAAGTTCGCTGCCGAAAACATACAGGAAGAATCCATCTACAACCTCGTTTACGAGCATTTCCGTCAGTTCGTCATCCGTAACCTCAAGCAGTATCCTTCTCTGCCCGTCGGATTTATCGGCTCCATTGCTTACTACTATGCCGATGTTCTCCGCAAGGTCATGAACGACAACAATATGCAAGTCGCACAAATACTCCAGTCGCCCATGCCAGGACTCGTGAAGTATCATGCACAAGATGCCAAACCGACTAACTGATAACGATATGTTTGCAAAAATAACCGAACAGCCCTCCCTACACGATAACCTCGACCAGAAATCTGTACACGAACTATTGGTCGAAATGAACGAAGAGGACAAAAAAGTACCTCTCGCCGTCGAGAAAGCAATACCGCAGATAACCAAACTCGTCGAACAAATCGTACCACGAATGAAACAGGGAGGACGAATCTTCTACCTTGGAGCAGGCACTTCAGGACGACTCGGCGTACTCGACGCAAGCGAAATACCACCTACCTTCGGTATGCCTCCTTCACTCGTCGTAGGACTCATCGCCGGTGGTGACACCGCCCTCCGTAATCCCGTCGAGAAAGCCGAAGACGACCTCGAAAGAGGATGGCAGGACCTCCAGAAATACAACATCAATTCCTCCGACATTCTCATCGGTATCGCCGCTTCAGGCACAACGCCCTATGTCATAGGCGCACTCCGACACGCACGCGAACAGGGAATACTCACCGCTTCTGTCTCCTGCAATCCCGACTCGCCCGTCGCAGCCGAAGCCGACATACCTATCGAGGCAATAGTAGGTCCCGAATTCGTTACAGGTAGCACACGGCTCAAATCCGGCACCGCACAAAAACTCATCTGCAACATGATAACCACCACTACCATGATACAACTCGGACGAGTCAAAGGCAATCGGATGGTCAATATGCAACTGACCAACAAGAAACTTGTCGACAGAGGAACCCGTATGCTCGTCGACGAACTCGGCATCGACTACGAACAGGCAAAGCATCTCCTGCTCATTCACGGCTCTGTCAAAGACGCACTCGACGCCTGGCAACAACAGAAAAATTAAAATAAACAAACACCGAAAATACTATTATAGCCCGAAAATATGTTGTAAAACATATAATGATGGGGTATAATTCTCGTAAAATTGTATTACCTTTGCGACGAACTTTTTGGCAACCTTATGCGCTGTATAAGTAATCGCCTTAAGTTCTTTCAATTAACAAACCGTAATGCGCATGAAAAAAACATTGCTCTTACTTGCTTGTGTTGCTTCAACCCTCTTCGCTTGGGCTGACATCACTGTTACAGGCATAGTAACTTCCAAAGACGACGGACAACCCGTCATCGGGGCTACCGTCCTCGAAAAAGGAACTACCAATGGTACAATAACCGACTTCGACGGAAACTACCAACTCAAAGTCGCCGACAAGGCTACACTCGTAGTCAGTTATGTCGGCATGAAAACACAAGAGGTCAAGGTTACAGGCATGAAGCATAATGTCGCACTCGCTACAGAAGCCATCGCTATGGAAGAAGTAGTCGTCACCGCTATGGGCGTCGTACAAGAGAAAAAGCGAATGAATTTCGCAGTGCAGAATGTAACCTCCGAATCTATCACCGCAAGCAAATCTGCTAACTTCGTCAACTCTCTGCAAGGGCAAATAGCAGGCGTCACTGTCACTAACTCAAGCAGTTCTCCTAACGCCGGCTCACAAATCATCGTACGAGGCATATCCTCCATCAATACTGCCCAATCCAACGAACCTTTGTTCATCATGGATGGGGTCCCCTTAAGTGGAGGCGCATCTTCTGCTGCCGACATCAACCCTAACGACATCGAGAATGTAACCGTCCTCAAGGGTGCTGCGGCTTCTGCACTATACGGACAAGATGCTGCCAACGGCGTCATTATGATTACAACCAAACGCGCACAAGCAGGTAAAATATCGGTCGCCGCTAATGCAAGTTGGCAGTTCGATACTCCCTACCGACTGCCAAATATTCAAAAAAGTTATATACCAGGCTCACAAGGTATCTATGTCGATAAAGCACAGGGAGGATGGGGTCCGTTGCTTAATCCTGGAGAGCAGATATATGATAACCTCCATAACTTCTTCAACACAGGCTTCTATCACAAATACGATGTCAGCGTAACCGGCGGTACCGAGAAGTTCCAGGCTTATGCCTCCGCAAACTGGTCCAAAAACGACGGTATCATACCCAACGACTATAAGCAACGCTTTGGTGGACTCGTAAAAGCAACCTACAGCCCCGCTAAATGGGTCACCATCAATGCTTCTATCAATGTCATGCAAAGCGACTCCCGCTCCACCTCCGCCGATGCAATCACAGGCACTTCAGCAATGAGCAGCCTCTATGGATGGTCAAATACAGATGATATAACCGACTATCAACTCTCCACTGGATATCCGCGCTATATCTACTACAACGACTCCAAAAAATACAACTCCACCTATAGCCCGCTCTACGGTATCTACAACGACGGCGGACAATCCACCTCCCTGCGTAATGTCATGAACGCTTCCGTCACATTCAAACCTGTCAAAGGGCTTGAAATCGTAGGACGCGTAGGTTACGACACCAGCAGTTCCACCTCCGAGACCTATGGGGTACCCCGTTGGGACGACTCCTATGTAACACAGTCCTATACCAAACCTACCGAACCATCAGATCCCGGCTCCACTGCTACAGCGGAAGAAAAAGCCGCCTACCAGGAGGCACTCAAAGAGTACAATACCAACCTCGCTCTCTACAACTCCTACCAGGACTATCTCAACGGCGCATATCAAACCGACCCCTATCTCACAACCAACGACATCGCCAACATGGACAAAGCCAAACTCGGCAAGTATTCCTCCTCTGCCGGACGAAGCCAACTGCTTACTGCAGGCTTCATGGCAACTTACCGCTTGGACCTTCCAAAGGACTTCGGTATGGACTTCATGGCAGGTGGCGAGTTGAAGGCATCTAAGGGCTTCTCTATGACCAACAGCGGTGTCGATTTCGTCATACCAGGTGTTTACTCCCTCTCCAATACTAACCCCAACGAGGTATATCTCACCGACCGTACACTCACACACTCGCAACGACGCACCTTCGGCTACTACTACGAAGTTCGAGCCGACTACAAAGGACTTGCTTCGCTCTCTGTAACAGGACGATGGGACTGGTCCTCCACACTCAAGACTTCCCCCTACTTCTATCCGTCCGTAACAGCAGGTATCGTATTCTCTGAACTCATACCCGGACTCAATGAGACGAAAAACAACTGGTTCTCCTACGGTAAACTGCGGGGCAACTATGCAGTCGTAGGTAAAGATGCGCCAATCTATCTATTCGACCGACGCTACAAACAGTTCGCTAACTATCCCGACAACGGCTATGGTATCGACCCTACACGCTCTTCGGCATCTGCCGATTTGCAGCCCGAAATGTCCTACTCATGGGAAATAGGTCTCGACCTCCGTTTCTTCGATAACCGTACACGCCTCGACATGGCATACTATTCCACCAAAGTCGATAACCAAATCGTAACCGTACGCGTCTCACCTGCCTCAGGCTATATCTTGCAAACCCGTAACGAAGGTGCCATCCGTAATCAAGGTATGGAACTCACTTTGGAACAAGACATCATTCGCCGTAAGAATGTAAAGTGGACAGCAGCACTCAACTTCGGACTCAATCGCGGCAAGGTGGTCAGCCTGCCCGAGAATGTATCCGAGATAACGGGTCCCCAATACACCGACATCTTTACATCGGCTTACCTCGGTGGGTCCACCACAGGTCTTACCGGTAAAGACTATCTGCGTACCGACGATGGCAGAATAATCTGCGATAGCGAAGGCTACCCGCAAATCAACCCCAACAAGAACCTCTATATCGGTAACCGCGAGGCGAAATTCTCTGCAGGTCTCCGTAGTACCCTCGATGTTTATGGCGTACAACTCTCTTTCTTGTTCGACGGACGGTTGGGAGGCGATGTGGTCAACATAACGGGACGCTCCCTCATCTCTAACGGACAATCGGCTATGCTCGAGAAATATCGTGGACGGCAAGTTGTGTTCGATGGCGTCGTCGACGATGGCAATGGCAACTATGTTCCCAACACCAAGCCTATCACGCTCGACTATACCACCATCACCAACTATTTCTACAATGTGTCCTCCAACTTCATCGAAGATGGCTCCTACATACGGCTTAGTTACGTTACCGTAGGATACGATTTCGCACAACTCATGAAGTCGCAGAAAGTACTCAAAGGACTGAACCTCTCTTTCACGGCAAACAACCTTTTTGTACTCACTAAGTACACGGGAACCGACCCGCTCTGTAATGCGTCCACCTCTGGTGGCGGTACAGGCTCTGCAGGCGTCGATAACTATCCCGTGCCTTCCACAAGAAGTTATAATATATCCCTTAATGTTAAATTCTAATTCCGTTGCGCTATATGAAATCAATCAACTATCTCAGTGTATGTATGGCGTCAGTCCTGCTCTTGACTGGTTGCAACGACTTCCTCGATGTCAACACAACCAAAGATGACCCCACTACCGTAACGGTCGACCAAATACTGCCGACTCTCTGCTTCTATGCCTCACAGATATGCTACGACCATGCCGAATATGGCGTCTATATGTCACAGGCACTCACCACAGGCGATAAGTCACAAACAGGATCCTACCCCTATAGTCAGGGATGGGAATTCCTCAGCGTCAACCGTCACCCTATGTGGAGACGGCATTTCTACGACCTCGGGGCAAATGCCAACGCCATGTTCGAACTGACGGCTAAAAACGGCTCGAAAAACTACGAACTCATCGGGCGTACACTCGTGCTGCAATCCACCATGTTCACCACCGATGTGTTTGCCGATATGCCTCGCTCCCAAGCCTATACCGTCACTTCTCCCAAGTACGACTCGCAACAGGAAATCTACGATTGGATGTTCTCCGAAGCCGACCAACTCGTCAGCCTCTACCAAGACCCTGCTTGGACCAACGGCGCACAAGCACTGCCTATAAGCGAAAAATCCGACCGTATCTACAAAGGCGATATGAATAAATGGGCTGCCTACACCAAAGCACTCCGTTGCCGTCTGTGGCTGCGCAAACTTCCTAACTGGGACAACACACCCACCACCTGCCAACAACTCGTGGCTATGGTCGACGATGTACTCAACGACCCCAACTGGGAAGAACCTCTCTACAACTACCCTGGCGGTAAAACAGAGTCCAACTGCCCGTGGGGACCTGCTGCTCCGAAAATAAATTCGTGGGAAAGTCGTAACAACCGACTTGCTTCCTCCATACCGACCAAGTTCTTCGCCTATGCTGTCTTGGGAGGATATACGGGCAGTTCTCTCAACACATCCGACTATCGCTTCGCATTGGACCCCCGTGCCGAAATGATAATGACTCCCCGCACCAACAAAGATAATAGTCAGGCATTGCGCTGGTTGGAGAGCAACATAGGTAAGGATGAAAACAATAAATATACCTACTACCCCGACCTCTATGCCACCGATGCCGGAACCAATCCTTATACCAAAAACGATGGCTATATCGCTCTGATAACCACCGAAGAACTGCTCTTCATCAAAGCCGAAGCACTCTATTGGATGAACCAGAAAGCCGAGGCATACAATGTCACAAAGCAAGCCGTCGAACGCAATATGCAACGCTATGGCATCAATGTAGGAGCATTGACCAAAAAAGAACAAAAACGCTACGACCTCTTCATGTCTGTCCGTCTTCCGGGTGAGTCCGTGTTCACCATTGCTGACCTCATGCAGCAGAAATTTGTGGCTATGTACTTGCAACCCGAACAGTGGACCGACCTCCGCCGCTATAACTATTCCAGCAAAACCAACGGCATATTCTACGATGGCGTTCCTGTCTATACTGTGTCAACCTGTCTGACAAAGCACAGTCCGATTGCTCTGTCACCTTCCAACTTCACCACCGAGTATAGCCTGCGCCGACCCTACAACCTCTATGCTGCCTATTGGGACCAACCCGACTGCTACGAAGACCCTTCCACCAAAGCCGTCTATTCGCCTAACGCTTGGGTCAATCGCCTGAACCCCGATACCGAAACGGAAACAAAATACAACAAGAAAGAACTCATCCGTATCGGCGCGTGCGATGCGGCAGGAAATGTCGACTACCATTGGATGCAGAAACACATGATTTGGGCAATGAAGAACTCTTCGGTCTGCACCGTATCTAACAATATAGAATGGAAATAACTTCTCTTACGACTATGAAACACTCCCATATATTCGTTCTCGCATTCGCTCTGCTCGCTTGCACTGCGTGCGATAAACATGACTTCATCGACGACCTCGTCATCACTGGTAATGTCGGACCTCAACCCTATTGGGTGGTCGAGAGTTCTGTCGTAACGGCAGGTGCCGATGTACCGTTCACTGCGCAGTACTATACAAGCGTCAATGGCGTTTCTATCGACCGCTCCGAAGTGTGGTACAATGTCACCGAAAACCTCGAGAAAGTGGTTACTTGCCCGTGGACAAAAAGTTTCACGTACTCCATCTCTAAAATCACCGCTTCCGAAATGCGTATCTCCCAAAAGATAAAGACTTTCCCTCATAAGGATGTTGCCGTATGGAACGACTCCATCCATGCCTACTATTTCGAAGGGACTTTCCCCGTAAGCAGTACACTCGCTTCTTTCAAATGGGAAAAACCTGCACACTACGACAACGAGAACTTTCTGAAGTATTTCGGCGAAGACTATAAACAGCATTTCAAAGATAGTCTTTATAACCTCCTTAAATACGACGATTTCAGTAATATCATTAAAGGAGCAGGTCTGCGCGATAATTTCCAGGAGTTTACCGACTCCACTTTCGATGCCAATACCAATCAGTGGGTACGACACTTCAAGTGGAACGCCGACTCCACCGACACGCCTGTTCCTGAAAAAGTAACCGAACTCTATCAGGATAGCGTTTCTTTCGAACAACTGATTTTCAATTCCGGTGAAAACTGCTACGACATCACCTACAAGCGTACCTACCAGATACGCGCACTCCTCCGTGTTTACGACGACCGAAATGTCTATGGTACTACGGTGGCTAAAGATATAGAAATCAACTGATAAATCCTGTTTTGCTATGAAATCCTTCTGTAAATATATGCTGCCTCTCATGGCACTGATGCTGCTTCCCGCTTGTCGCGACCACGAACCCAAAGTCGAAGACCTGCCCACCGATGCTGTGTCCTTCGAGTATTCTATACCTGGCAACTATGCACTCGACTACTATGTCGACTCTGAGGTGATGTTTGTCAACACTTCGCCCACTGCCGGTACTGCGCTCTGGGACTTTGGCGATAATACCAATGCCGAAGGCGACACCGTTTACCATGCCTATTCTGTCGCTGGTACCTATACCGTAACGCTCACCATTCGTCAGGCTGACGCTACCACCGTGCAGAAGAAACAACCCCTCTTCATCTCCGACATCAAGCCTTTGCTTACACTCAATCCTATTCAAGAGGAGGTCTGCGAAGTACTCACTTCCAAAATCTCTTTCTCCATTCAACTGCCTAACCCGAAAAACCGTACCGAAGAGTATCAGTGGATATTCCCCGAAGGAACACGCTTGTTAGATAATACTCCTGTTGACACTGTCTTCCAGAAAGTACCGCCCGAAGTGGTTTTCTCTAATGTCGGTTCCCAAACAGTGCGCCTGCAAGCCAAGTTAGACGGTCGTGCGTTGGAAGAGGTTTCCGTCAATGTCCAGGTGGGCTACAACAAAGAGGTACCCACACTCTACTATGCCGTTCGGGGCGGAAATATCATGGCACTCAAATTGGCTCCCGATGCACCGGCAGATATGAAAATTATGCCTTTCGACTTGGGCGTGGCTTCAGGGCAGCACCCGTTCAATATACTCTTTGCCGACTCTTCCATCTATATGCTCGATGCAGGACAACAGTTCTACTATGTCGACGATGCCGATGGCGTATTGGGTGACGGCAAAATCTCTGTCATCGCAAAAGACGGTTCCAAAGTCGAAACGCTTATCTCCAATGTCGGACAAGCCGCTTTCGACGACCCGTTCTATGGGTACATCGAAGAAGGCACGCTCTACTATGCCAACCGCAATACGGGCATCATTGCCGTACGCACCAAAGAACGCAACAGAATCTATAGTGCAACCGAGTTCCCCTACTATGTACAGCATTCCACACTCGGCTACTATGGTCGTGGCATCGAATATGGTGCCATAGGAGGTATGTTCGGCAAGGTCGAAGGCACTTGGTACTGGACGAAGTTCTATAACGCCTATGGCATCTTCCGTTTCACCGATGCCGACATCTACAAAGATCCTGTCACCAAAGGAGAAGCACCTACCCCCGAAGCAGGCGTAGCACTCAGTACAATGTGTCCGAAGTCATTCGCTTACAACAGCAAGACCAAAGAGTTCTTCTTCACGGTCTTCAACGAAGGCTCAAATGGCTTCTATCGCTGCCCATCCATCGCTGCTTTGGATGCCATAGGAAATAGCGCAACAAACCTCAAACAGTATAAAATCCTTCATGAGTCGGGAAAAGAACTGGAGGTCAACACATCCGGCGAACCTGCTCTCTACGAGGGTACGCGTGCCGAAGTGGTCGGCGTCTGCCAAATGGTATTGGACGAGGCTACGGGCTGTGTTTACTTCGGATTCCGCTCCGATGGCAAAGACACCAATGCACCTTCTGGTCTGATGCGCTACAATCCTGCTACAGGCAAGGTCG
Organism: Prevotella sp. P5-108; assembly: GCA_963636305.1. Classification (GTDB taxonomy): domain Bacteria; phylum Bacteroidota; class Bacteroidia; order Bacteroidales; family Paludibacteraceae; genus Colicola. The sequence goes on from CAVHKB010000001.1 coordinate 36,576, forward strand.
AAACAGTCATCGAAGGCGTCGAAATCTATGGCGTGACCATCAACCCCAACCCATCGAAGTTGTTCTAAACAATGAATACAACAGTGAAGAGAATCTGCCGCATACTACCTCTTTTGCTATCTGTTCTTTCAGTGCAGATGCTCTTTGCTGCGGCTCCTAAACGCGAGTTTCGTGCGGCTTGGATATCAACCGTCTGGGCTATCGATTGGCCCAAGAACTCGTGGGGAAGTGCCGACAACGCTGCCGCACAGCAACAGGAACTCATTCAGATACTCGATTCCCTCCAAATGGCGAATATGAACGCCGCCTGCTTGCAGGTACGGGGTTTTTCCGATGCAATGTATCGCTCCAAATACGAACCATGGAGCAAGTATCTCACCGGTACACGAGGAGGTGAACCTACCTACGACCCGCTCGCTCTCGCCGTGCAGGAAGCACACAACCGGGGCATGGAACTCCATGTGTGGCTCAACCCCTACCGCTATGCCTCCTCCAACGAGACCTATGGCAACCTGCCAACCGACTACTCGCAGACTCACCCCGAGTGGCTCATGCGCTATGGCGATGCCACTATCCTCAACCCCGGTCTCCCCGAAGTAAGGGAACGCATTGCGGCTGTCGTGGCGGATATACTCGAGAACTACGATGTCGATGGCGTACTCTTCGACGACTATTTCTATCTCTCCGGTACACCCATGTCTATGGACGCCGACCTCTATGCCGCCAACAATCCGCAGGGACTGTCCCAAGCCGAATGGCGACGTGAGAATGTCAACGAAATGGTGCGCCTCGTTCACGACACCATCAAGGCTGTCAAACCTTGGGTCACGTTTGGTATAGGACCTGCACCGCAAGTCGCTTCATCCGATGAACATGCTGCCAAGTATGGTGTCGAGAAAATGCCGTTCTCCGATTGGCAGTACAATGGCATCTACTCCGACCCGCTCGCATGGCTCAGCCGTGCTACAATTGACTACATCTCCCCGCAGATGTATTGGAACATCAACTCCTCCTATAGTTTTGCAGTCTTCTCTGCCTGGTGGTCAAAAGTCAGCAACCAGTTCGGGCGGCATTTCTATGCAAGCCACTCTGTCGAGGGTGCAGGGGTGTCCTATCCTGTTACCGAAACATCCGACCAGGTAACAGTCCTGCGTAACGACGACCGCAACTCCGCTACTGGCTCTGTCTTCTTTTCCATCTACAAGGCTATGCTGGCTGACGGCTTCATTCGTAACTTGCGCAATACGGTCTATCGCTATCCCGCTCTCCCACCCATGAAAGCATGGGAACGCTCCAGCGAGGCTCTCTATGTCAGCAACATAACCTATTCGGGCAGTACGGGCAAACTGTCGTGGACTGCACCTGCCGAAAACCTGCGTTATGCAGTCTACTGCATTCCCAAAGACTATCAATCGCGCCGTGGAGTGTTCTTCTCGCCCGAGAACTTGGTGGGCTTCACCTATACCAACTCCTGCAAAGTGCCTCTCAAACAAAACTACACCTATGCCGTAGCCGTTCTCGACCGCTATGGAAACGAATATCCTCCTGTGGTGCGCGATGCTGCAAAGGCTGTTCTCTCCGCTCCCCAATTGCTTGTCCCTGCCGACGGCGCAGTGCAACTGGTGCCGTCCACCTTCAGTTGGACTACGGCTTCTGGAGTCGATTCCTACCTCTTGCAAGTGGCAACCGACCAGGAGTTCAACAACCTCATCGAGTCCTACGAAACAGCCGACACTACTTTCTTCTCTGGCAAAGTAGCCCGTATCGCCGATGGAGGTACCTACTACTGGCGGCTTATTGCACGAGGAGCAAATGCCGACGACCTGCCTACTGCTGCCCACAGGTTCACGGCGAAGATGTTCTCCATACTGTCCCCTGCCAACACACAGACCGATGTATCGCTTGTGCCTGTCATCTCTTGCGATAGCGTCGAGGAATCCGATGTGCGCTACAACTTCGAGATTAGCCGCTCTGTTCAGATGCGCACCGAAGATATGGTATATACGGCACAAACAACGGTCCCCCGTTGCGCTGTACCCGATTCCACTTTGGCACAGACCACCACCTACTATCTCCGTTGCACCGCCTCCTACGGCACAGTGCAGATAGTGTCCGACATCTCCTCTTTCACCACGATGTCCCTCCCCGTGCCTACCCCTGTCATCCTGTCGCCTGCCGACAATGAGGTGGTCCGTTCTGCCGACCTCCATGTCGCATGGGAGAAGCAGAACGCCCGTTCATTCCGAGTCGAGTTATCTACAGTCACAAGTTTTGCTCCTCGCAACACCAAGACACTGAACACCGATGCCTATACCTACAATGCAACCTATACCAATCTCTCAGAAGGCGACTATTACCTCCGTGTGCGTGCCTCGTCTGTCGATGGTTGGGTCACCTCCGATATGCTCCGTGTCACCATACAACCGGCTACTGCCTGCGAGGCTGCCCGCGAGAACAATTGGTATGTGTCCAATGGAGCAATAGTGGCAGAGCAGCCAATGCCTTACTCTGTCTATAACCTGCTGGGCATTGTGCTGGCAAAAGGAACAACCAACATAGGAACAACCGCTCTGCCCGCAGTGCAGGGCGTGCTGATTGTGCAGGTCGGAACAACAAAAAGAATAGTGGTTATGTAGAAAAGAAATAATATAAGATAACAAATTAACCGTTGTGGAGTACCGCTTGACGGGTCTTGCGGAACAAAACGACAATTTACTAACATTAATCTATCTATTTATGAAAAAATTAACAGTATTGTGTAGCGCGCTCTTGTTGGCGGCTACCTCATTCGCGGCTGTTGAGTACGTCCTCCCCGACGGAGCCGTCACCAACGACTACGGATGGACAAGCAAGAAAGACATGTACGAGGCTCTGAATGCAGATTGGAACACATTCTCTGGGGCTACTACAACATGGAAAGCCTACGAAGAACAATTGGGAGTAGGAAATTCTAATGGAGGTATTCCTACCTCTGTTCCTAATGCTGTAAACGAGAAAACTATATTGCAGTTCTTTGCAGATGATACTTATAAAGCAAAATGGGGATGGTTGCCCGCATACTTGGATTCTGTGGCAAAGAAACAATATAAAAAAGGTGTTGCTGCAGACGGAACTAAAACATTGCCATCTTCAGACGTTGGGTCAATGCGCTTTGGTCTCGGGAACTTCTTTGGCGAAGACAAAAATCACACAACCGATTGGCTTGATGCTGTTGATATGTCAAATGGTGAGGCTCTCTTGGCAGCATACCAACCCGTTTGGAAACATGCTTATGCCAATCCTACCGAAATCGCAGAAGGTGAGTTCACACTCAATGCTCCTTACAAAGAGGGTGAATCTTTCCGTGGCTGGTACGACAACCAAGAAGGCTCGGGTACTCCTATCACCAAGATAACCTCTGAAACCACCGGTAAACTCTATGCTTGCTTTGGCGAGTATATCAACACGGTGGCTGAAGTGCTTGCTCTCGCTGATGGCACTGAAACCAAAGTGAAAGGTACGGTTACCTACACTGCAGGTGACAACTTCTGGATTCAAGACGCTTCAGGCGCCATCCTTTGCTACGGTAAAAACAATGGCGTGGCTAATGGCGACGAAGTAACCCTCAGTGGTAATTTTGTGGCTGATTTCAATGGTTCGCCCGAACTGAACAACGCAACTGTTATCAGCAAAGTGGCGGGTACGGCTGTTAATCCTACCGAAGTTACACTTCCTCAACTGGTGGCTGACGAGGCTTCATATCTCAATAAGTTGGTTGCCGTTAAGGGCGTTAAAATTGTTTCTTATGAAGGCGACTACAATACACCTTATGTTTCCGATGGTATCAATAAAATAGCGTTGTACAAATATACGGGTGTAACAGTAGATAAGTACCCTGTAGGCACGCAAATCAACTTCAAGGCTGTTTTCTCTGTCTATAAGAGTGGAGATACCAAAGAATTCCAGTTCCGTGGCGAAGCCGAATGGATTGAGGCTTCCGCTGCTGCTGTAAAAGATGACTACGCATATCCTGCTCGTGGCGAAAATGGCGAATATACCCTCGTAAACAATTGGATCTATTCTGTCAAGTTAGGTAACTATGCCGACAATCGTCCTGGCGAAGATGGCAATGTTCGTGGTATGGCTGCAAAAGATGGCAAGATGTATTTCATCGACCGTGGAACATCTACCCTCCAGGTTTACGATGGTGCTACTGGCAAGAAATTAGATCCTATCACCATCACAGGCGACCATCTCTTCCAAGTGGAAACAATCGACGAGACTGGGGCTTCTAAGTGGGAAAGTGCTGTAACTCTTCCTTTCAACGATATAAAGGTGGATAATAAAGGCAATTTCCTGATTGGCGCATGCCTTACCTCTTCGCAAACATTCTTCATCTACAAGGTTGACCTGGCAACAGGTGCTGCTACCGAAGTCATCAAAGAGCGTCTTTGGGATAACACCGAAGAGGAATTCGACAAAATCTCTTATCGTTTCGATGCATTTGGTGTATATGGCGATGTTGATACCCATGCAGTTATCATGGCACAAGATGCCAATTCAATGACGGCATTCAAGTGGGTCATCGACAATGGTGTTGCTGCCAAAGCAACAAAGGTGGTTCTTTATGTTGACCCTGCTTCTGATAACTCTTATCTTATCAACGACGGTGCAATGATTGCAAATCCTGGAACTGCTCCTCAAATATTCCCTGTCGACGACAACTATTTCTATTTGGATGGCAATGCTACTCTGCCTACTCTGTTCAATATGGATGGTACACTGGCTGACGACTTCAAGAACTGCGCTGCAGGCATCCAAATAGGTAACAACGAAGGCGATACTTGCAAATTGAATCAAGGACACAATGGCTTGGCTGAGTTCCAAGTAGGCGACGAGTACTTCCTCGTAATGGCTGCTACCAATACTGCAGGTACTCCTTCTTCTGCTTTTGCACTCTATAAGTATAAAGATGCCTCCAAGTCCTTTGCCGATATGACTCCTCTGTGGTTCTTCCCGAACAACGGTATGAGTTTTTCAAATAGTGTCAACGGATTCCGTTCGGCTGTGCCTTCTGTCGATGTAAAAGACAATGTGGCTACCATCTACTTGTACACAGGTAATTGTGGCTTCGGTGTTTACACATTCACAGGTGTAAAGGGTACAGGTTTCAACGAGGTAATTGGCGAGAAAGCCGATAATGTTCAAAAGGTTATGGAGAACGGTCAAATCTATATCCTGAAAGACGGCGTTCGCTATAATGTATTAGGTACAGTGGTGAAGTAATTCATCTCGTTCCCTACACAAAAAGGCTGCCCCAAAGGCAGCCTTTTTTGTTCCTCACCCCTCGCCTGCTAATTGTTACCTGTTAATTGCTCCCTTACCTCCGCCCACCCAACTATTTACTACCAATCCCAAACGATTTATATAGGTTTTATATACGATCTATATAGGACGCATATAG
>CAVHKB010000002.1:0-40480 GCA_963636305.1 Prevotella sp. P5-108
TCCTAATGATGCGCAACCCTTAGATAACAGTTTACATCATATTGGTATGGGAGCGACTTCTTTGGTATTACCAATATACCAAGCGCCTACAATAGAAGACCCTTCAAAAGAACATATAGATGAATCATCAAAAAATGATTCTAACTTTATTGCTACAGATGTACCCAAGATAGGTGTAAAAATTGTCGGGAAGATCGATTTAAGTAAATTCAATACCAAGAAGAATATACCACATAATGCGGAAAGCCGGGATGGTGTATCATACATCATTGATACCAATGTGTTTATTGACTGTCCTAAGATATTGAGTTTAATCAACAAAGAGGTTTCTGTCGTGTTATCTGCTAAAGTGATAGACGAATTGGATAAACTGAAAATCATTCTTGATGAAAATGAGAAAAAGGCTGCTCAAGATGCTCTGCGGAACATAAATAAGGAGATGGATAAGCGCAATATCATTTTTGAAATTGCTAATACTCAATTATTGCCTAAAGACTTTGATCGCCGTTCTCCGGACAATCTAATTCTTTCAGTTGCACTAAAATATAAATCAGAAAAAGTAATGTTACTTACCTCTGATAATGGCTTACAACTAAAAGCCAAAATCTTGGGTATTCCTACCATCTCATTAAGAAATTTCTTAAGATAATATTGACTTATAGAATTGTCCCCTATGCCCTTTTATTACTATCAAAAGCGCGTCCTTGTGTGATCGGCATATTGCTTGTGCCAACTTTCTTATTGATAGTCGTATCATCCCCCAAAAAAACAATGGCGAATATCTATTCTTCGTTTGGGTATGACCTTGCGATAAAAAGAACAATCCCCACGCACAGAAAAAGTCTCTGCAGGAGTGTGCCCCCTTTCATAATCCCCTGCATTATCGTTCCTTATGCGGGATATTATCCCGCCCAAACGGTTTGGCACAAACCGATGGACTATGCTTTGGGGCATGGGTGTCCTCGCCCCGATTGAGCCACAAGTCTCAGTTCCCCCAATAATGCTCTACCCTATCTAAAAATCCAGATATCCAGAAACTACAGATATCCAAATCCCCCCCCAATCCCCACCCCAACACAAAAAACTCCCTTCTCTCTTGCCGATATCCCTAAAATGTAGTACTTTTGCAGCCGAATTAGACCATTAGGCAGAGAGGGGTGCGCCTATGGTCTGCAACACATACACTCCTTAATAGCGTTTGCTATTGTTCTATTCGCATTGAAACCTCAGAAACTTCAATACAACAGAATACGAACAAGTCAAAGCAAACGCCCGTGCTTTTCGTGCGGGCGTGACTTGTATTCTGTAAGGCAATTCTGAGGGCCGCAATGCGAGCAAGTTACGCTCGCATCTTTTGTGTATAGGGCAATGGTATGCACAGAAACAAAATACCATGGCGACATCCGTACTGAGTTTTGAACAGCAGGCACATCGAGTAGCCCAAATACGAGGCTTCGAGAAATCTACTATCGGTTCCCATATCATCTATTTGAAAACCTATCCGAGTGTAGATTCTCCGTTGCGCATAGATTTTTTGAATAAACGCTTCGACTACCCCGAGGGTATCAAGATTCACCGTGAAACAACTTGCAACTTCTCTGCGCCGGAGAACCTCGTTGTCTTTGAATGTGTCGAGGCATTGCTCTCTATGGGGTACAAGCCGTGGCAACTCGTATTAGAAAAGGGCGTACCGGGAGGACATAAGGACGCCGGCGGATATTGTGATATCACCGTGCAAGATAACGAAGGTGTGCCATACATCATCATCGAGTGCAAGACCACTACGGGAGAGGAGAACGATGAGTTTCAGAAGGCATGGTCGGATACACGCCGCAACGGCTCGCAGTTGTTCAACTATTTCAACTCCAACCGTCAAGCCAAATTCCTATGCCTTTATGCCTCTCGTCTGCAAGATAATGAGATATTGCGCGACTATCGGCTTATCTCCATGCAAGACAATGACGACTATCTTAAGGCGAACAAGTCGTTGAAAGGCTATAAACATGTAACCCAAGAGGGCGGCACACGCGATGACTATTTCCGGGTATGGCGAGAAACCTACCAATCAGATTATTTGACAAGCGGTCTCTTCGAAGACGGTGTACAACCTTTTGAAATTCACGAGCAGAAAAGAACGATTGATAATTTGATTACGCCTCCCGATACCAACTACATCAAGAGCAAATACAACGATTTTGCCACTATCCTGCGCAAGCACAATGTGTCAAGCCACGAGAATGCTTTCGACAAACTGGTGAATCTTTTTCTGGTCAAAGCCGTCGACGAGAGCCGCAACCAAGACAACTTGAAATTCCTTTGGAAAGGGGCAGCCTACGACGATGACTATTCTTTCCAAGACCGTTTGCAGGAACTCTACCAAATAGGGATGAAAGAGTACCTCGGTGAGGAGGTCACCTATATCAAAGACGAGCAGGTGGAACAGGCATTCCGTATGCAAAAGAACGACCCTGATGCCATCAAAGATACTATTCTGCAGTTCTTTCGCCAACTGAAATTCTACTCCAATAGCGATTTTGGCTTTCTCGATGTGCATAACGAGCAACTGTTCCGACAGAATGCCGTGATACTAAAAGAGGTGGTGCTTATGTTGCAAGACCTGCGTATCCGTACCGAAGAACCCAACCAGTTCTTGGGCGACCTTTTCGAGGGCTATCTCGACCAAGGTGTGAAGCAGAACGAAGGACAATTCTTTACTCCGTTGCCTATCACCCGTTTTATGATTTCGGCTCTTCCGCTCGAACAGATTATTCGAGACAATACAGAGATACCCCATGCTATCGACTTTGCTTGCGGTGCCGGGCATTTCCTGAATGAGTATGCCGCACAGATAAAGCCTTATGTCCTTAAATACAAGAATAAAGACGAACTGAAGCAGTATTTCGAACAGATTTACGGCATTGAAAAAGAATACCGTCTGTCCAAGGTGTCGAAAGTGTCTTCGTTTATGTATGGACAAGAGGGACTGCAAATCGTGTATGGCGATGCATTGACAGACCATTCCGACAAAGGAGTAAAAGACAACTCTTTCCATGTCCTCATTGCCAATCCGCCCTACTCGGTATCGGGTTTCTTGGGTACGCTGACCAAAGAGGAGCGGGAACGATACACGCTGTCGCAGTATGTGGATGACAAAGCCATCGATACCAATAACAGTATCGAAACATTCTTTATCGAGCGAGCCAAACAACTGATGACGGCAGGTGGTGTGGCGGCAATCATTCTGCCTATCAGCGTACTGACCAATGGCAAGGGCGTTTATGTACACGCTCGGGAGATATTTTTGCGCTATTTCGATATCGTGGGAATCTCCGAGTTTGGCGGAGCCACTTTCGGCAAGACAAACACCAATACCGTGGTGTTCTTTCTGCGCCGTAAGCGGAACAATCCGGACTTGGCAGAACATTTGGAGATACGCATCAACGACTGGTTTGCCGACAACCATACCCAAGACAAACGCTATCAGGATTTTGAGCAACTGCAAGCCTACTGCAATCATGTAGGATTGAACTACAACGACTATCTCACTCTTCTGCAAGGGCACCCCAATGCAGCATTGTTGCAAACAGAACTATTCCAATCTTATGCCAAAGCCTTTGCCCAATCCGCTACGGCTAAGAATATTCTTAAAAAGAAGATAACCGCCAAGTATTCCCAAGACGATAAAGACATCGAACTGCTACAAGCAAAATCCAAGTTTATGGTCGATATCGAGAAAGACAAATTACTCTATTTCCTCTTGGCGGAGAACAACCTCACAGCCGACAACCGGCAATGCATGGTGTTGGTAACGAAGATGCCTTCCGATACCAAAGCCGCTAAGGCATTTTTGGGGTATGAATGGAGCGAACGAAAAGGGAATGAGGGCATTAAATATACAGGAGCGCAGGTGGCAGACGATGATGATATTTCGTGCAATAAGGGCATCGCACAGATAAAGACCCCGCTATTCAACCCTGCCAATTTATTTGATGAGAACAAACTAAATAGTTTGATACGCGCCAATTTTAATGGCACGCTGCAATCCATTCCGCAAGACCTTCAGCCGTTTGCCTCTCTGCACCGTCTAACCGATATGCTCGACTTCTCCAAAGCAACATTCGATAAGGCTATAAAGACCAATATCATTAAACAGATTGAAATAACGAGTAAATATCCATTGGTGAAGTTATGTGAATGCGTTTCAATTGTAAGGGGTGTTTCTTTTGATAAGTTAAACCAAACAACGGAAGAAACTAATAATGTGGTGCTTACTGCTGATAACATAACGCTTGATGGGCGTTTTGTGATTTCGAAGAAGATATATGTTTCAAATGCAATCCACTTTGATAAAGAGAAGATGCTAAGGGCGAACGATTGTTTTATGTGCTTTTCAAGCGGAAGCAAACAGCATATTGGTAAGGTTGCATTTATCAATTCAGAAGAACCATATTATGCAGGTGGATTTATGGGCATATTAAGAACATTTAGTCCGGATATAAAACCTAAGTATTTATACGATGTACTTAACGCAGAAAATATACGAGAGATTATACGCTCTAAAAGTAATGGGACTAATATTCAGAATTTATCTAGTCAAATAGGAGAAGTCAAAATACCCCTTCCGCCAATAGAAATTCAGCAGCAAATCATAGATGAATGTGCCAAGGTTGATGAAGAATACAACACAAGTCGCATGACCATAGAGGATTATAAATCCCGCATATCATCCGTATTCGCTGATTTACAGATAGATACGAAAATAAAACTAAATACTTGCTTACAGAAAATAGTTGGTGTTACTTCCAAAGTCCCAACAGACCATATTTTTGCGTCGGGAGACTATCCTGTAATCACGCAAGAAGAAAATAGTTTCATTGTTGGCTATACCTCAAACATAGCTCCTATAATGGATGTTCCTCTTATTGTATTTGGAGATCATAGTTGTACATTCAAATACGTTGATTTCCCTTTTGTTCGCGGTGCGGACGGAACACAACTGCTCAAGCCGGACAAATCTATAGATACAAAATTTCTATACTATTATCTGCAACAGGTCAAAATAAAAAATGCAGATAGATACGAACGACACTACAAATATCTAAAAGACATTCTTATTCCGGTTATAGATATTGAGCAACAACACAAAATAGTAGCCCAAATAGAGGAATACGAAAAGGCGATAGCCGCCGCCCGCTCCATGATGGACTCTTGCACCGCCCGCAAAGCCCAAATCCTGCAAAAGTATTTATAATTCGACATACTGTAAGGACATTCACCTATTAAGGAGCATTCCCCTATCAAGGGGCATTCCCCTACGACGGTTTGGAACAAACCAATGGACTATGCTATGATATCCGGTGTCTAACTATGCTAAATTCCCCTCATGTTTGTGAATTCCTAATTCCTAATTAGTAAAGCCCTGCCCCAATAGCGGCTCAATGGACTGTGCTTGGTGGCGTGGTTGTTTCCGTCAAACGGTTTGGCACAAATCGCCCCTTCTAATAATACCCCAGCCATCTCAAACCCGCTACACGATACACCATTCCCTACAAATCGCGTTCTGTAGAGTATTCACCGCATATTCTGCATACTTTCTTTGTTTTCATCCCAATCAGTGCCGTCAGTTTAATGCCGCAATAGACCGAATGTATCGACTTCCCGACTGCTTCATTAGACGAACAAATATGATTAAATTCATATTGAGAAAAATCATACCGATAGCCATCAGGAATCGACAAGAAGTTCTTGTTGGTATTCGGATTGATATTCACTAACCCGAAGTCAACAAAAACGCCCAAACGCAAGCGCCAATCCTCTACCGTTTGCGTACGATAGCCTTTTGGAGCAGGAGAAGCCCATTCATAGCCGAACTCTAAGGAAGCCAACACATCCAATTTCAAGTCCAACTTCTCCCCCGTCCTCTCCATCAGAACATCCTTACGCAAACCGTGATTATCCATTTCGTGGAATATACCCATATATCTGTCATACTCCCCTGTGGTGGTACCCGTCACTTTCACGGAGGTAGAACCTTTCAGTTGCATATTCAGTTTCAGCCCGGCTAAATAATAGACCGCACCACCCGATTGGTTGCCAAAACTCTGACCAAATAAAATGGGTACCTGAACATACACATTGCGCGTAACATCCGTTCGTTCGTAGAAACTATAGGTCAAATCATAATGAAAGGTATCTCGCTGATTGGTCCACGAATCGGGAACATTCCGCCAAGTAAATGTCGTATCCGAGATACCAAGTTTTACATCCTGCCAACGCACTCCTACCCCAACATTCACCATAAACGAATTATGCTGATATTGATACAAAACTCCGCCACCTACTGCATAGCCACCTGGTAAACCATTTGTTTGACGAATGGAACTCACAATAGTAGAGTAGCCGCCATCCAAATAACCGCCTATCAAGTGGTGGTCACCCGAATAGTGTCCTGTTATCAACCCATCACGCCCGGTATGAAGGTTTGAGTAATTCGAACCACCTGCACCCAATAGATTCTCACTACCCCGCCTACCTTGCGCCAATAGCAAAACAGGAAACAAACACAAACAGAATATATAGAGTCCTTTTCTCATTGTACCGTCACTTTAATTACCCGTTCTTTTTCACTGTATATGGTTTCATCATCCCGCAGATAGAACATAAACATATTGCCCTGCGTCGGATCCAATTCCACTTCCATTGCATGATGCTCGTCAGGAATAATCTCACCGCTCTTAAACAACGCCCCAGTGCTGGTAAAGACCTTGTAATGCCCACGATTCACCGATAAGATATTCACAACCGGATGCTCCCTCGAAACATAAGTAGGCACCACCGATATATAAGGCAAGTTAGGTGCCAATGTATCAACTGCATCAGGATAGATACGAATCGGACAAGTCTGGAACGATTCCGATTCACCAGGACGCGTAACCCGTACATAATAATCCACCGTATCCACCGTCATCTCATGCGGCAGGTAAAGATATTCATGCGTCTCACCGGGCATAGGCTGTCCGTTGCAGAACCATTGGAAAGAGGTAAATTCATACCCGCCGTTATATTTGGTGTCCAAAATGGCAATAACATCACGGAAACGCTGTTCTGTCACCCAAGAAGGATAGTTCATAATAATATCCGCCGTCGAAGGGTATAAACTGTCATTCAGGCACAACCCGTTGTGCAGCACAAGTTTGACAGGGTAGTGGTCCGGACGCGGATATTGTGTAGGGTCGTCCAATGTACGCTGCGGCATCGGTAGCAGCACTACGCTATCTCCGTCAAACGCCACATAGCGTTGGTCTTCAAAGCCCTGCTCATGCCCAAAGTCATCAAACAACAACGAATAGGCTATCGGGGATGTTCCCTCATACCAATACCCCAACTCAAACGCATCCTTATCCATACATACCGAGTCTGCCATTAAATGAGCAATCGTAGGTTCGGTAAATGTCAATGTCAGATAGGTAAAATGATGACAGCCCCATTCGTTCAGCGTCGTGTCCTTATAGAAGCCACCCACCGTAATCGGTCGGTCGTGTAATAGATAGGTCTCGCCATAGCATATCGTATCCACCCGCACTTCGTATGTGGTGTCTAACACCGTCAGGTAGAGATGATACACCGAATCGCAGCCATGCATTGTAACTAAACTGTCGGAATAGAAGCCGGACTCGTTTAGACTGCGTCCATTGAAATCAAATACCTCATCAGCACAGATACTGTCATGCGACTCATAGAAATAAGTCGGCCACACCTTCAAACGCAGTTCATACACCGAATCGCACCCTGCTTTTGTTTGGAGCGAGTCCCAATAAACATAGTCCCCGTATGCAGGGCTTTGAATCGATTGCCCGCGCCAAAGCACACTGCCATTGTCACAAATGGTGTCATAGTCGATATGACGATATGCCGGCACTATATGTGCCTTCAAGCGGAATACCGAATCACAGCCATACACTGTCGACAGACTGTCGGTAATGATAGTATCTATGGGCGCTATTGCAACCTGCATATCATATTCCCTATCCAAATGAATAAGATGGTCTACATGAAATGCATAGTCCTCATTGGAGCATAGGGTAATCGAGTCTTCCAAGTAATAGGTCGGATGTATATTGAGGTAATACCGATAGATGCTGTCACACCCTGCTTGGGTATAGTAAAACAATTCCGTATAATCCGCTATCGGATTACCAGGCGCCCAAACCACTTCTATATGATTATCATCATGATATAATGTTTCATTGTCACACAGTTCGTATGTCAAATGGAACAGGTACGACGGTTGTATATGCAGACGCAGTTGATAGATACTGTCGCAACCGTAGCGGGTCGTCAGTGAATCCGTGCATATCGTATCCTGCGAACTGAAATAGCGTCCCCGCCACAGTATTTTCTCATTCGAACAGATGGTTGTGTCCGAATAGAAGAAATAAGCAGGGTGTATCGTCAATTCTATATGCGACAATGAATCGCAATCATATATTGTTTGCAACATTCGTTCCGCACGAATCGTATCTGCCGCACGAGCGTATTGCGGCAGAGGTACAGACGACATATCCGTTGTAATCCGAATCGTATCTACATATCGGGAATCCCATAGATGGTCTGTATAACTCCCGTTATGGTCTGTTTGCACCCAATCAAAATCCTCGTTCCGACAACTGTGAATATAAGCGATTGTATCAAATGTCGGGTGAACATCCAATGCTAAATAATAGGTCGAATCACAATACTCCTGCGTCAAATAATAAGCCGTATCACGGTGTAAGCCTGGACGAACTACCACATCCGTCAAGTGGATATCCGCAAACTTATATCCGACATACCGTTTCCCCTGCCATGTCGTTGCTTCGTTGTCACAAATGGTATAGAGAGAATCAAAACGATAGATGGGCGACACGTGCAGATGCATACCGAACACACTATCGCACCCATGCACGGTCTTGAGTGTATCTGCATAAGAGTAATCACCCGGACGAGCAATACTGATAGACACACGGCTATGGTCTCCGCCAAACTCATCCGACCAAATATATTCCGTACTGATGGTATCTTGACATATTGTATCGTGCTGCACATAACTATACACCGGCCATACATGATAAATCATATGGATAACCGAATCACACGCATTCGGACGAAGTGAGGCTATCGTGTCATAGTACTCCAAGGTGGCTGCTACATCGGTCGGAACCACACCCCCTATGCCATTACCCATTGCCTCATAAGTCGCGTCATCATACTGACACACCTCACGCTCCTGCTCACTATAGAAAGTCGGACTTATCCGTATCACAGCACGATACACACTGTCGCAACCAAACACCGCCGTCTCGTGGTGAACCGTTTCTTTGTACTCACCTACTTCGTCTGCACCTGCTGCCGAATAAACTTTCACGGAATCGTACAACGCCGCATCGTAGGTATGGTGGAATGCTTCAAACTTATCACCCGCAAACAGAATATGCTGCCACGACACAGTATCATTGTCGCATATCGTCAGCACCGTATCGTAATAGTAACTCGGTGGAACCAACAAATCCAATGTCCATACACTATCGCATCCATGATTGAGTGTTTGGTCTGTATGCGTCGGAGGCTCTTTCGTCTTAAGACTGTCTATATAAGTGTAGCGTCCCGGCACATCCGTCGGTATCTTATCTATATCTATCCAATCATGTGCCTGCACACTATATATCCGAGCCGACTCTGTGTGACCTTCCCATGCATAGGGCACCCCTTGACATACAGTATCTTGTTTCGAGAAATGGTAGGTCGGATAGTTGCGCAAATCCAATACATAGATAGAGTCAAATCCGAACTCCTTCGTCTTCAGGCTATCGTAGTACAACTGCGGGGTAAGAAGTGTCAAGTCCGTACGAGCCTCTCTACCCGCTGCAGCATCTGCATCCGTGTGATACCAATGATACGGCTCGTTATCACAGGTCCAACGAACTATTGTATCCCGATAAGTCGGACCTACTAACAAATACAGCGCACGCGTAGAGTCACAACCGTGAATGGTCTGATAAACCGTATCGTAATGATTCCGAATCTGACCGGCAGGAACAACCACTACCTTCGGCCGTGCCATTCCCTGCGACAACTCCGGCTCATACCACTGCTTGGACAAAGTGTCCGTATTTACTTTGCTTCCGACATATACCGTATGCTCCCACTTGCGGCTCTCCTCATCCGACATCGTCAGCGTATCGCCATACCAATAGATGGGATTCACTCGCAAGTGCAAAGTAAATACACTGTCGCAACCCGCTACCGTATGCAACCTGTCATAGTAGGTCATATCCCCTGCAGTCGTAGTAGCAGTTGCTACATTGTGATTAAGCCACTTGTACGGTGAGTTTTGGCATATTGTGTCATACTCCGTAAAGTAATACGCACTATCCACCACGATGTGATATACCACTGCACTGTCGCAATGGAACGCCGTTGAGTAATGGAAAGTCGTATCAATGGTATGTATATAGGATATATCGAACCGAGTATGCTCGTACTCTACACTCTTCTCCGATGTACAATGGTGATAACTTAAACGCGTTACGGTCGTGGTATCTACCACCAATGTAACATAACGCAAACTATCGCAACCATACTGTGAATCATAGCGTATCGAGTCCAAATATCCACCCGCCTTATACGGCAGTACCTTGTATGCAGATTGCCGTACTGACTCACTCGTATGCTCTCCTGCATACAAACGCCCCTGCCAACGCACAGTGTCATTATCACAGAGATGCAACTTACCTTCATTAATTCGATATACAGGATTCACACGCAAGTGCAAAGTAAATACACTATCGCAACCCGCTACCGTATGCAACCTGTCATAGTAGGTCATATCCCCTGCGGTTGTAGTTGCAACAGATACATTGTGATTAAGCCAATTGTACGGTGCGTTTTGGCATATTGTGTCATACTCCGTAAAGTAATACGCACTATCCACCACGATGTGATATACCACTGCACTGTCGCAATGGAACGCCGTTGAGTAATGGAAAGTCGTATCAATGGTATGTATATAGGATATATCGAACCGAGTATGCTCGTACTCTACACTCTTCTCCGATGTACAATGGTGATAACTTAAACGCGTTACGGTCGTGGTATCTACCACCAATGTAACATAACGCAAACTATCGCAACCATACTGTGAATCATAGCGTATCGAGTCCAAATACCCACCTGCCTTATACGGTAGTACCTTGTATGCAGATTGTCGTACCGACTCACTTGTATGCTCTCCTGCATACAAACGCCCTTGCCAACGCACAGTGTCATTATCACAGAGATGCAATTCTCCCTCATCTATTCGATACACAGGATTCACTCGCAAGTGCAAAGTAAATACACTGTCGCAACCCGCTACCGTATGCAACCTGTCATAGTAGGTCATATCCCCTGCAGTCGTAGTAGCAGTTGCTACATTGTGATTAAGCCACTTGTACGGTGAGTTTTGGCATATTGTGTCATACTCCGTAAAGTAATACGCACTATCCACCACGATGTGATATACCACTGCACTGTCGCAATGGAACGCCGTTGAGTAATGGAAAGTCGTATCAATGGTATGTATATAGGATATATCGAACCGAGTATGCTCGTACTCTACACTCTTCTCCGAGGTACAATGGTGGCAATTCAAATATGTAGCAGTCGTGGTATCGACACGCAAGTTCAGCATATACATACTGTCGCAGCCAAGAACAGTAGTATAATGGACTGTATCTGCTCCGATATGTGTTCCTCCACCGAATACCCAATCTGCCTCGTCTTTATATATCTGCGGCGCTTTACTACCTGCCAAAATCCGTCCACGCCAATGGAGAGAATCGTTGTCACAAATAGTGTGCGTTTCCGCTATAGCGTAAATCGGTGCAACATATAGCCTCAATGTCCATATACTGTCACAACCGCCCTCCGTAGTTTGCAGGCTGTCGATATAGGTGTGCCACCCTGAACGATCGAGAGTAATCTTTGGCACATACCTACCTGCAATACTGTCGTACAGATGAGTATGCCCTTGCCAATCATATACCCCGTTATGCTCTTGGCAAATCGTATCGGTCATGAATAAATCATACCGTGGCAATACATTGAGCGTCATTTGTACAATAGAGTCGCACCCTGCTTGGCTCAATAGACTGTCCACATAGACTTGTTGCCCGACCTTATCCACTGTATAGGTCGGGAATTTGTCAGTATCAAAGTCCACTTCAATGGGGACATGCACACAGGTAGAATAGTTGAGCGACACAATAAAGGTGTCAACTATTGTTAAATGGAAAGTGAGAATACTATCGCAATGATATTCGTCGCTTGTCCAAAAATGCAGAGAGTCTTGATAGGGCTTATTTACAGGGACTACTATGTCTGTTGGCTGCCTATTCGGATAGTTCTCGCCTACATAGTGATGCCCTTGCCACCAAATGTCCTGATTTGAACATATCTGTCTTGTTGTGTCTATTTCATAGTCAGGATTAACAGTCAGATACAACTCCAATATACTGTCGCAACCGTACCTTGTTTGCAAGGAGTCTATATAATGCCCTGAACTATACAGGTTCGACAGTTTACCTGTATTGGCACGACCGTTATCCGTGTCAATATAGGTATAGGGAGTATTCTTCTGACAGATAGTGTCGTATATCAACTTATAGTGAGTTGGGCGAATACATACGCTCTGACGAATAACACTATCACATCCCCATTGCGAGATAAGTGAGTCGACGAATGTATAGGTCTTGTTCAATTCAAAGCGCGTGTTCGCTCCAAATATCTCCTGTAGAGTAGTAGTGTCCGCTTTATAATGGAACTTCTGTCCGTTGTTGTAATGCACATCAAACTCTTCCCCATAGCAGATATTCGGTGTTGCTCCGTCGTTGTATCCATAGTCCAATAGAGTAGTATCGTGTACATATATGTTCACCCGCACTGTATCGTAGTAACCGTAATCGCAGACAGGCGTTTTGCGCTGTATCACCAAATCGGTTTCCCATAGTCCTGTGTCGGGGAATTGTTTTTCTATGTCGTGTATATCGGTTTGCCAACCTGAATTGGTAGTTGCCGTTACACCCGAGCGCCATACATAGTCGAGTTTATATCGCTCGAAATCATATTGTATGATCGGTGTAAATATGATATTATCGGTAATACATATATCTTCTTCAGTCTTGTATTCATGATTTACCAACAAATTGGCACTGCGGTTGATTCGGCAACCTGCGGCATAAGCATACGACTCTGCAGTGGAAGATGTCTTGCCTAATCCATACACACGAGCCGTAAATGTACTATTTGCATTGTCGTTCCTGTTCTCTAACAAGTGTGCATTGTCGGAGATGTTTTTAATGGTGTAGGAATAGGATGCATCGGTCGGACAAGGGACGAAATCAGATGCTATGGACTGGTTATCCATGTACATGCCTGACACTTCATTCGTGGATGTAACAATGTTCACATAATGGTTCATTGTGGCACCACTGCCCGAAATGATATTGTTGAATGTTGCAAATATACACGACTTCATACCATATTCTTGCGGAACAATGGCGGTTAGAACGGGGGAACCAAGGTCATATAGAATTTGGTCTTCACCCACAAAAGCACCATTCACCTCTTTTCCTGTACCGTACAAAAAACAAGTTGAGGATTTTGATGTTGTGTAAACAGCAATCGTTGGTGTATATGTAATTTGCTGGTTCTGTTTGATTTTCCTGCTTGTTATCGTGTCAATATATGTTTCGAATGCGTTGAGTGTCTTCACCAATGTACCGTCGCGGAATATCTGTGTATTGTTTTCAGCAACAGTAATCTGCACATAGTCGTACACGGCATAATAGGTGGGCGTAACTACAAAAGTCTTTCCCCACATGTCTGTCGGATATGCTTGGTGGAAGATATGATTCTCTGGCTCTTGGGGTATTTTGGCACTTTGTCCGCCTTGAAACAAAGCAAATGGTTTCGAGGAGCAGAAGTGCGAGCCTGATAATGAAATCGTCAGTCCTGTTGTGCTGCCTTGTCCTGTTGCTGCCGAACGATACAGGTATGTTTCTCCTGCGTTCAATGTCTTTCTGAAAGGGGTGCTTGTTTGGTTTCCGTTTTCTTCTGTTCGTTTTATTTCACCAGTAATCAGTGTGTTGTTTTCGATTGCCACTATGGCAAACTCTGTAGAGTATTGGTCGGATGTGTAGGTCTGCACAACATATTCACCCATCAACGCCTCTGTGGGCAGGATGTTAGTACCATCGTATTTACCTGAATTATGGTGACTGGTGGCATACACCGATACAGGGTTGTCGGAGGTGATGTGGATGCCTTTTCGGGATACGATATCATTATCGGTCAAATATGCCAAAGCGGTTGGGATTTTTATCTGTTTCTGTCCTCCAGCCGTGATAGTTTCCGTGATTCTTCTGTTCGGGTAATTGGGGTTCTGTATGACCACGGTGGCATTTTGCCGCGAAGTTACATACAAGTACAAATCCAGGTCGTTTACATCTGCAGAGTAGGCACCAGAGTTGGTCATAAAGGTTGCCCAGAAGTCGGTACCTTCCGTAGTGTTGTTCTGTGTGTTCCACCACGACTGATTGTTGTCCGCATAGACTATGCTCCCCGCTACACATAGCAGGAGTGTTACTAAATAAGCCAATCGTTTCATGCTACCACTTTTTGCATGGAATTATACTCTTGTGCGAATAGAAATTATGCGAAATCGTATCGCAGGTATAGTTCTGTGTACACACTGACGGCAAAAGCCTTACGATATGACCTGACTTGCTCAAAGACAAAAGCGGATAATCTCTTTCTTGGATTTTGCTGCAAAGATACACTATTTATCCCGTCCCCGCAAATCGTGTGAGAAATAGGCGAACAAGGGTAACGGAAAGGGTGGGGTAGGGTGTGTTTTTCGATGCTCTTCCTATATTCATCCTATATTCGTCCTATATGCGTCCTATATAAATCGTATATAAAACCTTTGTGAGATGTAGTATTTGCTTGTGTTGGCAGAGGTCAGTCGGTTTGTCTGGGTATGGGAAAAGTGTCCGTGTCCGACCGACAGGTGTGGCGATGGCTAACTATACAGATTGCTTTTTGATAGAAAATTCCGACCGATTACCAACGAGGAGCGTATTTTTCAATTTTCACGAGGATAAATCGCCGTGAAAATGATTGTAAACAATTGCTGCTCTGTTAGTTCCAATGGTTTCGGCAATGCTGTTCAAATCGGCTTCTTTGAGTCGTTTGATACTCTTAAAACGCGTAAGCAGGGCTAATTTCGTTTTTTCGCCGATTCCTTTGATCTCGTCCAATTCGCTTTGCGTTTGCTTCTTACTCCTCTTTTGTTTGTGATAGGATATGGCAAAACGATGGACCTCATCCTGTATCCTCATGAGAAAAAGAAAGAGTTCGTCGGTAGGCTTAATGTCGATTTCTTGAGGGGGAAATCCAAAGAGTAGGGTAGAGGTGCGGTGTTTCTTGTCTTTGCTCAGTCCTGCAACGGGTATGTCTAATTTCAGTGCTTGCAATGCTTCCTCAATGGCATGCATCTGCCCGACACCTCCATCGGCGATAATCAGGTTAGGGAGAGCCTCGTTGTTCTCCAATGTGTGCTGATACTTCCGATATACCACCTCCCTCATTTGACCATAATCGTCGTTTCCATCGGAGTATTTGATGGCAAATTTCTTGTATGCGTTCTTGAGAGGTTTCCCTTTCTCGAACACAACGCACCCCGCAACAGCCTCACTGCCTTGTATATTGGAGTTGTCAAAACATTCAATACGCATCGGCAGCGAAGACAGATGCAAAGTGTTTTGTAGTTTGTTTAGAAGTCGTATCTGTCTTTGGTCGGGATTGAGTTTGTCTTGCTGCTTTGTCTTGTCAACAATATATTGCCGTGCATTCTGCATCGCCAACAACAGAATCTTCTTTTGGTCGCCACGCAAAGGGACGCTATAGTGTACCGAAGGTTCGGTGTAATCGGGCAAAAACGGTACAAGAATGTTCTTACTGTGGCTGTTTGTCTGGTTCCGTAACTCTAAAATTGCTTGCCCGAGCGTATCTTCTTTCTCCTCTATATTGGTTATGGTCTTATATTCAACGGTGTTCCCTGCCACAATCGACCCTTTGTGAATCGTAAGCATTGAAACAACGATGGTGTTGTCCTCTGCGATGTATCCAAACACATCCGTATCTTGTATCGCCGTGTTAGTAACGATGGTCTTACTCTTAAAACGCTCGATGAGTTCGTACTGCTCTTTGAGTTGCTGCGCCTTTTCAAATTGCAATTGCTCGGCAAAATATCTCATTTCATCGGCAATTCTCTTGCTTATTTCGTGTGCGTCACCCAGAATTATCTTTCGAATCTCGGCGATATACTTCCGATATTCTTCTTTGCTCGTATATCCCTCACATACGCCGCAACATTTCCGGATATGGTATTTAAGGCATGTTTTATATTTTCCCTCGGCGATACCTTTGTCGGTAAGAGAAAGACTGCAAGTGCGAATAGGGTAGAGTTGATGTATAAGGTCCAACACTAAATCAACGGTGTTACCGTAAGAGAACGGACCATAATAGTCCCCCAACGACGGGATAATCTTGCGAGTTTTGAACACACGAGGATATTCCTCCTGAGTAATACATATCGACGGATAACTTTTCCCGTCCTTAAGGAGAATGTTATACTTGGGTTGATACTCTTTTATTAGGTTGTTCTCCAAGAGAAACGCATCCTGTTCGTTCTCGACAACAATATATTTTATATCTGCAATGTTTTCAACCAGATGCAGTGTCTTACTGTTCTGATTCTCCTTTTGGAAATAACTCTTCACCCGACGCTGCAGGTTCTTCGCTTTGCCCACATAGATAATGTCCCCGTTCTTGTCGATGTGCTGATACACACCTGGCAGCGATGGTATTCCATCGAGAATATGTTGAATGGTCTCACTGGTTTGCATCGGACGACAAGGGAATGCAGAATATTAATAATGGATCAACGAATACACATCAATATCACTGTCCAACGCGCACCTGCCCATCAATGCATCCAGTTCAATCAGGGTGTTGACATATATCTTTCTTACGCCCATCTTCCGTGCTAATCTGACTGCCGCAGCAAGTGTTCCTCCCGTTGCCAACAGGTCGTCGTGAATAAGCACAACATCATTTTCATCGATAGCGTCAGCATGCATTTCTATAGTGTCCACGCCATATTCTTTGTCGTAACTCTCGGCGACGGTCTTATATGGAAGTTTGCCAGGCTTGCGGATTGGAACAAAACCAGCTCCCAAATCCAAAGCAATGACCGAGCCGATAATAAACCCTCTCGATTCTATGCCGAGAACCTTGGTTATGCCCTTGTCCTTATAGTAATCCGCAATTTTATGCTCGAACCACTGCAGACAGTCCGGCTTGGCTAACGCAGTGGTTATGTCATAGAATAAAATACCTTTCTTTGGAAAATCAGGAATCTCCCGAATACTTTCCTTCATTTGCTGTTCTGTCATCATATCTGTATATTATTGTTTCACGTGGAACACTATCTTCCCATGAGTATGAGTAGCACGCTGATGTCGTTGGGCGACACGCCGGGTATGCGGGCGGCGTCACCTATGGTGGGCGGGCATATCTTGCTCAATTTTTGTCTTGCTTCGGTCGATAGGGAGGTGATGTGCTGGTAGTCGTAATCTTTAGGTATCTTCACCTCGTCAAGCCGTTTGACCTTTTCGGCGGAAAGTCGTTCGCGCTCAATATAACCTTTGTACTTGATGCTTATTTCGGTACTCTCAACAACTTCTTCTTTTTGCGCGGCGATGCTCTCGATTTTTTGGCGCAGAGCAGGAATAGCAGAAGACAGCCCCATCAAACTGACGGAGGGTCTCGCTAATAGTTCGGCGACCTTGCATTTCTGATGAATAGGTTGCGACCCCTGACTGCTTAAGTAGTCGTTTACTTCCATCGGGCTAACCGATAAATCCTTGATAAACGCAGTGAGGTCTGTTATATTTCGGTTTTTGTCACGATACGATTTCATGCGATAATTGTCAACCAATCCTATCTTGTATGCTTTTTCCGTGAGCCTGCTGTCTGCGTTGTCTTGCCGCAGCAAAATCCGATATTCTGCCCTGGAGGTAAACATACGATATGGCTCGTCAACGCCCTTGTTTATCAGATCATCAATCAACACACCAATATACGCTTCGTCCCTAAGCAGGGTGAATGCTGCACCTCCGTTGCAGGCAATGTGGGCATTGATACCGGCAATAATACCTTGCCCTGCAGCCTCTTCATAGCCGGTTGTCCCGTTAATCTGCCCCGCAAAAAAGAGGTGGGCTATTTGTTTCGTCTCAAGAGAATGTGTCAATTGCGTTGGGTCAAAGAAGTCATATTCTATGGCATATCCGGGACGATACATTACTACATCTTCCAATCCCCGTACGGTCTTTAGTGCTTGAAGTTGTACATACCACGGAAGAGATGACGAAAATCCATTCACATAATACTCGTTGCTGTCAACACCTTCCGGCTCTATAAACAACTGGTGGGCTTCTTTTTCTGCAAAGGTGACAATTTTGGTCTCAATACTTGGGCAATAGCGAGGACCAATGCTCTTAATCTGCCCGTTAAAAAGAGGACTCTCGGCAAGATGAGACCGCAAAATACTGTGAGTGTTCGGATTGGTGTAGGTTATCCAGCAACTCATTTGTTTCAGTTGACGCTGAATAGTAGGAAGGTACGAGAAGTGGTGAAAATCATTGTCGCCTTTCTGCTCGTTCATCTCCTCAAAGTGAATACTGCGAGCATCAATCCGGCAAGGTGTCCCCGTCTTCATTCGTCCTGTCTTTATTCCGAGTGCTTTCAATTGCTCGGTAATGCCATAAGAGGCACTCTCCGATATACGACCTCCCGGCAATTGAGTCTTCCCGAAATGAAGGATGCCATTCAAAAATGTCCCATTCGTAAGTACAACGGCACCTGCCCTAAACTCTATCCCCAATGCTGTTCTTACCCCTTCTATACGGTTGTTGGCAATGATAACATCGCTGACCACATCTTGCCATATATACAGATTGTCCGTGTGACTTAGTTGTCGGACCCACTCATCAATAAAGCGTTTCCTGTCACTTTGTGAACGGGGACTCCACATAGCAGGTCCTTTCGAAGAGTTGAGCATCCTGAATTGTATTGCACTACGATCGGTTACAATTCCCATAACTCCTCCCATCGCATCTATCTCTCTGACAATCTGCCCTTTGGCAATACCTCCAACAGCAGGATTACAACTCATCTGACCAATCTTGTTCATATCCATAGTGATGAGCAATGTCTTACTTCCAAGATGTGCTGCGGCACTCGCCGCTTCACAACCTGCATGTCCTGCACCAACTACTATTACATCATATTTATAAATCATCTGGATTACATCTTATAGATGCGCGCAGCATCCTGTTTCAACAATATAAAAAGCAATATGCTAAAACCCAAAAGCGACGAACCGCCATAACTGAAAAATGGCAACGGAATACCAATCACAGGCATAAGCCCAAGCACCATACCCACATTTATGGCAAGATGAGCAATGAATATCGAGGCAACGCAATAGGCATAGATGTGGCTGAACTTGCTTTTTTGCCTTTCTGCCAGGTAGATAAGACGCAGGATGAATACAAGATATACTAAAAGTACTGCTGCAGAACCCAAGAATCCCCATTCTTCTCCAACAGTGCAGAATATAAAATCGGTTGCCTGCTCGGGTACAAACTTCATTTTGGTTTGAGTCCCTTGTAAATAACCCTTTCCTAAAAAACGCCCAGAACCAATGGCTATTTGCGCCTGATTCACATTATATCCTGCCCCCGAGAGGTCGTCGTCAAGACCAAGTAATACTTCTATACGCTTTTGTTGATGAGGCTTCAATATATCCGAAAATATATAATTACAACCAAAACTATATAGCAATATACCCGCTGCGCAAATGGCTAACATTGTAATCGGTTTAATACGGTAGTATAAGGTTATAATCGCCAAATAAATAACTGATATACATATTATTACGGCGAATACAATGTCAAAATTTATTCCAACAAATAGGTTGATAAGAACAGCAATACCATATAAAATTATGCTTCCGCCAAGCAGTATCCATACATATTTCTTATCATTGGTCTTGGTAAACAGAAAATATGCCTCTATCAACAAAATCGACAGACAATCTACAAAGAAACCGACTTTGCCTGCGCCCCAGGGCAATACTGCATGACTATATTTTATGGTTATCACAAAGAAATAAATTGCAGCAACGAACAAAAGTGGTACATACTTGCTGAGTCCTTCGCGATAAAGTACAAGAATAAACGCCATAAAAACGAGTGCGGAACCGGTTTCCCTCTGCGGCACCATTATAATTGCCATTGGTACTAACAAAATAGCCACAGTGGTGATAATGTCTTTTGTCTTCTGTATGTTATATCCATACTGACTCATACATTTGGCAAGGGCTAATGCGGTAAAACATTTGGCTAATTCAGCAGGTTGAAAACGAAACCCACCGATTTGTATCCACGAGAACGACCCCTTTGTGTTGTCTGCCAAAAAAGGTGTAATTAGCAGCAAAACAATCCATACGGCATACAATATATAGGCAAAAATGTCGAAAACTTTATCATCTATAAGCATAATAAGGAATCCCACAACCAACGAAACAGCCATCCATATAAATTGTTTACCGGCACGGTTACTGGGGTCAAATATGCTGGTTTGGTCAAAATCATAGTCTGCTCCGTAAATATTCAGCCAACCAAAGCACATCAATAACAGGTAGAGTATAATAGTCCACCAATCGATACTTTTTAATATGTTAGTTTCGCTTTTTGACATGTTCGTTCAATACCGCCTTTTCAATACGCGTTTTAAGAGCCGTACGCATTATGGTGTCGGTAATATATTCCTCTATCATCAAACTTGCAATAGGTGCAGCCCATGTGGCTCCAAAACCGGCGTTCTCCACCACTACTGCCAAGACAATTTCTGGCTCATCCAATGGCGCAATAGCAACAAATATCGCATGGTCTTTTTTGCCCTTGCCTGCCTGCGCAGTACCGGTCTTCCCTCCAATCAGTACGTTATCCAATTTGTAATACTTACCTGTACCATTCTCCATTACGCAGTGCATACCCTCTTTCACATATTGATAATACTCCTTGTCTATACCTGTTTCGTGTCGATGAGCGAGTAGGCTGTCATTCTTGTTCAAGTGGGGAGTAATATAATAACCGTCATTGGCAATAATGGCAACCATATTAGCCAATTGCAAAGGAGTGGCGGTTATCTCACCTTGCCCAATAGACAACGAGCGAATGGTAAGTGCTTTCCAACCTGTTTCTCCGTAATAACGGTCGTAGAACGAAGATGTGGGTACATTACCCGGACTCTGCTCGGGTATATCTGAATCCGAGAATTTTTGTCCAAAGCCGAAATGTGTAACATCCCTGCGCCATAGTTCATATTGAGATCGGAATTCTGCATTCCTTTTGCCATATCCGTTCTCTTCCAACAAATCTCTAAACAAACACCAGTAATAAGGATTGCAACTCTGTTCTATAGCCGTCAGCAGAGTCACGGGAGAGGTGTGGTCGTGCGTACAACTGATAGGTCGGGAACTCCTTCCTTTGCAAACATATTGGGTCTTCGGAGTAATGATATTATGCTGCAACCCGATAAGCGATTGAACCAATTTGAAAGGAGAACCTGGCGGATATTGGGCTTGAGTCGCTCTGTTGAATAATGGTTTTGTAGGGTCTTTCTGCAGTTCTCGGTAATGTTGTGAACGCTGTTTGCCGACTAATAATGCAGGATCCCATGTGGGGCTCGATGCCAGTGCAAGTATCTCACCTGTACTGGGTTCTATGGCAACAACACTTCCTATCTTACCCGATAGCAGTTCTTCGGCCAATGCTTGCAAACGGATATCTATTGTGAGGGTAATATCTTCCCCTTTCACCACTTCTTTATCCAATTCGCCGTCATTGTAACTCCCTTGTATTCTCCCTCTTACATCTCTCAAGAGTACTTCTGTTCCCTTCTCTCCTCGCAGTGTTTTCTCATAAGTACGCTCTATGCCCTCTCTCCCTGAATAATCGCCTGCATTGTAATAAGGGTCTCTGTCAATATCTTGTTGCGATACTTCTCCCACGCTCCCCAACACCTGTGCGGCGTACGGATAGGTGTAGCCCCTAAGCGTACGCTGCCGTATATCAATACCTGGATATTTGTATATACTTTCTTGCAATGGGGCAATGTCTTCTTTGCCTAATTGCGATAAGAACACTTGCGGGGTATATCTCGAATAACCCCTGTTCAGTTCCCTGTTCTTGATGTGTTTTATACGCTCATTAAAATAACCGGTGTCAATGTTCAGTGCTTGGCAGAAGCCTATGGTATCGAATCTTTTCCCCATTTCCTGCATTGTCATAGTCACTTCATAAATGGGTTGGTTGAATACCAACAGTTTCCCGTTCCTGTCATATATCAAACCCCGTGGGGCATATATAGTCTGCCTGACAAGAGCATTATTTTCTGCCTTGTCAATCGTACTCTTGTCTATAACTTGCAAATAGAATAGCCTGCACAGATAAACGAACACTATCAGAACTGCAATAGCGGAGATGACGTATCGTCTGTTATAGTATTTGTCGCTGTTACTCATGACCTGTGCAGAAGACTGTCATACAGAATAATAAGTCCGATAGTAACAATAGAACTAATACATATCTGCAGCAGCGTAATCCACCAGTTGTTCCATGTGAATGCAGATAGAGAAAATACAATGGTGTGGTGCAGGAAAACGAGAAGTGTAACCATTTTCAGATACACCATAAATCCCAACGATTGAATACTCGGCTCCTTTAGAATTTGTTTTTTATCCAACGACAGTTTCTTTAGGAATATAGGACGGACAAAAGCCAGCATCGTACAGGCTGCACTGTGTACGCCCAGACTGTTGCAAGCAATGTCCACCAACAATCCTGTGGCAAAACCAATCAGCAGTTCTACCCAACGGGGCATCGTTTGGGGTAGCAGTATGAGGAATAAAATGTAGAAACATGGATGGCACAACCCCAGAAAATGCAGGTTGTTGATAAGCAGCAGTTGCAATAGTAGCAACACAATAAAACGCAATATGTTATCCCTCCACAGTTCCATTACAACTCATTTGATTGACCCCTCAAGCCCGCGTATCTCTTCCGAATAGTTTTGTTTCAGAATATATACGTTTTGCATCCTCCTGAAGTCTGTGGCCAATGCAACTTCTATATTATGAAATGAATCGTTGTCTGTCAGTTCGTCTTTCTCTACAACGCCTACGGGAATACCTTTCGGAAAGATAGTCGATACCCCGCTTGTTATAATCGTATCCCCCTCTCTCACCATGATATGTCGTCCTATATCCATCAGTTGCGCATAGCGGAAATCTCTCCCGTCCCATTGTAGCGTGCCGATACTCCCGTCTTCTTTCAGTCGGCAACTAATGGAAAGAGCATGGTTGATAATAGGTATAACCACCGAATAATGCTCCGATACGGCAACAACAATCCCCACAACACCTCGCTCGCAGACAACACCCATATCCTCTCTCACACCATTCGCCTCGCCTTTGTTGATGGTGATATAATTCTTTTGCTGAGTTCCCGTGTAGTTTACAACTCTTGCCGGAATAACAGAGTAATCAAGATAGTTCTCTGTCGAGTCCCGACCGTCTGCCTCTATCTCCTGCAGGTAGGTTATTTGTTCTCTCAAACGGGCATTCTCCTGCACTAAACCTTCGTTCTCACTGCGTAAACGGAAATAGCGGATAACATTGTCATAACAAGCATAGCATGAGGCATAAACGCGGTTAGCCGACGAAAAAGTTGCGCTATAAGGGTACTGATTGTTCTGTATAAGCAATACGAATGATACAACCTCCAACAAAAGGAATAAGAGGAGAACGCTATTCCGTATGAGGAACTGAAGCAGGTTTTTCATATAACAAGCAGAGAAGGAGTCCCGCCCCCTCTCTGTCCACTTATCAACTTATCAGGAAGTTAAAGTTATTCACATTCTTTAGTGCAACACCTGTGCCAAGTGCAACCGAGTGTAACGGGTCCTCTGCCACATGAAAAGCAATGGTAATCTTGTCGGTCAAACGCTTTGCCAACCCGTGTAGAAGCGCACCACCACCCGCAAGGAATATGCCGTTGGTCACAATGTCTGCATATAACTCTGGCGGAGTCGACTCCAATGCCTGTAGAATGGCATTCTCTATCTTTGAAATCGACTTCTCAAGGCAATGCGCAATCTCCTGATAACTTACAGGCACCTCCATCGGAAGGGCAGAAGTCTTGTTCGGACCGATAACCATAAAATCTTCAGGCGGATTCTCAAGTTCCGTCAATGCGGAACCCACCCGCATCTTAATGCGCTCTGCGGTAGGCTCGTCTATCCGCAGATTGTGCATACGACCCATATACTCAATAATGTCGGCATTCAACTCATCTCCTGCTATTTGAATCGATTTGTTGGTCACAATCCCTCCCAACGAAATGACGGCAATCTCTGTAGTTCCGCCGCCTATATCAACAATCATACAACCTTTCGAACTCTCTACATCTATACCCATACCTATCGCCGCTGCCATAGGCTCGTAAATCATATACACTTCTCGGCCGCCGGCATGCTGACTGCTGTCACGCACCGCCCTGATTTCCACTTCCGTACTGCCCGACGGGATGCAGACTACCATCTTCAGTGAAGGCATAAACAACTTGTTCTTACGCGGTATCATCTTGACTAATCCGCGTATCATCATCTCACACGCCTGAAAGTCTGCAATCACACCCTTGCGCAAAGGGCGTACCGTTCGAATCATATTACCGCCCTTACCAATCATCTGCTGCGCCTTACGACCTACAGCAACCATCTCATTGGTAATCATACTTATAGCCACAACCGATGGCTCATCTACCACTATCTTGTCATCGCAAATAATTATCGTATTCGCTGTCCCCAAGTCAATGGCAATCTCTTGTGTAAATGAAAATAGACCCATTTTTCGTATTGCTTACTTAATTTGTTATATGAATTTTCAATCGTCTCCCAACACAAAAAGCAAGAGCAAACGCCCCTACTTAATGGACCGCAAAACTAATCATAATTATTGATATACACAACTATGAAGGTCCTATTTTTATACGAATTTTTCAAATCCGCCAAAGGTCCGGCTAACGATGACTTGTTTTGCGTCGCTCACTGACAATCAAAAGGGCTTCATCCCGTAGTTCATTCGGTAGAACGATATTGCGCAGTTGAAGACTTTTCAACCAACCTGCTACATCTTTTTCTTGAAGTGTATAGAAGACTTCTTCTATCTCGCGTACTTGTTCTTCCGTGTATTCATCGGGCGAAATTCCGCTCAGCACATCCAATTCTTCATCGTCGTAATAGACAATCTCTGTCTTTCGGTTGAGCAACGAATCACGCTCGCACACAAGGTGTTGACCGCAGCATTCTCCGTCAACCGTAGGTCGTTTCTTGTCGGTCTCAAGGGGCGAAGACTGACTCGCTTTCTTCTTTTGCCGTTCTCTCAACTCGGTTGCGACCACGATAAACAGCCCCAAACCGATAAATATAACAACCGGTACCCACCACATACTCGTCTAATCTACTGCGTCTTCTTCTACCACCAGGTTGTCAATAATAAAGTTCTGCCGCTCCATCGTGTTCTTTCCCATATAGAACTCCATAAGTTCGTTCACTGCATCTTCTTTCCGTAGTGATACCTGGTCCAAACGGATGTTGCTGCCTATAAATCCCTTGAATTCATCGGGCGAAATCTCACCTAATCCCTTGAAACGCGTTATCTCCGGATTAGGACTCAAATCCTCTATCGCTTGCAGGCGTTCTTCCTCTGTATAGCAATAGCGTATCTCTTTCTTGTTCTTTACACGGAACAAAGGGGTCTGCAAAATATAAACATGACCTTTCTTCACAAGGTCCGGGAAAAACTGTAGGAAGAAAGTCAGTAGCAGTAAGCGTATATGCATACCGTCAACATCTGCATCTGTCGCAATAATAACCTTGTTGTAACGGAGGTTGTCCAATCCGTCTTCTATGTTCAGTGCCGACTGCAAGCAGAAAAATTCCTCATTCTCGTAAACAATCTCCTTGGTCAGCCCGAAACTGTTCTTTGGCTTCCCCCTTAGCGAAAACACGGCCTGTGTATTCACATCGCGTGATTTCGTAATGGAACCTGATGCCGACAAACCTTCGGTAATGAATATCGAACTGTAGTCCCTCAAATCCTCGTCCGAGTCTTTGCTCAACCGCATCGGCTTGGCGTCATTCAGATGTATTCGGCAATCGCGCAGTTTCGGATTGTTCAGATTATTCTTTTTCGCTCTTTCTCGCGCAATTTTTGTAACGCCCAATATGGCTTTGCGCTCCTTCTCCGAATCCTGAATCTTTTGTAGCATAACCTCCGTAATTTCCGGATGCTTATGCAGAAAATTATCAAGTTCTTTCTTCACGAAATCAGCGACAAACTTGTTAACCGACATGCTGCCTTCCTTTGGAGATATATCTCGTGAACCCAACTTGGTCTTTGTCTGACTCTCAAACACAGGCTCCTCTACATTGATGGCTATAGCACCTACAATCCCGTTCCGAACATCGGTCAAATCCATATTCTTCCCGAAGAAATCTTTTATCGTCCTTCCTATCGCCTCCCTGAAAGCCGTCTGGTGCGTACCGCCCTGAATCGTGTGCTGACCGTTCACAAACGAGTAGTATTCGTCGTTGTTCTGATTCGTATGAGTCAACGCTATCTCTATGTCTTCACCCTTCAGATGTATAATCGGGTACAGAGGTTCCACCGTCATATTTTCGGTTAGCAAATCCAGTAGCCCCCTCTTCGAATAGAAGTGTTTGCCGTTGTAATTCAGTGTAAGACCCGTGTTCAGATAGGCGTAATTGCGAAGCATCGTCTCAATGTATTCCTCTCTAAATGTGTAGTTTTCAAAGATGCCTCTCGATGCGTCCGGCTCAAACTCAATGTATGTACCCCGTTGCGCGTGCGTCGTGTCCTCAATAATATCCGTATCACTCACCATCTTGCCTTGCTTGAATTCCACACGACGGGTCTTCCCGTCACGAAACGATTGAGCCACGAACTTCCACGATAGCGCATTCACGGCCTTCAGACCCACGCCGTTTAGCCCTACCGATTTCTTGAACGCCTTCGAATCATACTTCGCGCCAGTATTAAGCATCGACACCACATCCGTCAATACCTCCAATGGTATGCCGCGCCCGTAGTCCCTCACGGAAACGCGCCCGTTCTCCACACGCACGTCTATCACCTTGCCGGCATTCATTCGAAACTCGTCTATCGAGTTGTCAACCGTCTCTTTTATAAGGACATAAATACCGTCATCGGAATGTGAACCGTCTCCTAATTTGCCGATATACATTCCAGGACGCAAGCGGATATGTTCCACATCATCCAAATGGCGGACATTGTCTTTGGTGTATTCAGCAGTGGCTTGGGTGAACTCTATTTCATTCATAGTAGTATAGCGATTTTTGGATGCACAAAGTTAGAAAAAATCTACCAAATACACAACAACCCCCTCATTTGTCCGAACAAACACCCTCCCTCCTCCTGTTCCTGAACATCGGATATGCATGGCGTATTCTTAAAAAATATAAATCTGTTGCCTGTGCCGCAGAACACTCTCCCCTCCCAGAAACGATAGCACAACCCTTCGGAAAGCCCCGTCAATACTGACTTTTTCGTAAGTTTTATATAGGATCTATATAGGACGAATATAGGACGAATATAGGAAGACCGTTGTTTCTTCGTCAAAACACTCTCATAAACACAGAAAAAGCAATGGTAATCGTTATTGATATTTCAAGGGTTGTAAGTTAACGGGTTTTTGCAATATCTTCCCGTCTGCATTTCCCGCCCGTCCATATCCGCTTTGGCAAATCTGCTGCGGAAAATCTCCTTTTCATCGAACAATTTCCCGCCTGCACACAGCCCTCGTCGGGAGTGTACAGGCGGGAAAAATATCATGCGTACGATGGGGCTTATTCCTTGTTTGCTTCTTCGGCCATTTCAGGGTCAATAAGAATACGACCGCAGTATTCGCATACTATGATTTTCTTTCGTAAACGAATATCTAACTGACGCTGTGCAGGAATTTTATTATGACATCCACCACACGCATCGCGCTCTACCGTAACAACCGCAAGTCCGTTGTGCGCATTCTTACGAATTCTCTTAAATGCAGTCAACAACCGTTCATCGGTCATTTTCTTTTCGAGGTCCTGTGCATACAGCATAAGTTGTTCTGTCTGACCTTTTGTCTCGCTCAAGATATCATCTAACTCATGCTCCTTTTCCCGCAAGTCTATAGTACATTCCTCTATATCTGTAATGGTCTTCTGTTTATCAGCCTGCTTCTGTTCCAACGCCGCTGTATATTCTTTGATGCGTTTCTGACAGAGTTCAACTTCTATCGTCTGAAACTCTATCTCTTTGGTCAGATTGTCATACTCCCTGTTATTACGCACATTGTCTTGTTGCTCTTTGTAACGGGCTACCATCGCATTTGCCATCTCACCTTGCACTTTCTTCTCACTGATACGTGCCTCCAAGTCTTTAATCTCGTTCTCTATATTAGAAAGACGGCATTTCAGTCCCTCTATCTCGTCACCCATGTCCTTTACTTCACCTGGCAATTCACCAAGAAGAACACGCAGTTCGTCAATCTTCGAATAAACCCTCTGCAATTCATAGAGAAGGTGTAACTTTTGTTCGGTTGTCAATTCATTTTCTTTTGTTGCCATAACAATCACTGGTTTTATTTAATTCATTTTATTATTGCTTCTTATATAGGTCAAAACTGGACTGCGGTCGCTCTCCGAAAGTACAATCTCTATTCGGTTCCTGCACGAGTCCAACAAGTCGGCAAACACTTCTTTCGTGTATTGCTCACTCTCAAAATGTCCCATGTCCACTATGGCAATCTGCCCGTTCGCTTCACAGAACTCATGATATTTGAAATCGGAACTTAAATAAACATCCGCTTCCTGCGCAATGGCAAGTGCTACAAACTCGCTACCTGCTCCGCCGCAGATAGCAATCCGCTCTATCATCTCACGCTTGGGCTGTGTATAGCGCATCGCCTGAACATGAAACGAATCTGCAATCTGGTTCAGGAAATCAAGAAAACGCACAGGTGTCGGCAAACAACCTATCACACCCAATCCGTATCCGGGCTGGGTCGTAGAAAGAATCTCATACTCTTTCATTCCCAATCGGTCCGCAATATGCCCGCTTACGCCGTGCAAACAAACATCCATAGCCGTATGAGAAGAGTATAGAGATATATTGTTCTTTATAGCAAGTATAGCACAACGCTCGGCATTCGTATTGCCTTGGATGGTCTTTAGACCGTGAAAAAGAAGAGGATGGTGCGAGATAACAAGTTGGCACTTTCTCTCTATCGCCTCCCTCAGTATATCTTCTGTTATATCAGTACACAACAGAACAGAATGCACTTCCTGTTCTACATCACCTATCTGTATTCCCGAATTGTCCCAATGCTCTTGCAATGACAGCGGCGCAACAGACTCTATGTTCTGGATAATTTCTCTAACTTTCAATCGTTGTTATCCCTTTTTTGTACCGACATTCGAGCGAGTGTTGCTCACTGCTGCCTTACGCACTCTTCCTTCCGAGCGTTGTACAGCCTTCTTGTCGTCAACTTTGTTGCTCTCATCACGAACAACTTCTGTCTTATCCTCCTCCTCTGTTTCTTTGAAATCTGTTATACCCGCCTTTATCAGGATATTATACCACTGAACAAGTTTGCGTATATCCGACGGATACACTCTATCTCTGTCGAAGTTCGGAAGAATCTTTGCAAAAAAATCACGCAAAGTATCATTATCGGCTTTCTTTACTTCCAACTGGCAAGCCTGCAGATTCTCTTGCTTACCCAACGACTCTAAAACAACCCGCAAGGGTACATCCTCAGAGGTAGTGAACATGGATATGTCAGCAAGACTAACTACTTTATCTCGCGAATAAGTAGGCATGCGCTTCCCGTCTTCAAGCGACTCCACAATAAGCATACCGTTCCCTCGACTAACCAAACGAAATAGTCCGGGTCTGCCTGTAATGGCTAAGATGTTTTTTAGCATAGATGTTTCTGTTTTGTGTCCTGCAAAAGTACTGCTTTTATTTTAATCTGCAAATAGGTCCGTCATAATCTTGCAAATACAACGGATATTTACGCACTTTAGACAATCCGCACTCAAAGAACGCTTGCCGAAGTCATGAAAAAAATTGTATCTTTGCACCCTGTTAGAAACACATAGAACCTATTTCCCAACAGTGTGAAAAAGATACTCGGATATATCAAATGCATCGGACGCCGCTTCGGGCGTATTCTGTTGTTCCCTGCCGCAGAGTGGAAGCAAATTGCTTCCGAAAAACAACCGATGAAATCAATGGTATTGTCCTATGTGCTGGCTTGGTCGGTCCTTTGTGGCGTCTTGCATTTTCTATGCACACTCCTCGCTCCTGCCGACTCTGTCCATCTCTTGCACGCTTGTGGCGAATTGCTCAAAGTACTGCTCTTCTATGCGGTCATCTACTATCTTTCTGTTGCGATAGGCAGTTTCCTGTTGTATGGCACTGTCGGCAAGAACAAAGAAATATGCCTCCTCTCTACGCTGGTCGCTTATTCCATAACGGTCTATTTTGCGGTGGATATCCTGCTGACCTTGCTGCCAAGTATGAGTTACCTGCAAATCTTCAATCTCTATGTAATATACTTGCTCTATACGGGCTGCAAGGAATTAGACATCCAAGCAAGAGGCTCGCTCAACCGTGCTGTTGTCATTCTGTCAGTCACAATGGTTGCATTGCCCTTCCTCCTTCGTTTGGTATTAAAATTGCTATTCCCCAACATGTAATCCTTATGCATTATAAATCAGATATAAATATAAAAAACAAACGGGCGACGTTCGACTATGAAATCCTCGACCGATATACTGCGGGACTCCAACTGTTCGGAACCGAAATAAAGGCTATCCGCGAAGGAAAAGCAGGGCTGGCAGATACATATTGTATGTTTTTGTCGGGCGAATTATGGGTAAAGAACATGCATATCGCAGAATATGCACTCGGCACATACAATAATCATGCGCCCTTGCGCGACAGGAAACTTCTTCTGCATCACAAAGAACTGCTCAAGTTGCAGCGTCAAACAAAAGAAACAGGTAAAACAATCATTCCGCTACGCTTGTTCATCAATGAAAAAGGGTTGGCAAAACTCGAAATAGCATTGTGTCAAGGCAAACGTACTTACGACAAACGCCAAACGCTTAAGGAAAACGAAGACAAGCGTATGATGGACAGAATCTACAAGGATAATAGATAAAATACAGAATATGAAAAAAGCACTTTTAATGATTTTAGACGGTTGGGGGATAGGAGATAAATCCAAATCCGATGCAATTTATTCCACCCCGACACCTAACTGGGACAAACTGTTGGCTACATATCCTCACTCGCAGTTGCAAGCATCCGGCGAGAATGTAGGATTGCCCGATGGACAAATGGGAAACTCGGAAGTAGGTCACTTGAACATCGGAGCAGGAAGAATCGTATATCAGGATTTGGTTAAAATCAACAGAGCCTGCAAAGACAACTCTATACTCCAAAACCCCGAAATAGTATCCGCATTCAGTTATGCCAAAAAGCATGGAAAACAGATGCATTTCATGGGACTAACCTCCAATGGTGGGGTACACAGTAGTCTTGAACACCTATTCAAACTGTGCGAGATTGCCAAAATTTATGGAATAGACAAAACATTCGTTCACTGTTTCATGGATGGCCGTGACACGGACCCCAAAAGCGGTATAGGTTTTATAGAGGAACTGCAAAAACATTGCGCCACAACAGCAGGGCATATCGCAAGCATCTGCGGCCGTTATTATGCAATGGACCGCGATAAACGCTGGGAGCGTATTAAGTTCGCCTACGATTTGTTGGTGAATGGACAAGGAACACCCGCTACCGACCTCTTGGAAGCAATGCGCAATTCCTATGCAGAAGGAATAA
The DNA here is from genome assembly GCA_963636305.1 of Prevotella sp. P5-108. GTDB lineage: Bacteria > Bacteroidota > Bacteroidia > Bacteroidales > Paludibacteraceae > Colicola. The sequence continues at coordinate 32,207 of CAVHKB010000002.1, forward strand.
CCGATGAATTTATCAAGCCTATTGTCGCCGTAGATGCCTGTGGCAAACCTCTGGCAACCATACAGGAGGGAGATGTGGTAATCTTCTTTAACTACCGCAACGACCGCGCAAAAGAAATCACCATCGTCTTGACACAACAAGATATGTCCGAAGCAGGCATGCATACTGTCAAAAACTTGCAGTACTATTGCATGACCCCCTATGATTCCTCATTCACAGGTGTACACATTCTGTTCCCTAAAGAAAATGTCGAGAACACATTGGGCGAAATAGTGTCAAAAGCAGGGCTGAAGCAACTGCGTATAGCCGAAACCGAGAAATTCGCACATGTAACATTTTTCTTCTCCGGTGGACGAGAGGCACCATTTGCAGGGGAAGACCGTATTCTGATACCTTCTCCTAAAGTCGCAACCTATGATTTGCAACCGGAAATGTCTGCCCCGCAGGTAACAGAAGCCTTGGTGAAAGCATTGGATACGCAAAAATACGACTATATCACATTGAACTTTGCCAATGGAGACATGGTCGGACATACAGGCGTGTACGCTGCTATACAGAAAGCAGTCGAAACCATCGATACATGTGTCGGCAAGGTGATAGATGCGGCTCGTAAAAATAACTACGAAGTAATTATTATTGCAGACCATGGTAACGCCGACCACGCTTTGAACTCCGACGGAACACCCAACACGGCTCACTCATTAAACCCCGTACCCTTTGTTTATGTATCAGAAAACAAACACGCACAAGTGAGCGATGGTATTCTTGCCGATGTAGCACCGTCATTATGCCATATTCTCAATCTGCCCCAACCCGCAGAGATGACAGGTCATAACCTCATACATTAGCCCCCGATGAAAAGAGTATTGACCTATATCCCCACTTTCCTTGTGGCAGCAATAATACTGTATCTGTCCTTGATGCGGGATGTCAATATCTCTTTTATGTCTTTCACGGCTGCTATTCCGCATTTCGATAAGATAGTACACCTGCTAATGTATCTTGCGCTTGCATCCATATTCGTATATACTATGCTGTACAATCAGGTGTCTGTTCGGAAAACAATCATTTTAGGCAGTCTGCTACCTGTCGTATATGGGGGCGTAATCGAACTCTTACAGGAGTATTATTTCCCGCCGCGTACAGGAGACTGGTTCGATTGGATAGCAGATATAATAGGTGTATTCATCGGCTGTTTTGCAATAATCTATCTATGTCGGAAGAAAGTGAGTTAAGATATCAAATCGCAATAGGTCTATTACCTGCAATAGGATTGCGCCACTCCAAACTGCTAATCGGCTACTTTGGTTCGGCGAAGGATGTCTTTGCCGCGACCAATAAGGAAATAGAAGAAATACCTAATATCCACCCTTCAGTGGTATCGGCAATTATAGGTAGCCGTAACAAAGTGCTGTCCCGTGCAGATAAGGAGTTGGACTTTATCTCGGAACATCATCTTACTACATACTACTTTCAGGACGACAACTACCCATATCGCTTGCGTGAATGTCCCGATGCACCATTATTGTTGTTCGGCAAAGGAAACTTGAACTTAAATAACGGTCACTTCCTGTCCGTTGTGGGTACTCGTGTTCCAACCGAACGGGGAAAAGAGATATGCAGACGCTGCATATTGGACATAGCAGCCTCGTCAAAAGATGTTACCATCGTGAGTGGTTTGGCGTACGGTATAGACATTACTGCACATCGGGCTGCATTAGAAGCAGGTCTATCTACAATTATTATCCCGGGTCATGGATTGGATAGGATCTATCCTGCAGTGCATAGAAATACGGCTGTGGCTGCATTACAGAATGGTGGCCTATTAACCGAGTATATTAGTGGAACACAACCTGATAGGCAGAATTTTGTAGCAAGAAACCGTATTATAGCAGGCTTGAGCGATGCCACTTTGGTGGTCGAATCAAAAGAGAAAGGAGGTTCTCTGCTAACTGCAGAGATGGCCAACTCTTACGACAGAGATGTGTTTACTATTCCCGGTAGAGTAGACGATATCTGTTCTGCAGGTTGCAATGCCCTTATCAAGCAGAACAAGGCAATGTTAGTGGAGAGTGGTTCGGATATCTTGCAGGCAATGCAATGGGATGTAAATAAGCCGTCTGCACCCTTGCAAACAAAAATATTCACCGATTTAAGCGACGAGGAAGATGCTCTTCTCAAAATACTTCATGAGAATATAGAAGGTCTGCATATCAATCTGTTGGTAATGGAAACGCAAATGCCGTACTCCAAAGTGTCGTCATTGCTGCTTCAAATGGAGTTTCGTGGAATAGTGAAGTCATTACCAGGCGGCATTTATCGTGCATTGGAATAACATCAAATCCATTTTGAGGCAACGCCAATCGTACTAAAGTATCAAATTTTACAATAGAGCAGGTTATATCACTCCCGCTTTTGAGAGCAAAACATTGTCTTTTGCACTCTCATATTTTTATTTATTGCTGTCCGGAATAATTTGTAATTTTGCCCATCGTTGTAAGGTTTTTAGGTTGTGCAATACAAAATTGCAACGAAAGGCTGATTCTACAAAAAGAACTAACCGATTTTTATCCGTTTAGTATCGAATAAAGTTGGATGTTTACCGGACAGTAATACTTGGAAACAAACGCTAATGCACATCATATTGCGTAGTTACGCAAATACCAAACTAAAAAGACAATAATTAAGGAAGTATCGGCAAGAAATCCTATTTTTGTCGAATGATAACCTGCTTGGCGACGCGCGAGGAGAAGGCACCCACATACTGCTCGTCCTCGTGGCGATTGATACCCGTGTACTCCAAAGAGGAGTCCTCGTAGCGGCGGAACTTCAAGATTGCGTCATTAATCTGGCAGTCGTTGAACAGCCCCACCGAGAGCAGCAGTTCGAAATCCTCTATCGTAAGCCCCGTCACCCGCTCGAACAGTTCCGGCTCAAGTTTGCGTATAATATCCGTCAGTGCCTCCTCACGGTAATCGGTCAGGTACATAAAGATAGGAATACGGGTGGCAAACTTCATCAGTTTCTCTTGCACCTTGCGGCGGTTCGACTTGTAATCCTTTTCCTCTTCCGTCAGTTCCTTTTTGTCCTGCTTGGTAGCCTCGTCCCCTTTGCTTTTCAGTTTCTTGATACGGTCTGCTTTGTTGACGATGGTCTCGATGATGTCGCCGCCCAACGACCGAAAACCCTCTATCTTCATAACGGCTTTCATGGCTTCGGGATTGTTGAGTACCCGCTGCAGCACCTCGTTGGTAACAATCACTAACGACGCACTGTTCCAGCGTCGGGCAAGCAGCGTCGCCGTCGTACCGTTGTCCACAAAGTCGAGTATTTGAGTGGCATTCACCGCTTGCATACTGCTGCCGTCAAACTGCAAGATAGGCAGGAAATGTACAAACTCTGCCACTTTCTCGGTGGCATTGGCTTGGCGGCGAAGGCTCAACTGGTTGGCATAACTCACCACCTCCCGCAAGGCACGGTTAGGCGCAAAGTCGAACACATAACAGGTGCGTTTCAGTATCTCCCGTCGAGTGGGGTCGCTGGCAGACGCAGCCGTCCACGGCGACTGTACCCGAAAGGCGGCTTGGAAATAAGTCTCCGGCGAGGAGCAGTTGCGCAGCATGAATATGCCGCCCAAAGGCTTGATAGTAACGCCTGTCGTCAGTTTGCCGCAGGTAAGTGTGATAGTCTTCGTGGCGGCGGGATTATCGCCCATCGCCTCCCGCACAGGCACCAAAGCCTCAAGCCCCACCCCCGCTTGTGTGCCGCTGCAATTGACTATGGTGTAGCCCTGATAGAAATTGTTCGCAGGTCGGCGCAGCAGGTTTTCCATAGCGTCGCAACTGCTCACGCTGTAGAGGAACCACATCGTGTGGTTGCACATATCGAGCAATCGGGTATCGCTGTAGGGCAGCGGCGGTGCCACATTGTTCGGGTCGTCGGACTTGGAGAAGATAGAGGCTTTGCCCCGCAGAATGTCAAGCCATTTCTGCACGGCATTCTCGTGCTGGAAATGCGCATCTTTGCCTGCTCCCTCTGCCCGAAAGAACTCGTTGAGGTCGAACTCGTTCATATCGTACTGCTCGTACATCGCACCAAGGTTGGAGGGCATTTGGTAAGTCATCATCACCATCGTGGGCAGTTCCTCGTAGGGGTTGGGGCTACCCGCAAACGAGGCTTTGCGTTGCTGCTCGTCTTGGTAAGTCCAGTTGAACACTTGGTCTTCGAGAAACTCGCCGTTGTTCAGCGCACGGAAAGGCGTACCGCTCAGGTAGAGGAAATGCCGCCCCGTAATAGGAATACTCTCCTCGTCCCACAGTTGCCCCGACTGCACATCGTATCCGTCCTCCCGTAAGATGTCGTTCTGCTCGCTGATGTTCTGTCGGTCGGACTTCTCCCCGTTGTCAAGCAGGTTCTTGGCGTTCTCGTTCCATGCTCCGAAATGGTATTCGTCAAGCACTATCAAATCCCAGTTGATGGTATGCACCCACTCGTTCTTGGCTTTGATACCGCCCATATCGTTCCTGCCCAAATAGTCTTGGAACGAACCGAAACAGACAATAGGGCGTGTGGTATCGAGGGTCGAAGGGTCTTGTTCAGCGTGCGAAGAGAAGAACTGCCACCCCTCAAAATCGGTGTGGTACATCAAGTCGTCGTGCCACGACTCTTCCACAGCGGGCTTGAAAGTCAGTACCAGCACCCGCTTGGCGTGCATTCGTTTTGCCAACTGATAGGTGGTAAAAGTCTTGCCGAAGCGCATCTTGGCGTTCCATAGGAAGTGCGGCGTGGTGTGTTTGGGTTTGGCATCCTCTCGCTGAAAATAGGCGTAGGTCTTCTCCACCGCCTCGCGTTGTTCATCGCGCATGGGGAACGACAGATGTCGCTCTTCCTCTATCTCGCAGCGTTGGCGTACAGCCTCGTAGGCATTCAGGGCTTGCTTGAGCGAACATCGGCACCACTCCCCCGCCATCGTAAATCTGTGTCGGCGCAGGTAGCGGTGAATATCCTTGTCGGCAAAGGAGTCGCCACTGCCGTCGGCATAGAACGCACTGCCGTACCACTCGAGGTGGTAAGTCTTCTTGGGTTCGGTGATAGGGTGTTGCTCGGCGATACGCTCCTGCACATCGTGGCGTGTAGTCTTACCTATCTTGAGCCAACCGGGGAAAGCGGTGTCGCTGTAGATGTATATCTGCACACTCGGGCGTTTGCCGCTCGGCAGTACTTCTTGGGTGGAGGTTGTTTCCATAGACGGGGTGTTGTTTACGGTGAATAGATATTTACGGGTCAGATACGGGTCACCTACGGGTCAGATACAGGGTAGAATTTACTCCATCGGGCGTATCATACCTTCGATAAAAGATTGTTCTTTTGGCGACAAACCGTATTTCTCATACAATTCCTCGTCCGTCCATGCATGTGAAAAGTCTTGCAAGGGGACAAACAAGAACTTGTCTTTCGATATGTTGATTGAGGTTAAAGCCTGTAACAACAGGAAACGAACAAACTGTGTCTTCATATACAACAATAGATTATCCGCTTCTGTCTTATTCCCAAAATCGCCTATACAGAGGTAAGTTTCTGTACATACCTCATTGGGTTCTAAAACTCTTAAGGTAGAAATAACTACATATTTGCCGTCTGAACCGGGCTTATTTCCTCCAGACATTGCTTTAGTCATCATTACCTTGTATTTGGATTGCAACTTATCTCTATCCGTAATTGCCTTCTTACTGATATAAGACTTACCATTGAGAGAAAACAACACACAATCATTGGCTTTCTGCATAGTATGTCCTTGTTCTTTACTGAGCAAATTAAAGCAATTACGAGAATGCACCACAGAGTCTAAAGTCTTTTCTTTCTTTGCTCGCACTTTGCGAATTATTTCTACCGCTGTGTTATCACGAATAAACACATCATACTCCGATAGGCTACGCTCCTTTTTAGATACCGTATTTTCGCCCGACTTGTTAACTACCTCACAATCCCCCTCATAGTCCGCTTGCCACAGAAAATAATTTACACCACCTGCGATAATAACTCCCGGAAAACAATCTGCACTATTGGGATAATCCACAATTGTTGTAATATGTTTGGACTTCAACATATTCGCACGGAACTCGTCCAACCCTTTACCCCCTGCAAACCAACGCGAGGGAATAATCATTGTAAGATAACGGGGCTTGAGTTTGATTGCATTTTCCACAAAGTATTGATAGATAGGCATTGCACTCGAACCCGTGCCGCCTCCGTCGCTCAATTGGTACGGTGGGTTGCCGATAATGACATCAAATTGCATAGGGAATATCGTTTTAATCGGTTGATGGATAAAAGGATAGGCGTAAGTTTCCAAACTGTCGTTGCGCTCGTACGCCTTTTGATTGGCACCGCAGTGTTTGCAGCGTCCGTTCTCCCATTGGTGGTGCAGGCGTCGGAAATAGATATTGCCGTCTTCGGTGGGGAGTGGTGCTACAGAGTATTCGCTGTTCGCCCGCTTGGCACAATAGAGTGTGCGGCGGCTCATCTCGGCGGTAAGCGTTGTCAGAGCCACGCCATAGACTTGGTGCGTCAGGATATGTGTCACCCGCTCTTGCAGGTTGGGGATTTGGTCTGCTAAGCCCGCAATCAGGCGTTTGGTTATCTCCCGCAGGAACACCCCGCTCTTGCTGCACGGGTCGAGAAAGCGAGTGTCGGGGTTGCAGAACAAGTCCTGCGGCAAGAGGTCAAGCATGGCATTCGCTACCTCGGGTGGGGTAAAGACTTCGTCGTTGCTCAGGTTCGCCAGACAGTTCAAGATGTCCGGCGTGTACTCATTGGTTTTCATAGGTATAGAGTTGAGAAAAATGGATAGGCGGATAGGCATGAACAGGTTCGTCGAAGCGTTGCGCCTCGCCCTGCTCATCGAAAAGCGCATACTGATATTCTTTCTCGACCAAGAAATGGAAACGAAAATCGCAGCGGCTAACCTGCTCGCCAATGAATGTCCACTCGCTAAACACAATCGGTTCACCGTCGTGAGTGGTATAGGTCAGTGCATCGCCGCAGATGATATTGCGTGAAAGCAAATAGCGCACCGACCGCAAGAACGCATGGTCTTGCGGGGCAGTATCGTTTTGAAATACAGCAGGGAAAGTGTTGCGATAGCAGTCGGCTACATAGCGGAATAGACGGGTTCGGCACTGTTCTGCGTTGTCGGGCAGCAACTCCACTCCATAGATGCTTGCCACCGCACGGCAAGTGTTGCGTTCGTAGTCGGTGCGGCTCTTGCCGCTCTCGCGGGCTACCACCGCCATCTTACGGCGGAGTATGGCTATCAGGAAATTGCCGTCGCCGCACGCAGGCTCCAAGAAACGGGAGTCGATACGCTCCGTCTCTGCCTGCACCAAATCGAGCATGGCATTCACCTCTCGCTCGGCGGTGAACACCTCGCCGTGTGCAGCAACACGCTCTTTGGACTTCACCTGACGCTGCTCGTCAGGCGAATCGATAGGGGTAGATTTCATTGCACAACGCTATGCGCTGCGCTACTTATCAGAGGATACGGGAACGGCAAATACCTAACAGGAAGGGCAAAAGAAAAAGCGTGTGGCTTCCCTTATGACCTCCGAGGTAATTGCCGTAACCCGTATACGAAATAAGTTCTGCCCACGCTAACGCGCGGGCGTATGCTGAACCTATTCAATTCGTATACTGCTTCAAAACGGCAATTTTTCGGAGTATCTCGAATAAATAGCAAACGCTACTATATGGAGTGTATGTCTATTTTCCCGCCTGCCGCACTCCATCCGGTCAGGCTTGGCAGTTCACTATTCCACTCAATGGGGACACAGTGATTATCTGCTTATTCTGTCATTCTGCTATATGCAGAACAGACTTTCTCCTCGCACTGCTTGTACGATTCGAGTGCAAAAGTACTATAATTTATTGATTTATCCAAATAAATTTCTACGCTATCCCCACCAACCGCATCAAAATAGTGCGTTCGTTAGTATATCGGTGAGGTATTTCGTTAGTATATGGTGAGTTATTTCTTTACTATATGGTGAGGCATTTTGTATCAAGAGCGATACAGAACAACCGTTTTTCTGAATACTGCGTTTGTCTTCTATTTGAATAATTTAGGGTAATATGTTGTATGGATATTAGTATTCTTTTTATTTGAATAATTTGTGGTAATATTTGTCTATAAAGAAAACCATACGCTGCTTTTATGGTTAATTCATGGTAATACGCGATAGCGTCCGTTTACAAAGATATTTTTTATTTGAATAATTT
>CAVHKB010000003.1:0-33115 GCA_963636305.1 Prevotella sp. P5-108
ATATAATACCCTGCAAAATTATAATGTTTTTTTTAATCGTGCAAATAATCTGCAAGATATTTTCTATAATGAGATAAAATAATCGGATTTTAGGCGAAAATAATCCGAAAATACGCTGCACAAGCAAGGCATCACTTGCCGTAATTCACAATATATCGTGCGGCATTCTCTGCAGCATTGCCCTCTCCTATCGTAGCCGCAATATCATCGTAGTCTTTCAATATCTTGCTGCGGCAACTCTTGTCCGTAAGTAATTGGCGCACGCCGCTTTCTATATTCTCTGCCGTAAAGAGAGGACCTATATACTCCTTGATAACTTCTTTGTTCCCTAATATGTTCACCAAAGTGAAGAATGGTATTTTGAATACAAGTTTACGGATATTCCATAGGAACTTGCCACAGGCGATATGATACACCGCTACCTGCGGACAACGAAGAAGCGCAGTCTCTAATGTGGCAGTGCCTGAATTCACAATGGCGACTTCTGCCTCGGTAAGCAAACGATAGGTCTCACCAAATACAATCTGCTCACCTTGCAGATACTTCTCATAGAAAGCAGACTCCATACAAGGCGCACCTGCCACTACAATCTTATATCCTTCAATCTTTCTCGCGGCTTGCAGCATCGTAGGAAGACACTTCTCTATTTCTTGCTTCCTCGAACCGGGCAGAATGGCAATAAGATGCTCTCTTTTTGGAGAGGTCTCGTTATGTAATTGCTGATACGCTCGGATACTGTCCATAGTAGGATTGCCCACATACAGAGCCTTATAGCCGTAACGCTGATAGAACGACGGTTCAAAAGGGAAAATAGCAAGCACAAGATTAGATAATTCGGCAATCTTATGTACCCTCCACGATTTCCATGCCCACACTTTTGGAGGGATGTAATAGAATATCTTGACGCCGTCAAGATGTTTCTTGCAGAATTGGGCAATCCTCAAATTAAAGGAAGGATAATCTATCAGTATCAACGCATCGGGTTGATACTTCACTAAGGCGTCTTGTGTCAAACGGAAGTTCTCATTCACTTTATGGAGATTTCGTAATACGGCACTTATTCCCATAAAGGCCATATTACGGTAGTGTTGCACAAGTTCACAGCCTGCACGCTCCATCTCGTCACCTCCAAGCCCCCTAAATTCTGCCAAAGGGTCAAGACGCTGCAACTCACTAATAAGTCCGGCGCCATGTAAATCGCCCGATGCTTCTCCCGATATAATGAAATACTTCATAAACGACGCTACATGGAAACAACGATACTCGCAAGTATATAGGGCATCGCTCCAAGAAGCACCCCCTTAGACAACTTCCATGTATCTGTCAAATAAAATAGAAACAACAATGCCAAATCAGGGAAAACACTAACCAACAGCAACTTGTTCAGTATGGAACCCGCTTGAAACTGGAATGTCTTAAGTGCATACCACAAGTTCATCTGGTCAATATAAAGATATCCGAATATCGCAGGCAACACCAACCCTATAACGAAACCAATCCAATATCTGTCAAATCGTTCCATCTGCTATCTGTCATGTCAATAGAAGTGGGCGTAATAGCAATATAGCCGTGCGATAATGCCCACTCGTCTGTATCTTCGCTATTCGGTTCACAGTTGACAAAATTCCCAACCAACCAGTAAAATGGCTCGCCGCTCGGATCTACATACTCCCTCATCTCTTTCTCCCAATAACCTTTGCATTGGCGTGTAACCCTTACACCTGCAATAGGTCCCTTCGGTGCATTGATGTTATAGCAAAATCCGTAAGGAAACGGACGGGATAACAATTTCTCTGTCAAAGGACAAATATAACGCTCCAACGCAGAAAAGTCCGCACTTGCTTCATGCGCGCACAAAGAAAACCCAATGGCAGGAATACTGTGTTCTGCGGCTACGAATATCGCTCCCATCGTACCCGAATAAACAACATTAACCGAAGCATTCGAGCCATGATTAACTCCCGAAACCACAAGATCAGGGTAGTGGTCTTTATACAGAACATTAAGTGCCAACTTTACACAATCAGCGGGGGTGCCATTACTGACATAAAAATCCACATCCTTGCTCCCTGCAAATTCCATCCTCTTCAGTCGCATCGGTTTCATTACACTGATGGCACTTGATTGCCCGCTTCTCGCACCGTCAGGGGCTACAACTGTAACATGCCCTAATGCTTGCATCTGCCGCACAAGGACATACAACCCTTCCGAGTTGAACCCGTCATCGTTCGTAATGAGTATCTCCATAGTTCGTCAATGGGCTACTATCGTGTGTATATCATCTATAATTTGTTGCGCCAAAGCATTTGCTTTCTTTTCAGATGCGGCCTCCGAATAAACTCGAATAATAGGCTCTGTATTCGACTTGCGTAAATGCACCCAACCCTCTTTGAAGTCTATCTTAACACCGTCTTTGTCATTAAGTTGCTCTTTCTTGTAGAGTTCCTTTACTTGTTGAAGCAACGAATCAACATCAATCGATGGTGTTAGATCAATACGGTTTTTCGAAATGAAATACTGTGGGAACTGTTGTTTTAGTTCCGACACTCTTATACCCTGCTGCGCCAAATTACTCAAGAACAGAGCAATACCGACAAGTGCATCTCTGCCGTAATGACTTGCAGGATAGATTACACCACCATTACCCTCACCTCCAATTACTGCCGCTGTACGCTTCATCTCTGCTACCACATTCACTTCTCCTACTGCACTTGCAGAATAAGACCCGCCATAACGCTTCGTAATATCATTCAACGCACGAGTACTGCTCATATTGCTCACTGTATTGCCGGGCGTATGTCGCAGCACATAATCTGCTACCGACACCAAAGTATACTCCTCACCAAACATATCGCCGTTCTCACAGATAATAGCCAAACGGTCTACATCAGGATCTACTACAAAACCGACATCTACTCGGTTCTTGCGTATTAAGTCCGAGATTTCAGTCAGGTGCTGTGGCAGAGGTTCCGGGTTGTGAGGAAACTTCCCATTTGGAGTGCAATTAAGTTCAATGATATTCTTCACACCCAATGCTTTCAGTATCGCTGGAATGGCTATACCTCCCACCGAGTTCACACAATCAATAGCCACTGTAAAGTCGGCTTTCTCAATACTCTTCTTATCTACTAACGGCAACGAAAGTACATTGTTGATATGATACGGCAAATAGTCTTTATGGTCAATATGCCCTATATCGTCCACCTCCGAGAATACAAAAGACTCTTCTTCCGCAATGCGAAGGACTTCTTTTCCCTCTGCATCGTTCAGGAACTCTCCTTTCTCATTCAGCAGTTTAAGCGCGTTCCATTGTTTAGGGTTGTGAGATGCCGTCAATATAATACCTCCTGCTGCTTTCTCTCCCACAACCGCCAGTTCTGTAGTAGGCGTTGTAGCCAAACCGATATTAACCACATCGTATCCCATTCCCAGCAATGTACCCGTAACGAGCAAGTCAACCATCTCTCCGGATATGCGCGCATCCCTGCCAACCACTATCTTCCTGTTCTGTGGCAGATTGTTAGCACGCTGCGTCGCGTATGCTGCGGTAAAACGAACAATATCTACCGGATTTAATCCCTCTCCTACGGAACCTCCTATCGTTCCGCGAATGCCTGAAATAGATTTGACAAGTGACATAAGAATAGAGTATGTTAAAATTTGCGTATTTGTATCTTCATATCATAACCGTATGGTGTTACATCCGAAATGGCATCACTCGAACCTAACTTGCTTGGGCAAATCAGTTTGCCTTCTGCGGCATTGTATTTCAAATAGGGTAGGGCTAACAACCAACCCGACAACACGCTCGACGACGATACGCCATACTGAAACTCCACAGGGTCTGCCGCTTCATTGATGGTCCAGCAGTCCTTGATAATCTTCTGATATGCATCCAAGGTGTATTGCCTGTAACGAAGCAGGACAATATCTTTGTACACCAACGAGTCTTGGTCCGTATCCCCTGCCTTGCTCAGATGAAAATAACAGTAATCCCCTACTTGCAAATAATCACGCTCACCCCAATTCCCGTCCGAAGGGGCAGCATAGATAATGTTGATATTGTTCCGCGCAATATAATCATCAATCATTTTCTTTTCTTTCTTCAGATCTTTTGCGTAGGTCTGACTGCTGTTGCAACTCTGCATACAAAAGGCAGATGCAAGACCGAAAAGCGCAATAAGAATAATAGAATGTTTCATTCGCTTAGTCTGTTGTGTATGTTTCCATATTTATTTTTATGTTCGTATAGGGCGGAACCTCTTCGCTTCCGGACACCCCGAATGCTTGATACCATGGAATAAGCAACTCGCAAGCCTCGCCTCTCCTCATCGTTTGCAGAATGTTCTCAACCGATTGCAGCGTCTCTCCCTTGCCTAACGCTATCGTTTCCCTGCTGTCTGTCAGCAGTTTCCCGTCCATCGTAAATATCTGCGCATGCAGTTCTACATCCTCTCCCTTTTGCCAACGCTTCTCATCGGTACGCTTGGTGTATCTGTACCAAATGCCCGATTCATTCAAAGTGTACCCCGAATCAACATGATTCACATAGTTCGTCAATTCTTTGTCGGCTTCCTCCGCCATGCGTTGCGTCATCAGAAGCAACGCCACTTGTGCCGTGTCCTGTGCCTGACGGTGACTCGGAGCCTGAGGCTTCGTACGCTGGCAACTACATAGCAAACAACTTGCCAATATCACCACAAACAACTTCCTCATCTCAGTTACACTCCTTTTTCTTGTATTCCGTAGGCGTCATACCGTACACGGCTTTGAAGCACTTCGAGAAGTAACGACTGTCATTCATCCCCACCATATAGGTTATCTCGGTGATATTATAGGTCCCCGATTTTAGCAGTTGGGCGGCACGCTTGATGCGGACTTCACGGATAAACTCAACAGGCGACAACCCCGTCAGACTCTTCAACTTGTTGAAGAATACTGTCCTACCCAATGCCATCTCGCTTACCATATCTTCCACTATCAAGTCGTTGTTGTCCATATTCCGCTCCATAAAGTCCATTAACTTGGCAATGAATATGTCGTTAGGCGATTGCGTCTTCACCTCTTTCGGTTGCAGACTCAGCAGGGTCTTCCTGTAGTTCTCCTGCAGTTGCTGACGCTGTTTCAGTAGGTTCTCTACGCGCGCTTTCAGATATTCCGACGAGAACGGCTTCGTGATATAGTCATCTGCCCCGTAGTGCATCGCGTCTAATCGGCTCTCGATGTTCGATTTCGCAGTCAGCAGAATAACAGGGATATGGTTAATGCTCGAGTCACCTTTTATCTTCTCTGTCAGTTCCAATCCGTCCATGTTCGGCATCATCAAATCCGAGATGATAATATCAGGCACCTCCTCTCTGGCAATGTCCAAGCCTTCCTTGCCGTCGTGCGCAGTCTTAATCTGGAAATCGCTTTGGAACATCTTGCTCAGGAACTCGCGCATATCCTGATTGTCCTCCACTATCAGCATCGTCTGTTCTTTCGTTGGCGAAGGCTCACTCTTGTCTATCCCGCGCTTCGGCTCGTCTTTCAATTGCGATTGTTGCGAATAGGAAACAAAATCAACCTCGTTCCCGAAATGCTCTTTCCCCAAGCGGAACATGATAGTGAATGTAGTCCCCTTGTTTACCTCGCTGTCCACTTCGATAAACCCTTTGTGCATGTCCACCAATTCTTTCACGAGGTTCAATCCTATGCCCGTGCTGGAAACGGCACTGTAGTTCTTTATCTCATTCTGTGAGGTAAAACGCTCAAAAAGTATCGAACGCTTGTCCAAAGGAATACCCACACCTTCGTCGCTCACTTGAACTATGGCAAAATTGGGTTTCTGCGACACAACCACTTTTATCTTCTTACCTGCAGGAGTAAACTTGAACGCATTCGAGAGAATATTGTATAGGATAATATCCACTTTCTCCTTGTCAACCCACACCTTCAGGTCTTCAGTCCTGTTCTCTATCTCAAAGGTAATATGTTTGTCGTATGCTTCTTTCGAGAAGTTCGCACAAGTGTTCTCCGTCAATGCCGCCAAGTCTGTTTCTTGTATCTTCAGACGCATCTTCTTGTTCTGTATCTTACGGAAATCAAGAATCTCGTTAATCAAACGGAGCATCCTGTTGCAGTTGTTCTGCACAATCTCCAACTGGTCGCGTACACTCTGCGAGATACGCTCTGTCTTTAGGATATTTTCCACCGGACCAGAAATGAGCGTCAAAGGAGTACGCAACTCGTGAGAGATGTTCGTGAAGAACCGTAACTTGATGTCTGTAACTGTCTGCTCCAACTGAACCTTGTGCTGCAGATCGCTATAGGTCGAAAACAATCTGAACGCAATCCATAGCGTCAGCAGTGCAACAACAATGTATAGAACAATCGCCCAACCCGTTTCCCAGAAAGTGGGAAGTACCTTGATGGTCAGTTCCCGCTGGTTATCTGTCCATATACCCTCCGCATTCGTACTCTTCACACAAAAACGATAAGTCCCGTTCGGCAAGTTTGTGTAGGTGACACGCCGCGAATCAACATAGTTCCAATCGTCCTCAAAACCCTCTAACATATAGGCGTAGCGTATCTTACCCGCATCTTCATAGTCCAATGCCGCAAACTCTATGCTGAATACGCCCTGCTTGGGACGCAGCACTATCTTGTCTGTGTACGAGATACTCTCTTTCAATGGCGACCCTTTCCCGCCTATCTCCACTTCTTTGTTGAACAACTCGAACTTCGTCAGCATAAGAGGAGGAACATCGTCCGAGTGCAGTATCAACTGCGGCATAAAAGTGCAGAACCCGCTGTTGTAACCCAACACAATCAATCCCGTCTGCAGTTGCATCGCGGCAGACTCACTGAAGTAGCCCGAAGGAACACGATTCAACGGATTAAAGTATTGGTAGGTGCTGTCATTCGGATTGTATCGCATCAACGGACGCTCCGACACCAACCACAATATCCCGTACTCGTCTTCTACTATGTTCAGAATAATGTCGTTCCCCAAAATTTCCTTCCCCACACAAATCTCCAAGCGTATATCCTCCACACTGTCACCTGCAATCACCCTGTTCAGTCCGGCTCCGTAACTTCCGCACCACATACGGCCTTGCTTGTCCCTGTGCAGGCAGGTGATATCATAGTAAGGGACAAAACTGCACGACAACGACGACAGTTCCGTACGCAACAATCCCTTCGTCGTTGCAGCCCATAGCACACTGTCTCCGTCCAACAGTATATCTCGCACCTGTCCCGCCTTGCTCAACGGATAATCTGCCCACTGGTTGCCGCTGTGGATAAACCGACCGTCACGCAGGATATTTACTCCTCCCCCGTATGTACCGACATACAGCGTACCGTCTTCCCCTTCTGCTATGGAATACACATCTTTCGACAACAATGCATAGTCCGCACTGTCCGCATCAAAGGGGCGGATATCCACTATCCCGCTCCCTGTCATCTCCCCTTTCATCAGACCCGAACCACGAGTCCCGAACCATACATTCCCGTTGCGGTCCTCGTGTATGCAATATACCAAGTCCTTCACAGGCAATTCCCCTTTGCTGTGCAGGTTACTGTCATACACTGCCACATTCCCGCCTTTGTTGGCCATCAGCACATCCCCGTTGCTCAGTTCGCAAATGGCACGCACTTCGCTCAAGTATTGGTTGGGCTTGCGGATATCCGTCACATTAAACGGCGACGGCTTCATGTTCACTTGGTCAACGCCCTTGTCGTAAGTACTAATCCACAAAATCCCGCTACGGTCCGAATATGCCGTATGGATCATGTTCGTCAGTCCGTCTATCGGGTTCTCCAACTCGTCCGATGCGTAATCGTACCGACCGAAACCTCCTCCGTTCGGATTGACCCATGTGTTGCCGTACAAGTCCTCTATCAAAAGGAAGTTCGGCGCAAGCAAGCCCTTGTAACGCTCGTCTATGTCAGGACGCAAATGCTTCAAACTGCGGTCCTTCGTTCGATAACGGAATATACCGTATTCCGTGTTCTCCAACCACGCCACGCCATGCGAGTCAAGGTCTATCGAGATGAACTGGTTCGAATGGATGGACGGGTCTGTCTTCGCCGAGTATTGCTGAAGCCTGCCCGACTTTACATCATACACGAAAAAGCCCTCCGACGAAGTACTGAACATAATACTGCCGTCGTCCAACACCTGTATGTCCGTAATATCCGTTATGCTGTTCGTACGGATCTGCTCAAAACGCCCATCCTGCAGAAAATATCGCCAGATGCTACCCCTGTCCGTGCCGAACAATAGGCTGTGCTTATCCACAAAACACGACAGAAACTGCTCGTCGCTCTCCTTGCCCTGCGGCACAAACCGACTGTCGTTACCTGTCGAATCAATGCAATGTAACACCCCGCTGTCATCGTACCATACATTACACTCCGTGTCCGTTACCAAGAAATGCGACGGACTCTGCAACGGGTAACGCGTTACCTTTGGACTGGCTGACTTCTCCCTGTTGTCTGTCTTCAAGATGTTTTCTATCCCCGCAAACCATAACTCCCCTTTGCGTGGCTCTGTGTACAAGGTGTGGGTGTGGTTGTGCAGGTGTTCCATTGGCTCTTCTGGCGAGTAGAACTCCTCTGTATGCTTGTCAAAACGATGAATGTTCCCGTCGTAAGTCTGCACCCATATATAGTGCAATGCGTCCTCGTAGATGAAATGAATACGGCTGTTCTTCATTTTCTGGTCCGTACGGGGCGACGACTTGTATGTCGTGAAGGTGTAACCGTCAAAACGGTTCAGACCGTCCCATGTACCGAACCACATATAGCCGTCGTCGTCCTGCAAAATAGCCATCACGGTGTTCTGACTTAACCCGTCCTCCACCGAGTAGTGCAATACACTGTAAGCATTGGTCCCAGACTCACGACCTGCGGCAAAACTCAAACTGCATACCGACAAAACAATGCCAAGCAAACCTATTACCCGCCTTGTGCGCATAACTCCTAACGATTATCAAGCCCCAATAAGTACTGCCCGTATTGGGTCTTACCTAACTCTTCTCCCAATCGGTGTAGAGCCTCAGTGTCAATCCATCCGTTCCGCCATGCTATTTCCTCTATGCAACTCACATAGAAGCCCTGACGGTTCTGTATCGTCGATATGAAATTGCCCGCATCAAGCAAACTGTCACAGTTGCCCGTGTCTAACCAGGCAAAACCCCTGCCGAACAACTCCACATGCAGACTACCCTCCTCCATATAGACCTTGTTCAGGTCGGTTATCTCATATTCTCCTCGTGCCGAAGGTTTCAACTGTGCCGCCTTTTCGCAGACGCTCTCATCGTAGAAGTACAGACCTGGCACCGCAAAATGACTCTTTGGGCAGGCAGGTTTCTCCTCCAACGAAAGAACTTTCCCCTGCTCGTCAAACTCCACAACGCCGTAAGCACGGGGGTCTTTCACATAGTAACCGAATATACATGCACCCTTTTCCAACGAGGCGGCACGACGCAACATCTTACTGAAACTCTGCCCGTAGAAAAGATTGTCACCCAATATCAAACAGCCTTTGTCACCGTTCAAAAAACCTTTGCCTAACACAAAAGCCTGCGCCAACCCGTTGGGGACCTCCTGAACCTTGTACTCCAAATGCATACCCAAACGGCTGCCGTCACCCAATAACTCACGGAACATCGGCAAATCTCTTGGCGTCGAAATAATAAGCACCTCCCGTATCCCTGCCAACATCAGTGTTGACAACGGGTAATAGATCATAGGCTTGTCATACACCGGCATGATTTGCTTGCTGATAGCCTTCGATAGAGGATACAAACGGGTCGCACTGCCCCCTGCTAAAATGATTCCTTTCATAACATTTCAATTGCTTGTGTTATTCTTTGTCTGTTGTTGATTCTTTCCTGTTCCAACCCTGCTCTGCCGCAATCTCGCCCCTCACTCGCCCCTCCTGCTTCCGCGTCGCCGCCGCTCGTTCTGCCGACTCGGTTCCTGAGAATAGACTCGCAAGGTAAGCACGGCAAAGATACAACTTTTTATACACATAACCAAATTGTTATAAAAAATCGCTTTCATTAACCCTTTACTAACCTCTCCCGCACATGGACTTTTCCTCGCAATTTGTTAAATAATATAAATCTATTCCCTCCCGTCAAGTCTGCGTTTTCGGTAGGCAATCATGGTTTCTACCCTTCGGGAAGCCCGATAAATACTATGTATTTCGAATAATTTATATAGGACGCATATAGGACGCATATAGGACGAATATAGGATGAACGCCAAAACAACGAACAAACTCCATGTCCCGCTCGCAAAAACAGTAACCAAGAATTATATCAAAAACATTAGCAATCAAAAGCATATATCTGAATAAATTTTATCTGAAAAATAAGTAAAAATAAACTACTATGTATTGCATAATACAAAACAATGCACTACCTTTGCAGCCGAATAGAATAAGGAACACAAAGGAAAGGTGTTGAACTATGATTGAGAACATCAAGACACAGATGCGCAAAGGTATCCTCGAATACTGCATATTGGCTGTGCTGTACAATAGCGACGAGGCCTATGTGTCCGACATTCTTGCCACACTCAAACAGGCTGACCTCTTTGTAGTAGAGGGAACCGTCTATCCTATGCTCATGCGTATGAAGAACTCCGGTCTGCTCTCCTACCGCTGGCAAGAGTCCACCGAAGGACCCCCGCGAAAGTATTATCGCCTCACACAACAAGGCATCGACCTCTATTCATCCCTCCAACAGGAGTGGAGTAGTATCAAAAACTCCGTTGAAATCGTAACAAATAACAAAAAATAACTGCTATGGAACCCAACAAAAAACTTTATCGCTCCAACAACAAAATGTTGGCTGGAGTATGTGCGGGACTTGCCGATTACTTCTCCATCGACCCGACAATCGTCCGTGTAGCCTATGTCGCATTCTCTATCTTTTGTATAGGTTTCCCGGGTCTGCTGCTCTATATCATCATGGCTCTGATTATGCCTTCTGCGCCCAATTCCGATGATTCCATCGATAGAAATAACAACTAATTCCTGTAAACCATGAAGCCTACTTCCACCATCAACCTCAATGGGCTGGTCTTCTACATCGACGACGATGCCTATCAAACCCTGCATTCCTATCTCAACAATGTACGCAAACAGATAGGCGAATCCGACGACGAAGAAGAGATTATGCACGATGTCGAAGCACGCATCGCAGAACTCTTCACCGATATGCTCAAACACAAAGGCATTCAGGTCATCAATAATTTCATGGTAGGGCAGGTAATGGAGCAACTCGGCAAACCGGAGGACTTTGCACAGGAAAAAGAGACCGTTTCATCGGATATTCCTGCACCCAACGACAAGCCTACCGACAACCCACCTCGCCACCCTCATCGACTATACCTCGACCCAGATAACGCACTGCTCGCAGGCGTATGCTCCGGCATAGCCGCCTATCTCGGCTGGGATGTGGTATGGGTAAGATTGCTCTTTGTACTATGCACCTTCCTATGGGGAATCACCATTCCTGTTTACTTGCTGATATGGATCATAGCACCTACAGCACGCACTGCCGCACAACGGCTGGAAATGAGAGGCGAGGTGGCATCTATCGACAACATCAAAAAAGAATACGAAAGAGCCGCACAGTACGCCGAAGAACATCCTGTGGCAGTAAAATCCAAAAGCGTTTTCCGCACCATTCTCAAAATATGTCTTCTCATACTGCTGGTGTGCATTCTGCTTCCTTTGTTCGCATTCATCGCATTGATGCTCTTTGTCTTGCTGTTCACAAGCATATCCATGTCGCAAGCCTTCTTCGCACTGCCGTTCAATGCTGCCGATTGGATGTCCGAACTGACCGAGAACCCTGCTCTGCTCGCGCACCCCGCTCTGCTCATTCTGATAGCATTCCTACTCCTCCTTTTCTTCATAATTCCCCTTTTCATCGGGATATATTGGCTTGTCAAATACCTAAAGACGCACCAACATCCTTCCACCCGTTTCTGGATAATAACCCTTGCTCTGTGGTTCGGTTCACTTGTCGGACTCGCTGCTGTAACCATTCATCTTGGAAAGACGCTTACTGACTCGTACCTACCAGCAATAAACCAAGCAGCAGACCCCGATTTTTCTTGCTGCACCGACACCCTTTCCACGCAGCCGTTCACTGCTATCGAAATAGAAGGCGGCGTCAATCTGCAAGTAGCACAAGCCGCAACCCACTCCGTATGTGTCACCTCCTCCACAATACCCGCAGTGTCTGCAACAGTCGAAGACGGTGTACTCTATCTTTATGGACTGACCGACAACGATATACCCTCCGTACGGGTTACATTACCACAATGGAATACCTGCTCCGTCGAAGGATTGTCACACATTTCTACCGATGGAATCATACAATCCGACAACCTTCTTATCTCCATCGAAGGTGCCTCAACCCTCAATGCCGCCCTCAATGTACAATCCTTAAACCTCTCTATAGAGGGCATCGGACATTGTCAGTTGCGTGGAAATGCCGATGTCTTTCATCTCTCGCAAGAAGGGGCTTCCGTGGTCAATGCCAACGACTTGGTGGCACTGGTGGCGGACATCTCCTGCGAGGGGGCTGCTTCTGCCGAGATAAATTGTACACAACAACTTACAGCGCAGGCGGAGGGAATGAGCAGAATAGTCTATTCTGGCAATCCCGCTGTCTGCAACATCCATGCAGATAACATTTCCCAAATCACGAAGAAATAACCGTTGAAATCAAGCGTTCGTGCAGCCTCTCTACTATTTCAAAAACACAAAATAAACGGCTGCCACCAAACATATAAATGCCACGAAGTGATTCCAGTGCAACGCCTGACCCTTGAACACAAATACCGAGAACAAGGTGAATATCGTAATGGATATCACTTCCTGAATAATCTTCAGTTGCATCAAACTAAAAGGACCACCGTTACCTGAAAATCCGATGCGGTTACCGTTCACCTGGCAGATATATTCAGGCAACGCCATTAACCACGACAACAAAATAATAAGAAACAATGGCGTGTGGTCGGTGATAATACCGTCCGACTGTAGTTTCAAATGACCATACCAAGCCAATGTCATAAAGATATTGCTGCATACAAGCAGCCCAATCGTCTCAAGACCGTGCATACTGACTGTTACTACTTTTTATCGGTTATACTTTAATGGGCAGATAACCCTCTTTTATATTACTCATCGCGCCCCAAATACTATCGCGTACATGAGGGTTCAACCTCTCCAATGCATTCACCAGTGCTTTCACATCGCTTCTTGAACTCTCTTTCTCAAATGGGCATAGTTTCACTTGCTTCTTGTAACCTCGCATCTCGGCATATTGGGCAATCTCCTTCTCCTCTATCAGACATAGCGGGCGTATCATGCGGATAGGAAACTTCTCCATCTGCAGATTAGGGGATATAGTTGAAAAACTCCCCTGAAATATAAGATTCATCAATAGGGTCTCAATAATATCGTCCTGATGATGACCTAAGGCAATCTTTCCGCAACCCAACTCCTGAGCAACCTCAAACAATGCCTTGCGCCTATACCAAGAACACAGAAAGCAATGCGATTTCTTCTGTCCTTCTCGCTCGTCAAAACTTGTACGATAGTGCATAAATTCTACTTGGTGCGAACTGCAAAACTCGCGCAGATAATCCGTATCCGACTCATATCCTATGTTCTCAACCGATATATGCACCGCATATACCTTGAAGCGGGGTACATATATTTTCGCGCGCTCACCCAACAACTCTACCAACGCCAACGAGTCTTTCCCCCCCGACAAACCCACCAATATCCTGTCACCGTCCTCTATCAGTCCGTACTCCGAACAAGCCTTGTGAAACAAACGGGTCAACTTTGTCCGCTGTTTGATAAGTGCTATTTCTTCTTTGCTTCGCTCCATAAACTGCCTGTAATCTACTGCAAAGGTACGCAAAACACTACAATTCCGCTGCATAGTGAAACTTTTTACCGATTTTTTTACTAAAACGGTTTGCAGTTACAGAAAAATGTCGTACCTTTGCAACCGCTTTTCCAAGATGCTCTGTGCAAAGTGTGGCACAAATAGCAGGCATCTTTCGGATATATTGCGGAAATAGCTCAGTTGGTAGAGCACGACCTTGCCAAGGTCGGGGTCGCGGGTTCGAGTCCCGTTTTCCGCTCCAACCAATAGAGCAGAACAAAGGTTCTGCGTTTTTTTCAGAAAGGCGTTTTGCCCGAATGGCGGAATTGGTAGACGCGCTCGTTTCAGGTGCGAGTGTTGAGAGACGTGCAGGTTCGAGTCCTGTTTCGGGCACCTGAAGATGTGTTCTTTAACAAAAAGGAAACAATAGTTTCTATTGGAAAAGGAGTGCAACGCACATCGGACTTCCCAAACGAGTCCGTACCGCGTAGCCCGCTCCGACAATGCGCAGGTGGTGAAATTGGTATACACGCTACTTTGAGGGGGTAGTGGTCGTAAGATCGTGTGAGTTCGAGTCTCATCCTGCGCACGAAACAAAAAAGGCTGTTCAACTTGTGTTGAACAGCCTTTTGTCTATCGGCAAACCATACAGTTACTTGTCCATTAACTTTCTGCTGCCTATTGCAAATCAAGGTCGTGTCCTGTCAGTTGCTTGCACAGAAGAGGCACGCCGATACTTGCTTTCTCTTGTATATACACCACGTTCCTGTTCGATACATTTTTCGGCTCATGGGGGTCAATAATATAAATAGGCACATTCTCTCCGACATACTCCAAAAGCGACGCCGCAGGATATACCGCCAACGAAGTACCCACCACAATAAATACATCGGCACTCATCACTTTCTCCACGCTCACAGGAAAATTGGGTACACCCTCTCCGAAGAACACAATATAGGGCCGTAACAAACTGCCGTCAGGATGACGGGCGTCCAAAGGTTGTTCCCACTGCGTAATAGGAACGGTAGCCGTCTCGTCAATGGAACTGCGCAGTTTCATCAACTCACCGTGCAGGTGCGTCACTCGACTGCTGCCCGCACGCTCGTGCAAGTTGTCTATATTCTGCGTAATAACTTCCACATCAAAATACTTTTCCAACGCCGCAATAGCCTTATGCGCTGCATTAGGCTGCGCTGACATAGCAGCACGCCTGCGCTCATTGTAAAAGCGGACAACCAACTCCCTGTTACGCTCTATCGCCTCATGAGTACAGACATCTGCAACTCGGTAGTTCTCCCAAAGACCGTCCGAGTCTCGAAAGGTACTTAAACCGCTCTCCGCAGAAATACCTGCACCTGTAAATACTACTACTTTCATCTTTCTACTGAATTGACAACGATTTGCCTGACATCCTCTATCAACGCATTTCTTTCCTCCTCTGAATAAACCGATGTATCAATAGGCTTGCCTATAGTCATTCTAATAGGTCTTCGTTTCGCATAAAAACGGGTACGCGGCATTACATCATAGCAACCCGACAGAGAAATAGGCACAATAGGCAGGTGCAAGTCAGTTGCAATGGAGAATGCACCTCGCTTGAACCTTCCGACTTCGCCGGTGAAAGTACGCGTCCCCTCAGGAAAGATAACCACACAAACACCGTCCTTCAAAATATGTTCGGCTTCTGCTATACTCTTCTGCGATGCCATCTTGTTCCTGCGGTCAATATAAATATGCCCTGCGGCTTTGCACGCAGCACCCACCAACGGTACTTTCCGCAACTCTTTCTTCATGATCCACTTGAAAACAACGGGCAACCAACCATAAATCAAAAACACATCAACCATACTCTGATGATTGCTCACAAATACATAAGAGGTATTCGGTCGGACATTCTCCAAACCTTCCACTTTTACCGGAAGAAACAGCAACCAGCAGAAACTACGGGCCCATAATTGCTGTATCTTATGTAACCACTCGGCATTACGCCAGGGTATCGATGCAATCGTAACAAGTGCGGTAAATATCGTTATCGCAACAAATATCGGCAAAGCAATCAGATATTGATATAGAATGTAGAAAAACTGTCTCATAAGCATTCCTTTTATTATTTACTGCTATGGGTTATAAAACCGCGGTATAATGCACACAAACGCCTGATTTCTTCCCAAGTCTCTTCAGGCAGTTTCGTTCCTACTACCTCCACTACACGACCTGCCGCCAATGTACCAATCTCTGCACATCGGCGAATATCAAACCCATCAGACAAACCCAATAGAAATCCGGCAGCATAAAAATCCCCCGCGCCAGTAGAATCCAAACAACGAGAAGCAACAGCACCAATATGATACATCTCGTCACCACACTGCACATACGAACCACGCTTGCCAACCTTTACTACAGCAATCTCACATTGCTTCGATATCGCTTCCACTGCCAATTCAGGAGCAAGATGGGTATATGCAAAACTCTCGTCTTCATTGGCAAAAACAATATCCACATAACGCCGAATCAGCGACTCTAAAAAATCGTGGTTCTCATTCACCACATTATAACTGGCAAGGTCAATCGACACAATTAGCCCCGCCTCTTTAGCCAACGAAATAGCCTTTTCTATCAAGGCATGGTTCTGCACCATATAACCTTCTATATGGAAAATATCGTAACCATGAAAAGCCTCCTTGTGAATATCTTCTGCCACCAAATCAGAAGACGCACCCAAATAGGTGCAGAATGTACGCTCTCCGTCAGGCGTAATCAATACCGTGCAATAACCCGACATCAACGCAGAAGGAAGTAACATAGGTTTGACACCGTTTCTAAGCATGTCGTTCCGATAAAACTCGCCTACTTCATCACTCCCCAACTTTCCTATAAACGCAGTTTTACTACCCAACAACGCAAGAGCATTAATCGTGTTAGAAGCACTGCCCCCTGCAACCATCGTCTTTCTTACACGCTCAAAACGACGCTGAATAGCCATCGCAGTGTCAAAATTGATTAGGTTCATGCTTCCCTTTGGTAAATTCAAGGCAGATACATCTTCATCACTAACTTGTAAAAGTATGTCTGTCAACGCATTACCTAATCCAATTACTTTCTTCATAAAAATAGTGCTATTTTTTTTGCAAAGATATTGTTTTTTTTGTGAAAAACATCTACCTTTGCAACGCAAATTTCGAGGAGATACAATGTATCGTTCTATTAAGTAATTTGTATTGCTTCCTTAGCTCAGTCGGTTAGAGCATCTGACTGTTAATCAGGGGGTCCAAGGTTCAAGTCCTTGAGGGAGCGCAATAACAACGAAGAGGCTGCTTGCAATCAGGCAGCCTCTTTCTTGTTTTCTTGTATTTCTCCTGTCTGTTTCTATGTCGAATATTCCATTGGTTTTCGGTCAACCAAAACGCTATGTAGATTTGTCAATCCGTCAAACTCCCGTCAAAATCATAAACACAAAAATACCAAGCAACTCACGATCAGTTACTTGGTATCTCTCATTTGTGACCCCGCTGGGACTCAAACCCAGGACCTTCAGAACCGGAATCTGACACTCTATTCAACTAAGCTACGGGGCCAATCATTCGTTTGAACAGATTGCTACCTTTTTTGTACGCAACCTCTCAAATCCGCCTGCAAAGGTATAATATTTTTCTCAATACTGCAATCCTTTTGAAAGAGATAGCATATTATTCCCGACCGATGCCCTCAATGCTTGCCCTTCTGTCAGCGCTACTGCAAGCAATGCCCTTTGCAAAATGCCCTCAAAGGTTAACAGCGCCTGCTCTTCGTTGCGCCCTATTGCCACATCCATTAACCCCTCCCTTTGTGTATATCAAAAATTAGTGCTACTTTTGCACTGCAATCGAGGAAATGGCCTTAGGCACATGCTTCCTTCATTGTAAAATAATAAGAAGCGTTTATTCGCGCTTGTTTTGGCTATCTGAAAACCGGAACTTTTCGCCAGCCCAAGATAAGATGACAATAAGCGTTCTCGTTGTATGTCTATTTCTGCTTTCGAGCAAAAATATGCATATCAGGCGTGGGCGTATATTGTTTATTCTTGCTGGCAGGTTCTTTCCGGTACCTCAGATAGAAGAATAAGCATACAATATGGTTCCACGCTTTTTTGGTACTATCTCTTCTGTCTGGAGCCAACAGAAAACTAAAGGTTGTTCCCGACACATATCAGGGATACAGTATGAAAAGATGGAATCTTTTTGTGTTCTGTGTCGTCTTGTCAGTATCTGCTTTTGCACAGGACATTATTATCACGCGAGATGCCAAGCGCATCAAGAGCAAAATTCAAGAGGTGTCTCCTACCGAAGTGCGCTACAAGGAATGGGACAACTTAGACGGTCCCGTATTTGTTCTCCCCACACGGGACATCACTGCCATCACTTTCCAAAATGGAAGTGTAAAGGTCTTCGATAATGCTACCCCGCAACAAACAAAGAACAGTTTAACAGGAAGTAAGAATAAAGGGTATATTATTCGTGAGGGTAACGATGAGTATATCTTAGAGCAGAATGGCATGAAAACGCAAATGGATAAAGATGCGTATCTGCGTTTTGTACGGTCTGCATGTCCTGCTGCCTATGATGAATATCGGGCAGGTGTGCGGAGAATGAAAAGTGGTTGGGGACTGTTTGCCGGAGGTATTGCTACTACTTTGTGCTTAGGTGTGTCTTTGGTTTATAGTTGCGATTATTATTCTTCTTATTGGAATAGTAATAAAGGTTATTATGAGTATATTTATATTTATAATAATGTTATGGAGGCTGCCGGATATGCAATGATTGCCATTGGCTCTGCGGCAGTTGTTACTTCTGTTCCCTTGTTGTGCGTAGGTTATCATAAAATGCACAACAGTCACGAAGAGTACAACGAGCAGTGTGCAAAGAGTGACCGAAATATCTCCCTCAACGCACAAGTGTCCGCCGATGGAATCGGTTTGGCATTGCGTTTCTAACTCCGTTCTTGCAGGCACTGCTCTGTAACGCATCCCTGCCGTATATCTCTCCCTGTCATTCTCCTCGTGACAGGGATTTTTTTTGTATGCAAGGTAAGAATGTTTGTCTTCCGAAGTGAAGAGCAGTCCCCTCTCCATTCGTAACGCTACGCTTTTCACCTCAATCCTACACGCCCTCACGCCCCTTTTTTCTCCGATAGAATATGCCGACAATTATGTACGCTTACCGAAGCATAACCGAAGCATAACCGAAGCATTACCGAATCATACAGCATAGAACACCCTACGAAAAGGCTACCAATACCGAAGAAATTATACCGCAAAACCGAACCTGCCCCCATCTCTCCACGCACCGTCTTGCAACACAACAGAAATCTGCATTTTTTCTTCTTCCACTGCTTGCTTGTGGCAGTAAAAAGCACTACCTTTGCAGCCGAAAACCGATAAACACACCTCTCCTATGGCAAAACAATCCACGGCACTGCTCTTCCGCTATTATATATGGTTGGCGCAGACTATCTACTCGTCGGGGCATATATCGCGTAAGGAAATTAACCGCAAATGGGCGAATAGTCGTATCAATACTGACGGCACGACGGAAATTCCCGAGCGTACTTTCTTCAACTGGGTACACGCCATCGAGGACCTGTTCGAGATAATCATCGAGTGCGACCGCAAGGACGGTGGCTACTATATTCTCAATGCCGACGAGATGAACGAAGGCGGCATTCGCACTTGGCTGATAAATACTTTTGCGGTGAACAACCTCATCAACGAGAGCCATCAAATCAAGTCGCAAATTCTGTTCGAGAATATCCCGTCGGGGCAACACTTTCTCACGCCTATCATCGAGGCGATGCGCGACCATAAGCGTATTCTGCTGACATACAAGAGTTTCCGATACACAGAAGCATCCACATTCGCTGTCAGTCCTTACTGTGTGAAAGTCTATCAGCAACGATGGTACTTGCTTGCGCTGTCCGACGGATATAGCAAACCGTACATCTATGCTCTCGACCGCATAGAGGCGTTGGAGGTGCTGGATACAGCGTACGAACTCCCCGCAGGTTTTGACGCAGAGGCGTATTTCCGTCCTGTAATGGGCGTGAGTGGCATGGACGGGAAGTGTGAAATAGTGCGAATAAAAGTCGCCGAATGGCAAACACCGTATCTGCGCACGCTGCCCTTGCATCCCTCGCAGCAGGAGATAAAGCCGAAAAATGGGCAAGAGGACAATGACACAATTTTCGAGTACTTTTTAGTGCCGAACTATGAATTCCGGCAAGAAGTATTCCGCAATATGAGTGGTATCGAGGTACTCTCTCCGGCGTGGCTGCGAGAGGAGATACGCCAAGAAGCAGAGGCCATTGCCCGACAATATAAGCCCTCTACCTCGAGTGCAGAAGCACCAAACACCGACCACACAAAATAAGAAACAGGAAGAAACGACATTCGATAACAGACTGATTATGAATAACTTTGTATCTATAGATTTTGAGACAGCCAATGGCAACCGCTCGTCGGTATGTTCGGTGGGCATAGTGATTGTGAAAGACGGGCAAATGGTGGACTCGTTCTACTCGTTGATTTGCCCAACGCCGAACTACTATGCGTGGTTCTGTCAGCAAGTGCACGGCTTGAGTGCATCGGACACGGATAGAGCGGACTCTTTCCCCGCAGTATGGTCGCAAGCATTGGAGAAGATACGACATTATTTCCCTGACTTTGAGCAGGGTACAGTACCCTTTGTGGCACACAATGCCGCCTTCGACAGCAGTTGCTTGCGTGCAGCATTTGCAGCGTATGAAATGGGCGAGCCTGCTTATCCCTTCCTCTGTACACTTACCCGCTCTCGCCAAGTCTGGAGCAGCGGAAGCCATACACTGGATGTAATTGCCGCCTACTGTGGTTACGACCTCCAAAATCACCACCACGCTCTTGCCGACGCCGAAGCCTGTGCCGCCATCGCCCAAGAGATACTATAACCCTCATAAACACAAAAGCATAAGAAACACCATTCTTTGTAAAAGCCACTATAAAATACAGGAATAGTATAAGCACCAGAGGTATTTATTGCAAAAATCCGTGATTAGTCACAGATTTTTGCAATAAATGTATTTACACTGCCGTTTTATGGCAGTATGGTGCAGTATCTTTGCAGCGTCTTTCAACGAAAGGCGCTGCTTTTCTATATACAAAAGCACACTAAAAACTATACACTAAACCTATACACTCATAAACTATTATGTCTCAATCCACTACTCCTACATCGCTCAATTTTATGCAACTCTTTGAGCGCATAATAGACCTCACTGCAGAAAAGAACTTCGACGAAGACAGCATTGCGCAGGCACAGCCCTATCTGCAAGAAGTTGCCGAGCGTCTATCCCTCACCGAAACAGAGGCGCTACTGCTGTCAGCCTGCGTCAATCTCTGTTGCGACAACAGTATCGAGATAGCCGATTTGGCAAAGCAGTTCGGGTGTAAGAACATCCGTATTCAGTCCTATTGGGCAGAACTGCTCTCGCTCGATAAGAAACGCCTACTTGTACGGAAACAAGACTACATTGGCTCGGTGAGTTTCTCCATGCCGCCTACTGTGCTGATTGCTTTACGAGAGAACACCGTCCCCGCTCCCATATCGTATGAAGGGCTGTCCATACCCGATTGGTTTGACAAGTTAGCGCAACTGCTCGACAATAAGGAACAAAATCGTCTTTCGTACGATGGCTTTACGGATGAATTAGAGCGCTTGATAGTATCCAATCCGTCCTTGCCTGTTACGCAGCGTCTGCGTTACTATCAACTCGAAGATGTCGACGAAACAACAGTGTTGTTCCTCGGAATGTTGAGTCGGTTTGTGCAGAATAGGGATGACCATATCATACGCCACGATTTAGCAAACTATTTCGAAAGCCGAGAAGACATACGACATGAGATACTAATTTTGGAGAACGGCGAACATTACTTGCAGGACAGTGGTTTGGTGGAATTTGCTTGTGCGGACGGGCAAGTGGAGTCGAACGCATGGAAACTGACCGACAAAGCAAAAAGGGAGTTTCTCGAAGGCATAAAGTATCGTCCGGCGCAGAACACCAATCTGTTGCAAGCGGAAAAGATACAGCTCAAGTCGCTCTTCTTCGCTCCTCGTGTGGAGAAACAAGTATGCCAACTCGCCGATTTGTTGCGCCCTGAACGCTTCTCCGCCGTGCAGAAACGCTTGGAGGAACACGGTATGCGGCGGGGCTTTGCCTGTATCTTCTATGGCTCTCCCGGAACGGGAAAGACGGAAACGGTATATCAGTTGGCGCGTCGAACGGGGCGTGCGATACAGATGGTCGATGTGCCGAACTTGCGCTCGAAGTGGGTGGGCGATACCGAGAAGAATATCAAGCGTGTGTTCGATGATTATCGGCAACTCTGCATAGAGTCAAAAGTCGCACCTATCTTGCTTTTCAACGAAGCCGACGCCGTCCTGTGCAGGCGCAACGAGGGAACAACCAACAGTGTGGATAAGATGGAGAACGCCATGCAGAACATCATCTTGCAGGAGTTGGAAACATTAGACGGTATTCTGATTGCGACTACCAACCTGATGGGGAATTTGGATGCCGCATTCGAGCGCCGATTCCTCTATAAGATTGAGTTCCCCAAGCCGACAGCCGCCGAGTCGTGCCGTATATGGCACAGCCTGCTGCCGGAACTGACGGAGGACGAGGCGCTCGCCTTGGCGCACGACTACGCCTTCTCGGGTGGGCAGATAGAGAACATCG
Source organism: Prevotella sp. P5-108 (assembly GCA_963636305.1). GTDB lineage: Bacteria > Bacteroidota > Bacteroidia > Bacteroidales > Paludibacteraceae > Colicola. The sequence goes on from CAVHKB010000003.1 coordinate 22,653, forward strand.
CCCGCAAACACATTGTGGACACCATCCTCACCGACACCGCCTACAGCGACACGGAAACCGACAGTAATACAAACAATAGTAACACCGAACGGAGCCACGAACACACAAGGCAGAACCTCCTGTCATCCATCCGCGAGGCGTGCGCCGAAGAGAAGTTCCACACCCACTCCAAGCGCACCATAGGCTTTTCCTAAAAACCGATGATGTACAAATTAAGTGAAAAAATCCACTGATATTCAACAAAATAAAGATATACTATGCAAGCAACACAATATAAATAATCAACATCCGCCGAAAGTGTTTTATCGCCATAAAGAACACGACATACGCCCGCAAAGTGTTACCCTTACATATCCGGAAGAAATGAGAAAGCATAGCAAAGCCCGTAGAACTACGGCAAAAAACTATGCTCAAGAACATACCGGAAAATAAAGCACGCATTTACGAGTAAGCGGAAATAATCGTATCTTTGTTGTGCAAAATCACGAACAATAAGTATTCTAACCATAAAAATCTACAACTGATATGGGACAACCAAACGAAATGGAAACCGGATTTAAGGTGCAGTCTTTCTGCCGTCTATTAAACAAAAAGTTCAATATTCCATCGTATCAACGCGGTTATCGGTGGGAAAGACGCCAAGTAACAGAACTTTTAGACGACCTGAAAGAGTTTATCGATTCCAATGAAAGCGAAATACAAGGTGGAGAAGAGAAGGAACAGTTCTATTGTTTGCAACCAATTGTCGTACGGTGTAACCCGCAACATCCGGATGTATATGATGTGATAGACGGGCAACAACGACTAACCACTATCTATCTAATAATTCAGTATTTGTGGTTTATGCAGCAGACGATACCTAACATCTACTCCATCGAATACGATAGGCATCGGCAAGAGGACGAGCGCTATCTAAGCGAAAATAAATTCTTGTGCGACAGCGAAGAGAACTATAAGAAAAATGCAGATAACTTCTACATTTATAAGGCTTATCAAACTATTGTGACATGGTTTGAAAATCAGGATAGTAAATATCTTGCGGAGTTTGTGCAGATTCTGACCGTAGATAGTAATAAAAAAGATGTGCGCATAATTTGGTATGAATTACCACAAGACAATAGCGATACGCAGGCGATAGAGTCTTTCACTCGTTTGAATGAGGGAAAAATTCCATTAACAAATGCCGAATTGGTAAAGGCTCTCCTTTTGCAATGTGCTAATGAAGATAAAGTGCAACAGGAAGTGGCAATGCGGCATGCCATGGAATGGGATACCATAGAGAAGCAACTGCAAAATCCCTTGTTCTGGGGAATGCTGTCATCGGGCAAATATAATCCGCCATCGCATATTGAATTGGTCATCGACTTTGTGGCACAAAGTATTGTTGCAAAAGACGAAGATGACTATCCTTATCGAAAAGACAAAGATTTGTACTCGTTCTTGGTAATCAATAAAGCCATTGCGGATAAGAAGGAAACCGTAGAAACTATCTGGGAAAAGATTCTATATACATTCACCATTTTCCGCAATTGGTATGACGAATTGGATATATACCATTTGGTGGGCTTGTTTAATCTATTGAATAGCGATAAAACCACTTTGAAAAATGTCCAAGAATTATACAACCTGTTTGTCGCCAATACGAAAACAAAAGTAATAGATATTCTACGCAAAGAGATAGGCGAGAAAATCAAAGTGGACAAATTGGAAGACATCAATTATTCAGATAATCCCAAACAAATTATATCTATTTTGGAAGCCTTCAATGTGTATGAACACCTATCTCGCAAGAATAGTACTGACCACTTTCGATTTGACTTGTTTAAGAAGTATAATGTAACCAGTTTGGAGCATATTCATCCGCAGAATTTGGATACAGACAGTATGCCCCCGGAGGAATTCAGCAGTTGGTTAACTGCACGCAAAAAGGCAATCGAAGATTGTAATAATGAAGAAGTTAAAGACGCAGCGAATAAAATTGAAGGCATATTGAAAGAAAATAAGAAAGAAGATAGACCTAAGATTATAGAATTAGCAAAGAAGATTGATACCGTATTTGATGAGTTGGCTGGTATGAAACCGGAACAGATGCATACTCTATACAATATGGCATTGGTGGATAAAGATACCAATGCTGCACTAAGCAATGGTTTTATGTATGAAAAACGCAATGTACTGCGCCAACGAGAGAAAGACAATAAAACCTATATTCCTATTGGTACATGGGCTGCCTTCAATAAATCGTACTCACCGGATGTAATTGATATGAAATTTTGGTCTCCGGAAGACCGAGAAGCGTATTATGCAGCCATTGAGAAGGCCTATAATTATTTTCTAAACGACTAAAAAAATCAAGAATAGTATGAAAGACTTCAAGACATTTGCAAAAGAAAATATGGTGCGTATTCCCCTTATCCAAAGAGATTATGTGCAAGGTTCGGATGCCAATGCCAACAAACGCAACAAGTTCCTTGACGCCCTATTATCTGCCTTAAAATCAGGCGAAACATTATTGTTGGATTTTATCTATGGCTCCGAAAATAGAGGCTATTTTGAGCCATTAGACGGACAGCAGCGTATCACAACACTATTCTTGTTATATTATGTACTCAAGGGCATTAGTGCTGTCAAACCGGATGAAAAGTTGGATAAACAGATACAGCAGTTTACCTATACCACACGCAATAGTTCTACTGCTTTCTGCCAAAAGTTATTTGCAGCAACAAACAGCCGACAATTATTCGTAGCAGACGAAGAACAAAAACACCTACCTTCCTCAAACATTACAGACCAACCATGGTTCTGCACAGAATGGCAGTTTGACCCCACCATTCGAGCAATGCTTAATATGTTGGATGCGATATACACCAAGTTACAGACCGAAGAGTATAAAAACGAATGGAATACAATGTCGAAGAATCTGTATGATAATGAGCAGAGTTGCATCGGCTTTGAATATCTTAATATCGGAGAGTATAACTTAGACGATTCGTTGTATGTCAAAATGAATGCTCGTGGTAAACAACTAACCGATTTTGAGAATTGGAAAGCCGAGTTTATCAAATACTTGGAAGTTCATTGGAAAAACAAAGTTTACAGAGATGAGCCTATTCGTAGTTATTTTGAACAGCATATCGAACATGAATGGACAGATATACTTTGGAGTTTTGCTGTAAATGAAGCAGAAGGAGAAGAATACCCCAAAACAGATGAGTTGTTTATGAAGTTGTACGACTATCTGCTGCGTATGGAATTCTTTGTCCATCATCCGAAAATCGCCGAGCGGGAAGTAAAGGTAGATGATTTCGACAAATACAAAGACCAGGACATAAGTCTAACTGAAGACGAATTGAATTTTATATTCGATGCGTTGAATTTCTTTGTTGACATCCGCCAGTCTGATTTCTGGAACGAATTATTCTATGTAGATGGTGAGTTTAGTGGAAAAGTGCGCTTGTTTGACAACCCGGGCAGCACAGACTTGTTTAGTATGTGTGTGCATAACGACACCAAAAAATTTATAGTTAAATTGCAGGTTTTGCTCTATTGTGTTCTGCGGTATTGCATTAAATATCATATCTCATCCGTCAATCCGAACTTGGTGCAATATGTGCGCGTATGTCGTAATCTTATAGATAGTATCTTCTGGAAGGACAATGTATCTATCGCTTCTAATGTGCGTTTGGTGGATATGGCAAAATACGATGCCGTGATTAAGCAGCTGATAGCAAATCCGGATGTATACAAGTCGCTTTCCGATATGGAGAAAGCTAACGCTACCGGATTTGGTAATGTGATGTATGAAAAAGAAAAGGCAACATGGGGCATCGATTTGCGTGCAATTGAGGACTTTGCCTTTATTCGAGGCAACTTGCAGGCATTAAACAAACAACAACTCATAGACAATACAGCAAAAGTATATGAGGTATTACAAGTGTTTGAAAATGCTCAAAAGCAAGAAGACAAGTCCTTGGAGCATAACATTATTCGAATACTCATTTCGTACGGTTTCCGTGGAATAGGATGTGGTTGGTGCAAACATGGTAAGCGATATTTCTATGGTACTTACTCCAAATGGGATTCTTTGTTTTTCAACGATGATGACTCTTTCAAGGGAGCACTCAGAAAGTATATTGAAGAGTATTGTAATGGAAAAGATATAGACAAACAGTTACAATCTATACAAATACCGGACGAAACTACGGATGCCATTGCTTACTATATGCTGACCTATCCATCATGGGATAATCATCATTATAACTATCTATCCGTGGCAAACGACGACAAAAATTCATACGACTATATTTTGCTGCGGAGTTATAGTTCAAAGCCACTGCTGGCATATCACTCGGATTTGTTTTCTACAGTAGTATGTGATAAAATTCAACCAAGCGTAAAAGAACCTCATTCTATAGAAATAGTTCCCTGTCAATATGCGAAAAATAATTCACATTTGCTAATAGACAAAAAGTGGACTCTTACATGCAGAAAAGAAGGATGGCATATTAGAAGTACAACAAATGAGGCAGACTTACCGGAGGACTTGAAAACTCTGTCTTTAGATGAAAAAGGTTCATACCGGCTTCTTCCGGATGCAGCAGGGAAAGACAAAGTGAAAACAGTAGTCGATTTTATCAAGAATCACTTTGGGGTATAATAGTCATATCGTTGCATAAAATGGCTATTCCAAAGCCGTAGAGGCAGATAGATGCCTCTATTCCGAAGGAGTGCTCATACACCGGGCGCTCCTTCGTATATTTGGGAGTATATTTGGGAGTATATTTGCATATCCGAGTGTGTTAGAGTGGCATTTAGCACCTGTATGCGCATATCCCCCCGTACATAGTAATTTTCTACATACATAGTATTTTGCCACGAGCATGCGATGTAGTAGTCTGTAGCATATATTTTGTACAAAAAAAACGTCTTATTCTCTCCTGCACTGCAGCCTTGTGGCAGTAAGACACTGTACCTTTGCAGCACAATAAAGAATAAAAACGAGTAAAATAAAAAACACCGTTGATTTCTACCTGTAACCACATACCAATACACTAAAAATGGAGATACCGGTTAAATAGTTCCTCTGAATAGATAAAAGGCTTCGTACACCAAAAGTTAAATAATAAACACAAAAGAGTATGATTTGGATTGATCAAGAACCGACATTTGCCTCTTCGGTAGATTTGGATATTAAAAAACTTGAGCAGATATTTACTTTGAATTTGAAAATCCCCGACTATCAGCGTATCTACTGTTGGACGGAAGACAATGTGAAATGTCTTCTCGATGATTTGGTGGAGCATAACGAACGATACGGAGATGTACCCTATCGATTAGGAACAATCATTTTGCATTACCATGACAATCGGTATGATATTATCGATGGGCAACAACGCTTAGTTACACTTTCGCTTATCTTGCACCAATTGGGTGTATCCACAATTTTGCTCAAAGAGAAATTATTCTCAAGCGAAGCGTATCAGTATGTTGCCTACAATAAAAATGTTATCTCCAATTATCTTGCAAAGCACAAAATAAACCGTAAGTTTCTTCGGGAGCAAATAGAGTTCAGTGTGCTTATGCTGAAAAACGCATCGCTTGATTTGGCATATACATTCTTTTCAAACGAAAACTCAAGAGGTGTACTATTGACAGATTATGATTTATTGAAGGTACATCATCTTCGTTATATTCCTCAATCCTTTGAACTGCAATCACAAAAAGCAGCGGAAACATGGAACGCCATGATAGAGCGTGGAAGAGTAGAAAAAGAGAGCCAATCTTTTGCCGGCTACGAGCGAACATTAGATACTTTTATTTTCTATCTTCGGCAGTGGATGCGCAAGAAAGATGTGCGCCTTGCCCCCAACGACCATCATGTGAAGAAAGAATATGAGGCGGCAGCAATAATGGCGGAGATTCCACCTTTTGGTGAGCGATTCTATTTCAATGAGCCAATACAAGGAGGGACACATTTCTTCACCTTTGTAGAATTGCAATTGTCTAAATACTATCAGTTGGAAAAAAGCGAGGCGTATTGTTCCGTACATACTTCTTTCTCTAATTATGGGAGTTTTTTATGGTATAGAGATGTTGCAGAGGCTATCCTTTTTGCATACTACCAGAAGTTTGGGGAGCAATGTCTTGCTGATGTTACGGTGTTGATTTTGCGTATCTTATTGCAACACAGATACGATACTTCTCGGGCATTGCGTCATTCTATAACTTCTTATATCTCTGATTTGGGTATTGTTCTCATGATAGACCAAGCCACATCGCCTACTTTCTTTATTGCAGAGATGTTCAATTTGTGTAGAGACTTCCCCGTGAAACATCTGCATGAAATGACACCTATTCAAAAACGAATGAGAACAAGTATTAATCAAATAAAAAACAACATAAAGGATCGCATATTTATTGACTCAATTAAAAACATAAAGATATGAAATACACACCGGAAATAATCGTTCAGCAAAAACTAAAGTTCTCCGTTCCAATTTATCAACGGCTTTTTGAGTGGAATAAGGATAATGTGCATCAATTGCTCACGGACTTTAAGAATGCATATATCGATAGCGCAAACCAAGATTACTACATAGGTATGCTGACAGCAACTACTTCGAACGATAGAATGCAGTTGGTAGACGGACAGCAGCGCTTTACAGTCTTGACTCTGTTAGGATGTGTATTACAGACATACGAGAACAATAATTCAATATGGCGGGATTTCCTTTTATGCGGCGAAAAGCCTCGTCTCTATTTTGACGCGCGCAGAAAAGACAATGCCTATCTTGAGCATATTATTGAAAGCCGAGAAGATACTTCCGTAATTGTAAATCAAAAGATGGAAGACGCAATCGATGAAATTACCGAGTTTATAGAACATAACGAGCAACTAAAAAATCAGCTCTCCGAATTTTCTCGTTACTTATATCAGCATATCAGTTTCTTTATCGCAGAACTTCCGTCAAACTATCATGCGCAAGATTTGAATAAGTATTTTGAGCGTATGAACAGTGGAGGTAAGAATCTGGAGCAGCACGAAATTCTCAAAGTGAAGATGCTTCGTAATCTGGGGAATGATGTGAATGCCTATATGCAGTTATGGAATAAAATAGCCGATGTGGATACTTTGTTTTTCCGAGAAGACGACGCTAACAAACTGAAGGAACAAAAAAACAGCGCATTATCCATTACGCACGATACACTACCATCTAAAATCTCGGAACTGATCTGCGTCAAGTCGAATGACGATATAAGGACGATAGAGGAAGTAGAGCCTTCGTCGCAAAAGCCCAAGCAAGAGAATCGGGTTGACATTACTTCTCGATGTGTATTGCGTTTCCCGTATTTATTGCTGCAAACATTGTATTACTACCTATCCGAGAAGGGGGTTAAAATTCAGCGAATAGATGAGTTTTTTAATCCGGGGAACTTACTTGAAACATTCCAAACCTACTTGCCTTTTGAGGGGGAGAAAGTGGATGAGGAGAATTTGCGGCAATTCATCTTTTTGCTTTTGCGCAGTCGTATAGTTATGGATATATGTTTTATTCGGACTTCCGAATATGGCTATACGCTTGATATGGGCTGCTCGGAAGAGGAGAAAGAACGAAAAAATTTATTGATGTTTGAGTCGTTTTTATATGTCTCGTCGTCTAACTATACAAATTATCGGTGGTTTGGTTGGCTAATGAATTATATGGACGGTAAAACCTCTGTCCCCACACCCAACGATTTGTTTTGCTATCTTATTAAGCAGTGTGATGCTGCCAATCCATTGCCGGAAGAGAAGAATCTGTGTTATGGAAAGGATATTCGGTACTGGTTTTGGAGATTGGATTTCTACTTGTGGCAACACCGTGGGAAACTGTTTCTGGAAGATAGCGATGCAAAATATCTAAAGATAGCCGAGAACTATGTTTTCTCGCGTAATCGGAGTATCGAACATATTGCACCGCAGCACCCCAAGACAGAATCAATGTTGCAGTGGGAAGGAGATAGTGATACGGAGGTGATGAATAGTTTTGGCAATTTGGTTATGATATCGCAAGGGTTAAATTCCGCACTGAGTAACTCCTCTTATGAGGAGAAAATAGCCCATGTGGAGTCCTATTTTAAGAGTGTTACCGGTTCCATAGAAAGTCTAAAACTACTTATGGTGTGCAAAGATTATAAGAATGGTTGGACTAAAGACACTATCAAAGAACATGGAGAGAAGATGTACCTTTTCTTGAAAAAAGCATTGAATGAATCTCACGGCGAGGTTGAGAAAGTAGTGCATTCATAGAAGAGTTCATAGGATATGGTGGATATACTATTCCGTATTTTGTACAAAAAACGCCCTTTTCTCTCAACACTGCAGCATTGCGGCAGTAAGACACTGTACCTTTGCAGCAGAATAAACGAAACATAAGTAGAAATACAGTTAACCCTATAAACTAACCTAATAAAAAACAATCCGTATGGAAGCAACATGCACATTTGCAGGAATGTTGGCACACAATTTTATTACCGTGCCGAGTTATCAACGAGCCTATTCGTGGGACACCAACGAGAAAGGACGACAAGTAAACACATTTTACGAGGACTTATGTTCCTATCTGAATATCCCTGCCAAATACTATTTGGGACATTTTCTGTTTCAACAAAAAAGCGATACGCAATACGAAGTGATTGATGGACAGCAACGACTGACCACAGGCATTTTGTTTCTCAGTGCCGCTTACCATTGTTTGGAAGCCATCCGACCACTGACAGAAAATGAGGACTTTGGCAAAAAGATGAGTATCAAAATCAGCGGGAAATACCATTTTGCTACGGTAGATTATGATGACTTTGTACTGCGAGAACTGATTGACGGCACGCCTATTTCACACTCATTAGACACCGAATCCAAGAAGCGCTTGGTGGCTGCATACAATTATTTTGAAACACAATTGCAGAAACTGCCGGAGGATGAGATTTGCCATTTCATTACTCGATTGAATGACGCCGCCTGCTCTACATATATCGTAAAAGACGAGACGGAAGCCAAGCAGATTTTGCTATTCCAAAGCCGTAGAGGGGGGAGTGGGATAAATGGTTGTATTGGTGGAACGGAGCAGATGTCCGGAGATTTAAGCCAATGGGACTGCTTCTCGACTATTATTACCGAAAGGAGTGTTTGGCGAAAAATCTGAACGAAGAACCCCAAGAAATACACTTGCGTTTCAATGCAAACGCTTTGCGGTTTTAAGACTGTACTGCACCTTTTTCATCAATTCAATTGTAATATAACTATGACAACTTATATCGCTGATACTGCGCATTATACAGAAGTGTTAAGCCGCATTGTACAGGTGCGACGCACATTATGGATAGGTACGGCGGACATCAAGGACCTCTATATGGATTTGCCTGCCTCGTTGTCCCATAAGCAAGTGCCGGTACGCAGTCGGGTAGGGGCGTTCTCGTCCAAAAGAGAACAGACTATTCCGTTGCTGGGCGTGCTGGCACGGCTCATTGAGAGGGGAGTAGAGGTACGGCTTATTCATGCCAAAGAACCGGGTTCCAATTTTCGTGAGGACTTTGACAAATACCCGAGCCTATTCAGCGGATTGGAGCGTGTACTTTGTCCGCGTGTGCATTTCAAATTGCTTGTATTCGATGGGCAAATAGCCTATATCGGCAGTGCGAATCTAACGGGAGCGGGTATTGGTATGAAAGGACAGCATAAGCGTAATTTTGAGGCGGGGATACTGACTGATGAGCCCGCATTGGTAGAAGCGGCTATGGCACAGTTTGACAAGGTGTGGATGGGTGCGCATTGTAAGTCGTGCCTCCGTCGAGACTACTGTGGCGACCCGATAAAATAGCAGGGAATTTGGCGGTATCGGACTTTTTCCGTACCTTTGCCACAAGATAAGAAAATCATCGAAATTCGTATCATAATCTAATACTAAAATTGCTTATAAACTATGGGACTATTTGATTTTCTGTTTGGCTTAGATAAGCCCAAAGGTAATGCCGAGAATTATCGGAGTGTTTCGGAGGATAGACGCTTTCGTGAAAACGGTTCGGGGAATTGGTCGAGTCGAGAGGATTGGGACTGTGGAAGTGATAATCTAGGTAACATGAGCGGGTGGGATAGTTACGAAGACAATGATTTTTGATGTACCATAGTTCGTTTTGGGGGCGAATTATTCTTTCTCGTTTCTGTTATTTCATTTTTCTCTTTTCGTTTTGTTGTCTATATTGTTTGGGGATTGGTTTGTGAAGGCCTTTTTTGCCTAACATACCTATCGCCCATTGCTTTTGGTGCCATTGCAGCGTGTTCGGGGGCATTTTCTGCGCCTACTACTTCAAATGCCATTGCAGTATGTTAGGGAGGTTCTTTTTCCTGCCTAATAGATGGGTTTGTGCGCTGCAAATGGTACTTATTGGATTTTATTCGGAAAAAATCGTATAAAAGATTTGCATAT
>CAVHKB010000004.1:0-8526 GCA_963636305.1 Prevotella sp. P5-108
TTCGTCCTATATGCGTCCTATATAAATCGTATATAAAACCTTTGAAAGTGGTAGTGTTTATTGGGCTTGGCGGAGGGGAGGTGGAATGAATGGGTAGGTTAAAGGGTAGGGGAGGAATGTTAATGTTCTATGAATAGTACCTCAATGTTCGATGAATAGTACCTCAATGTTCTATGGAAAGTACCTCGACTTTATCGGTTACACGGAAACGGATGGTGTATTCGGCATAGGTCATGGCATAGACGCGTTGTGCATCGTGTTGGTAGGCGGGACGAGGGTCTTCGGACAGGACAGCCTCGATGATACGACAAAATGAGTCGCCATATTCCTGCCGCAGAGCATCGGGGATATGAACAGGAAGGCGATAGTCTTTTTGTTCTTGTGCAAATCCATTGGAGGCATCGGGATGCGAGTCGGTGTATGGAATATAGGGTTTAATGTCGTAGATGGGCGTGTTATCGAGCAGGTCGGCACCACTTACAATCAGTATTGTCCCGTTGTGAGGATGGTGTTCTGTGCGCAGCAGTCGCACGGAAGAGAGTCCTATCGGATTGGGGCGGAAGGGCGATCGAGTGGCAAACACTCCCATACGGACATTTCCACCTAATCGCGGCGGACGGACAGTGGGGGAGAAAGCCTCTTGTGGGGGATTGGCAGAAAATCCCCAAAGCAGCCAGATGTGTGTGAACTGCTCAATGCCCCGCAATGCATCGCTATTGCGATAGGGCGTGGTGAAGACAATCTGTGTTTCCACCTCTTCGACGCGGCCACTCTGACGGGGGATGCCGAACTTGTCTTTATAGTTGTTGTGCGCAAAGGCTATCGGGTGAATAGTAAGCATGGATGCCGTTGTTTTGAATGTATGGCAAAGATAGTACGGATAAATGAAATATACAAGGGCTATGAGTAGGGGAGGTAATTAACAATTAATAATTAACAATTAATATGCAGGCATATAATTAACAATTAACAATTAACAATTAACATGCAGAGATGATATGAGAGGCATAGCACGCTATGGCTCTACGGTGGGTGTATAATTAACAATTAACAGTTAACAATTAATATGCAGAGATGATATGAGAGGCATGGTAGTGTGTGGGGAGAGGCATAGGACGGTGTGGTTCTATGGTAGGTGAGAGCAAGGTTACTTGGGCAGTCTTTTGTTGTTTATTTGTGACAGTGTGAACAAATTACTACCTTTGCATTATGAAAAAACAGACAGTAAAGCACAAGACGACGGAACTTGTATGTCGTGAGAATGACAGTGAGTTGATGGCTTTTCTTATTTCCAAAATGGGAGGAATGAGCCGCAACAGTGTGAAGCAACTATTGGCACACCGCCAGGTACAGGTGAATGGTAAAGTAGAAACGCAATTCAACTATATCCTGCAGGCGGGTGACAAGGTGGGTGTAACCAGCGGTGCGCCGAAGCATGAGTTGAAGCATCCGCGACTGAAGGTTGTTTATGAGGACGACTATTTGATTGTGGTGGAAAAGGGTGTCGGTCTGCTGACTGTTCCCACTTTTGCGGGTTCGAAAGAGACATCGGTCTTCTCGCTATTGCGACATTATGTTCGTCAGGACAACCCGAGAGCGGGTATCTATGTGGTACATCGATTGGACAGAGAGACATCGGGCTTGCTTGTGTTTGCGAAGACACCCGAGTTGCAGGAGTATATGCGCACCTATTGGCGTCAGTTGGTTACGAAACGGACTTATGTGGCATTGGTAGAGGGCATTCTTACGCCGTTGGAAGGCAAGATAACGACATGGCTGACGGAGGACAAGCGTACGACACGCGTCTATTCGTCGGATACGGATGACGGTGGTAAGGTTGCAATTACGAACTATAAAGTGATTCGTCAGACAGCAGCAAGCGAATCGCAATCAGGATACTCGCTTGTTGAACTGAATTTGGAAACGGGAAGGACCAATCAGATACGCGTCCACCTGAGTAGTAAGGGGCATCCTGTAGTGGGCGACCGAAAGTACGGGAACGGTTCGACGACGACGATAGACCGATTGGCTCTTCATGCTCGTATATTGGAGTTTGTTCATCCTGTAACAGAGCAAACGGTTCATTTTGAGACTCCTGTGCCTCGTGCGTTCTTGCATGTTTTTCATGGTACGGAAAGAGAAATGTAGGTCATTATTTGTTGTTTAGTAAAAGAAATGTTACTTTTGTCCCGTTAAAGTACAGTTTAACCCTTAATACAATTGTTATGAAACAGACAAGACTCGTTGTGATGTTCGTTGTGGCTGTAATGACCATCGGATTACAAACGGTACAGGCAGATATTGTGGATATAGCCAAGCCGAACATGGGAGATGCCCGTTTGGTGGTTTGTGCGCAGAACCTACGGAACTACACTACCGATTTTACCTCGAGCCGTGCGGACTGCCAGGACGCAGAATGCTTTGCCGAAAAGACGAAGAAGATAGTGCAATCGTTGCTGTATATTGATGCCGATATATATGCTTTCTGCGAACTTGAAGCCAAGGAGGTAATTCTGAAGCAGTTGGTAGATTCGATGAACAAGAGTGCAGGTTCGGAGCGATATGCATTTGTTGAGGACGGTATAGACGATGTGAATACTTATGTCCGTTCCGGATTTGTTTACCGTAAGGATCGTGTTAAGACAGTAGGGGCGAACAATGCTGCGTCGTCGGCTTATTATTACCGATACACAATGCGGTATCAGGTGTTTGAAGAGATAGCGACAGGTGAACGCTTTACGCTCAGTATGAATCACTTTAAGGCAAAAGATAATACAGAAGACAAGGGCAATGCTAAACGCGAGGCAAATGCCAATGATTTGGTATCTGCGTTGGACCTTGTGCGTACGGACCCCGATATACTGATTATGGGAGATTTGAACTGTTTGGTTACTGAGTCGCCTATACAAATTATACTTGATGCAGGTTATACGGAGCAACTATTGCGTTATGACGCATCTGCGTACTCGTATTGTTACGGCGAGCAGCAACTTATAGACCATGTATTAGCCAATGCTACGATGGCATCGCAGGTTACGGGAGCAGGGGTTGTGCATGTATGTACACAGTGCGGAAGTACCTATACCTACGATTATACCTATTCAGATCATGACCCTTACATGGTTGGATTGAAGTTGTATTCAGAGAAGGAAGATACTCCTTGTGAGGATTTGGATTATAGCGAGACATTTTATTCGTCGCTTGGTGGTTTTACTTCCGTAAATGTGAGCGGTACGAATGATTGGTATTGCGATACACAGAACCATTATGCACGGATGAACGGCACAGGTTCGGATGATAATGAAGACTGGCTCATCTCTCCTGCGTTTGATTTGAGTGGTTACAGCAGTGCAGTTTTGAGTTTTGACCATACGGCGAACAAGGGCAATTCGACAAAGAAGACAACGATGCAGACCTTATGGGTATCTAACGATTATGATGGCAGTATGCCCGAGACTGCTACATGGACGCAATTGACAATCCCTAATTATCCGACGGGTACGAATTGGACTTTTGTCAATTCGGGGAGCATCAGCATACCTGCAGAGTACTTGACTGCCAATATGCATTTTGCCTTCAAGTATGTGGCAGCCACGAAGTCGGAAGGTTCTTGCTGGGAGATTAAGAATGTGAAGGTTCAGGCGTTGTGTGAAGATGGAACGGGCGTTGAACAACCGACAGAGTCTGCTGCTTCGGTTTATGTAGCAGACGGCTATATCTATGGTGCGGAGGATATGCGAATATACACTATACTTGGAATGGACGTGACTAATCTGAACGGTGCATTACATGGGGTTTACATTGTTCGGAGCGGCGAAGAGAGTGTGAAGGTGATAGTGAGATAGATGTAAGATTGTAGAAAGATTGATGTTTTGACTGTTGGCGGAATCAGGTGTGAGCGTGCTTGGTTCCGCCAACATGCATACAGGAAGGAAGGGTGTTGTATTTATCGTGAGAAGAAACAGACAGAACTATGGAACAGGAGAATATGGAACAAGGAACGGTTACGGAAGCACGGGATATGGAGTTAAGGTCGATTGTGGAACGACAGAGGTCTTATTTTGGTACGGGCGTCACATTGCCAATCTCGGTGCGCAAAAAGTATTTAAGACGCTTGTATGAGGCGATAAAAAAGAATGAGGGATTGCTGTCGGAGGCTCTTCGTTTGGATTTGGGTAAGTCAGCGACGGAAGCCTATATGTGTGAGATAGGATTGACCTTGTCGGAGATTTCGTATATTTATCGTCGTTTGTCGCGTTGGTCAAGACCTGAGTATAGACCGACTCCTCTTAATAATTTCCCTGCGGTTAGTAGGATAGTGCAGGAACCATACGGCGTGGTATTGGTTATGTCGCCTTGGAATTACCCTGTGTTATTATCGTTGGAGCCGTTAGTAGGGGCTATTGCAGCAGGTAATTGCGTTGTTGTGAAGCCTTCTGCTTATTCGCCTCATACGAGTGAGGTATTGGCGCATATTCTGCAAGAAGTGTTTCCTGCGGAGTATGTATCAGTGATAATGGGCGGTCGGAAAGAGAACCAAGGGTTGTTGGAGCAGCGTTTTGACTATATCTTTTTTACCGGCAGTGTCCGTGTAGGGAAGTTCGTTATGGAGAGTGCCGCCCGTTATTTGACTCCCGTTACATTGGAGTTAGGCGGTAAATCGCCCTGCATTATAGACAGTACCGCTGATTTACGCTTGGCCGCTCGTCGATTGGCTTTCGGTAAATGGGTGAACTGTGGTCAGACCTGTATTGCTCCTGACTATGTGCTTATAGAACGGTCGGTGCATGACAGGTTTGTGGCATTGTTACGGGACGAGATTGTGAGGATGTTCTATTGTGTGGACCAGCAGACTTTGTCGGAGGACTATGGTCGTATTATCAATGACAAGCACTTTGAGCGACTATGCGGATTGGTGGATGATAGCAAGGTGGTATATGGTGGGCGACGATGGCCGGAGCGTCGGCAGATAGAGCCGACAGTGATGGATTATGTGGAAGAGAGCGACGCGGTTATGCAGGAGGAGATATTCGGTCCGATACTGCCTATTCTGTTGATAGATGATGTATCGGAGGCGAAAGCCTATATTGAGCGTCATGAGAAGCCGTTGGCTTTGTATTTGTTTTCGACAGACAGGTCGGTGCAACGGCTGTTTATGCGTGAGGTGTCGTTTGGCGGAGGTTGCATTAACGATACCATTATGCATATTGCAACTCCTTATATGCCTTTTGGCGGGGTGGGGTATAGTGGTATGGGTGCTTATCATGGGAAGCAGACATTTCAGACCTTCAGTCACCGCAAGTCGGTGGTGTATAAGCCGAATGTGTTGGATATGCCGTTGCGATATGCGCCATACGGTCGTTGGAAAGAGCGGATAGTGCATTGGTTCTTGAAATGACAGAAGACAGAAAGAAGAAAGAGAGGAGGACTTCGGTAAGAAGTTCTCCTCTCTTATTGTATGGAATTGTTTGTGTTGTGTTGCGGAAAGCGTTATCGAATGACTTTGTTTCCGTTGATGATGTATATTCCGTGCGGCAGGTTTGTGTCGTCGGTACCAAGATATACGCCCAAGATATTGTAGATGCCCGTATGGGTTTGGCTTGGGGAATCTATCTCCGTGTTTCGGATATCGGTTCCCGTATTGAAATAGGTGAAATAATCTCCGATACCTGCTTGGTTTTTGTAGGTATTGAATGTGCCTTCGGGTATAATGATGTTTACATCAGCAGGGGTTGGGAAAGTATTGTTGGGGCTGATTATCCAGGGTATCTGTGTTTGAGTGCTTAATACTCTTATCTGGCATTTAGGCGGGATGTTGCCTTTGAATTCCAATGTCTGTAGTTGGTTGAGTATGACAGAAATGACATCCAGACTATCGAGTGTGGAAGGCAGAACCAATGTGGTGATTGGTAGTTTTCCTCCTTTTGTGCCGCTATGAATACCAGATGTTGCAATATGTTGGAGTCCTTCAGGCAGTTCCAATGTACCTGTGAGTGCGGACATTTCCATTATTGCCATAGATTGTATGTTTTGGATTTTGCTTGGAGTGGCAAAAGTGAGGGATTGTATAGAGTTGTTGCCCTTGAATGCACCTTTTCCGAGTTCTGTGACAGGCATATCTGTTTTGGTTATGAGTGCTTTATCGTCGGTGATGGTGCAGGTTGTTTTAGAGATACTATTGGGAATGACGACGGTGGAGAGTGCTGCGTATTTGTTTCCGCTGATGTCGGTTGCTACGACAGCGGTGTCGTTATGAATGGAGTAGTAAAGGTTGTCGGCTCTCAGTGTGTCGTTGTTGCCAGCGTGAAAGCAGTCGAAATAGTCCCATCCGGGTTCTGCGCGATAGTATTGTTCGCTGCCTGCGGGAACAATGACTTTCGTTGCTTTAGACACATAGGTATTGGCATTGTTGGACGTAAAGGGCAAGCCGGGTGTATTGCTTTTGCCTACAGTGAGCAAGCAGCGTGGCGGTATAGCGGCATTGCAGACGATGGTGTCGATAGAAACCAATTGCAGTGACATTACTTCCATTGTATCGAGTGTGGAAGGCAGTGTGACCTTGTGCAGTTGCATATTGTAGGTGTTTTTGATACCATGTATTGCTGTTGTCGGTAGTTTTTTGACTCCTTCTGGCAGTTCCAATTCTTTTATGCCTGTTGCTCCTTGAAATGCCTGTTGCCCTATTTCGGTGACTTTGCTTCCTTCGGCGAATTGTATTACTTGGCAGGTTGCTTTGGCGAATGCTGCTTTGGCGACAGCGGTTACATTGAACGATTGTCCATTCAGGGTGATGGATACTGGGATGGTTACATTTTCCTGTGAATAGGCATAAGTGCTGTTCGGTCGGATGACGGCAGCGGTCAGGTTGTCGAGGTTTCGTTGATAGTAGATGCCATCGACAGTGACGGTATCAAGCACGGCTGCCGTTGCAGTGCAAGTGGCAAGTGCGAGCGATAAAAATAGATAGAATTTTCTCATATTTCAATAATTATAATGTTTATTCATTGAACCGACTGCAAAGGTAGTGCGGTTTTGTGGAGGCGGAAATACCTAAAAATGATGAATGTTGTTGTTGACGGGTGCGATGTTGTATTGCCGTTTGTTCGATGTTTGTTCGAGAATCACCCAAGAATCACCCAAGAATCACCCAAGAATCACCCAAGAATCACCCAATAATCACCCAAAGAAGAAAGCAAGAAGAAAGCAAGCGGACAGTTGCTGCTTATGAGTTGACAAGTTAGGGTGTTTGTGCGAGTTTCGGTAGCGGAAAGGAACGGTCAGGTTGTTGGTTGCCAACGGGTTGGTGGGTTTTTGCCGTATATTATGCGAAAGGTATTGTCTTTACAGGTAAAAAATGGTATCTTTGCAGCCTTTATTACCGTTCCCGAGAGGGGTTTCATAGCATAGTACAAATGTTTCATAAGATAGAAAAACACGACAGGATACGCTTATTCTCTTTCTTTTTACCCTTGTTGTTTGCGTTACCGATGCATGGAGAGGGCTTGGTTTCGGAGAATATCCACGCATCGCAAGTGGCGGAGTTGCGGACGAGAATAGAGTATGACAAGACATGGGAGAACAAGTACACGCTGAAGATAGACGAGGAGGTTCGTACGATATTGGGTGGTCGTTCGGAGTTGTCGGAGGCGTGTTATGAATCGGGTAGGCGGACGATGGGTACGCCATTGGAGGAAGGCAGGGTTGCGGCGTATTTTGAGAGGTCGTACACTACCTTGACATTTACTTATCAGCCGACAGGTTATGTGTCGATGGGTGCAGGTTATACCTTTAAGTTATACGGGGACAGAGGTTGGAGTGACCCGAAGAAGTTTATCCGTCATCGATTCTTTGCCTTTGTGATTCCGCAGTTGCGCGTAGGTGATTGGAAACTGTCGTTACGGGAGCGTCTTGATTTAGATTATCGTGCAGACTCGTTAGACCACGATGAAAAGAAGAATGCAGAGTTGTCGCTTCGTTCTCGTTTGCGTGTGGATTATACGCTGCCTCACAAGCCATTGCGCTTTTATGTTATGACGGAGTTCCACAATACGCTGAATGTGCCGACGGACTATTTGAACCGTTATGCGACAAACAGAACGGTCGGACACTACGGTCAGTATTTGAGTTACATTCTTCCAGAAGCGGGTATGCGTTGGCAAATCAGTGACCATAATTACCTGTATGTGTATTATCGCTTTGCTTATTCGTATTCTCGTGATGTTCAGATAGACAAGACCGTTTCGGAGGTGGAACTGCAGCATAATGTCACCTACAAACATATCGTGGGACTGACCTATCAGTTTAGTAATTAGACGGGTTGTGCCGTGTGAGGGAAATGTGCCTGTATGGAACACTTGTTCAACCATATTCTAAATAACAAAAAAACAACAACAGTCCGTTATCCTTTGATAAATAGCAGGTACGGGGACTTGTGAGGGCGTATTATTTATAAAGCATTGATTTCGGAGGTTTCTTTCAATGTGTTGTATAATAGACTTTTATAAAAGTGTTGGCTTGTTGTAGGGT
>CAVHKB010000004.1:8536-28741 GCA_963636305.1 Prevotella sp. P5-108
GGTTGATAGATAGCAGGTTATGTGTAAATGGTTGAAATAAAAAATGATAGAGAAATGGCGGAAGCGGGGTGCAGGGAGGAAGTTTGTATAATTGAGAAAAAAAGGAGAACTTTGCACCGAAGAAAAGAAGAGCGGTAGCGGTTTGCTCTTTCTTGCGTAAGAACAGAGCGGACACAGGAAGAATGGCCTAACGCCAACACGAGTGTTGTCAGTGAGGCAATTTTTTTGCACTGTCGGTGTCGGCAAGAAGTTTTGCAGGTGCGACCGTTGACCAAGAAAAGAAGCAGATAAACAATAATGAACAATTGCATAACACAATGGGGTGAGTGTCTTCAGATATTGGAAGACAATCTGTCCAGGTCGGCATATACGACTTGGTTTGCGCCGATTGTGCCATTGCAGTTTGAGGACGGTGTGTTGGTTCTTCAAGTGAAGAGCCAGTTTATAGCCGAGTATATAGAAGAGAACTATATAGACCTGTTGAGGAAAACGCTGTTCCGTGTATTCGGAAATGGGACGCGTTTGGAATACAGAGTGCTGATAGACAGCAGGTCGGGTGCAGGTTCGATTATCCCGAGTCAGGGCGCGATGGAAGTGGAGAAGCCTGTTCATCGTGAGACAAAGCATTTTCCTTATGCGGTACATCGTCAGATGCCGGAACTTGACCCGCAACTGAATCCTAATTATACTTTCCAGACTTTCGTGAAAGGAGAGTGCAACAAGTTGGCATATACGGCGGGCCATACCATATCGACCGACCCTGGCAGGAATATATTCAATCCGTTGTTTATATTCGGAGGCAGCGGGGTAGGTAAGACGCATTTGGCAAACGCCATAGGCAACCAGGTGAAGCAGTTGTACCCCGAGAAGCGTGTACTGTATGTATCTGCCAATACTTTCCAGGTGCAATATATGGACGCGGTGGTTGGGAATACCGTGAACGATTTCATCAACTTCTATCAGACGATAGATGTTCTGATAGTGGATGATATACAGTACTGGGCAGACAAGAAAGGCACGCAGAATACATTCTTCTTTATCTTTAACCACCTGCACCAGACGGGCAAGCAACTTATTCTTACATCGGACCGCGCTCCTGTGGAACTGAAAGGCTTGGAGGACCGTTTGATTACCCGATTCAAGTGGGGCGTGACGGCGGAGATGTTGCAGCCTGATTTCCAGTTGCGTAAGGACATTCTTAATAACCGTATTTACCGTGACGGCTTGGAAATATCTGCGGAGGTGGTGGATTATGTGGCGGAGAATGTTCGCGACAATGTGCGTGATTTGGAGGGTGTGTTGGCTTCGTTGTTAGCATATTCCACGCTGACAGATGCCCAAGTGGACATGGCATTGGCGGAGCAAGTGGTTGGCAGGATAGTACAAGTGAAAGAGCATACTATTGCGTTTGATGCTATCACCTCGCAAGTATGCAGCCATTTTAATATCTCGGAGAAGATGGTCTATTCGAAGTCGCGCAAGCGAGAGATAGCGCAGGCTCGTCAGGTGGCAATGTATCTTGCCAAGCAATTGACGGATAAGTCTCTTTCTGAGATAGGTGCGGCAATGGGTAACCGTAATCATGCCACAGTGCTACATTCTATCCGTAACGTGTCAGACCAGATGGAGTATGACTCGTTCCTGCGCCGTTCGGTGAAACAGATTGAGAATGCGCTGAAAAAATAGCAGACGCTATTTGATTTCTTGCTACGGCAATCGTTTTTCTGTTATTGTTCTCCCGATATTTGCATATATCAGAAAGAAATCATACCTTTGTGACATATCTCTGAGTATATGGAAAACTATATAGTATCTGCAAGAAAATATCGACCCACTACCTTTGAGTCTGTAGTAGGGCAAACCAATCTGACCCAGACACTTCGCAATGCAATAACCACCAACCACCTGGCACAGGCGTATCTGTTTTGTGGTCCTCGTGGAGTGGGTAAGACCACTTGTGCGCGCATCTTTGCCAAGACTATCAATTGCCTTCATCCGACCGCCGACAAAGAGGCGTGCAATGAATGTGAGTCGTGCCGTGCGTTTAACGAGCAACGCTCATTCAATATCCATGAGTTAGACGCGGCGTCAAATAACTCGGTGGACAATATCCGCATGTTGATAGAACAGGTGCGTATTCCGCCTCAGATAGGCAAATACTCGGTCTTCATTATCGATGAGGTACACATGCTTTCCAAGGACGCATTCAATGCCTTGCTCAAGACTTTGGAGGAGCCACCTTCGTATGCGATATTTATTCTGGCAACCACAGAAAAGAACAAGGTCATTCCTACGATCTTGTCCCGTTGTCAGGTGTATGATTTTTCCCGTATCACAGTGAATGACATCATCCTTCATCTGCAGAATATCGCTAAGAAGGAAGGTGTCAATGCTTCGGAGGAGGCTCTGAACGTGGTGGCGCAAAAGGCGGACGGAGGTATGCGTGATGCACTTTCTATCTTCGACCAATTAGTCAGTTTCTGCGGAACGGATATCACCTATGAACGCACCATAGAGATTCTTAATGTCCTGAATACCGATTACTACTTCAAAATAGTGGACAACGCTCTGCAAGGCAAGGTCGGCGATGTGTTGTTGCTCTTCAATGAGGTCCTGTTAAAAGGGTTCGACGCACTCAATTTCATAGTCGGCTTAGGCTCTCACCTGCGCAATGTCTTGGTGAGTAAGAACCAGGAGACAGTTGTGCTGTTGGAGACAAGCGATTCCGTCAAACAGAGTTATATTGCCCAAGCACGGGCTTGCAATGTCAAGTTCTTGTTCAATGCATTGGATATCATTAACGAGTGCGACATTGCTTATCGCCAGTCGAAGAACAAACGCTTGACTGTTGAACTGGCACTGATTAAGATATGCAGGCTCAATGCTCCTCAAGAGGCTGCCGTCCCTGCTGCATCGGCTCCTGCTGCGGCACCCGTTGCAACGGCACAAGCACAGAAAACGAATGCAACAACTCATCCTGTGCAGTCTCAATCCGCACCTGTCGCTACTGCCGTTCCTGTAGAGCCGAAACCTTCTCCCAAGCCTTCCGAAAACACCAAACCGTCGCCTCAAGTGCAGTCTGCAAGCAAGGTGCCTTCCCATATATCCATCCGTCCTACCGTCCAATCGGCTTCGTCCTCACCGTCAGCCTCCTCTTCTGCTGCAATACCCTCACAGCAACCTAAAGAGTCCAGAACAACGCCTTTCACTGCCGCCGACCTCGAGAAAGTATGGCTTACGCTGCCTTCTCATTTCTCCGAAGAAGAACGCGTGAAAGCAATGTTGATGAACGCTAAATATCAATTGCAAGGCACTACCATCAGCCTGATTCTCTCCAACCGCCTGCAAGAGGAGTTGTTCCAATCGTGGAAAACCAAACTTCTCTCCGTCCTTGCCGATGCGCTGAAAAACGATACCATTACCATACAGGCTCGTGTGGAGGAACAAAACTCTGGCATTGCCATGACAATGGAACAACGCTACCAACACATGGTGGAACACAATAAAGAATTAGACAACCTCAAGAACCAATTGGGACTGCAATTGGAATAAGACCATGAAAGAACGCCTCCGTAAACTATCCCTCGCGCTTGTCGCCGCAATAGGTTTTGTGTCCTATTCGTATGCCTTTCGCTTTGCGTTACTGACCGACATACACATCTCTCGCAGCAATCCTGCTCCCTTCGAAGACTTGCAATCGTCCATCTCCGAAATCAATCAGATGGACAGTATCTCTTTTGTCCTTATCTCCGGCGACATAACAGAGGCAGGCGACAAAACCTCCATGCTGCAAGCCAAACAGCAGTTCGACAGGTTGAACATTCCCTATTATGTCACTTCAGGTAACCACGAGACAAAGTGGTCGGAGTCCGGTTGTACCGATTTCGCACAGGTGTACGGAGATGATAAGTTCGCCTTCCGACACGGAGATTACTTCTTCATCGGTTTTAACTCGGGTCCTGTTATCAAGATGGCAGACGGTCACATCGCTCCTCAAGACATCTTGTGGCTGCAACAACAACTGCAAGAGCAACCCGTCGGAACATCTGTCATCGCTGTCACTCACTATCCGCTGCAAACGGGCGATGTGGACAATTGGTACGAGGTGACGGACATCTTGCGCCAATATCCCCTGCAGGTAATCATCGGCGGACATTATCATCGCAATATGCTGCTCAACTGCGACGGACTTCCCGATGTCTTGTGCCGCTCCAACTTGCGAGGCAAACAGCCCTATGGAGGATGGACCTTGGTGCAAGTGGACACCGACTCAGTCCGTTTCTACGAGAAACGAATAACACTGCCTCCCGTCCAATGGCTGGCTCTGCCCGTCGGTATTCAACATTATGAACAACCAGACTCCTCGCTGCGGCCCGATTCGCATATCAACGATGTCTATCCCAATGTCACAACACACTGGCAAACCGACATCAAGGTAGGTATCTACTCCGCACCCGCTGTGGCTGACGGACAAGTGTTCGTAGGCGACGACGAGGGAATGTTCTATGCTTTGGACGCCTCCGATGGTCATATCCTTTGGACGCACTCCACCCGTAGTCGGATTGCCTCTACTGCCGCAGTGGCTGACCATAAGGTCGTCTTTGGCTCTACCGACGGCAACATCTACTGCTTGAATACCGACAACGGCAATCTCTGTTGGAAGTTCCCGACAACGGCTGCGGTGATGGGGTGTCCCGTCATCTCGGGAGATACGGTGTTTGTTGGCGGTTCCGATGGATGTTTCCGCGCCTTGCGTCTAAACGACGGACAACTGTTATGGGTCTTCCCTGACCTGAAGGGTTATGTCGAAACGAAACCTTGTTTGTATCAAGGTAACATCTACTTTGGTGCTTGGGACTGTAACCTTTATGCTCTGCGACAAACCGATGGGAAACTCCTGTGGAAATGGAACAACCAACGGACCAACGACAAGTTCTCTCCTGCTGCCGTATGGCCCGTCGCCGCTCAAGGCAAAGTCTTTATTGCTGCCCCCGACCGCTATCTCACTGCCCTCAATGCGCTGACAGGCGAAGTGGTGTGGCGCACTGCCGCACACCAGGTGCGGGAAACCATTGGACTCTCACACGACGGAACAACTCTCTTCTCACGCTGCATGAACGACTCTGTCCTCGCCATACAAGTAGCCGACCAACCCGTCCTCAAATGGAAAACAAGTGCACACTATGGCTACGACCATAACCCTTCCATGCTTATTGAGAAAGACAACATAATCATCTTTGGCACAAAAAATGGCATGGTCTATGCCATCAGTGCCGACAACGGGTCCGTCGTGTGGTGCCATAAGATAGGAAACTCTGTCATCAACACGGCTGCTGTTCTCTCCAAAAACAACATCATCCTTACATCCTCAGAGGGAACAATAACCATGCTCGTTGTCAATGGTATATAGTCTATGTTGACCGATTTTCTCCCTACAACCAAGAAAGAAATCGAACTGCGAGGATGGGACTACCTCGATGTAATCCTCTTCTCCGGCGATGCCTACATCGACCATCCCTCTTTCGGTGCAGCGGTCATAGGGAGAACACTCGAACACATGGGACTGCGCGTCGCCATCGTACCGCAACCCGATTGGCATGGCGACTTCCGCGACTTCACCAAGTTAGGGGTTCCACGCCTCTTCTTTGCCATCTCCGCAGGGAGTATGGACTCAATGGTCAACCACTATACTGCCAATCGCCGTCGCCGTTCCGACGATGCCTATACCCCCGACGCACGACCCGGTATGCGACCCGACTACTGCACCGTCACCTATTCGAACATACTCAAACGCCTCTTCCCTTCTGTACCTATCGTCATCGGCGGCATCGAGGCTTCCATGAGAAGACTCACTCACTACGATTATTGGTCCGATACACTCAAACCCTCTATCCTGGTCGATTCCAAAGCAGACCTACTCGTCTATGGCATGGGAGAAAAACCTATGCAGGCTATTGCAAAGCACTTTCAAACAAGCAGCACCCTACCTACACATATCCCGCAGACTGCATTCCTCTCTCCTTCCTGTCCCAATAATGCTGTCCTGCTCCATGCGCACGAGCAGTGTCTGCACGACAAGCGGTGTCAGGCGGAGAACTTCCGACACATAGAAGAACACTCTAACATGCTGACTACCTCTTGCTTGGTGCAGCAGGTCGCCGACCAATATGTCGTAGTCAATCCTCCTTTCCCGACCATGACAACCGAAGAGTTGGATGCCTCTTTCAACCTCCCTTATACACGACTCCCGCACCCCAAGTACAAAGATAAAACCATACCCGCCTTTGAGATGATCCGTTTCTCTGTTAACCTCCACCGTGGCTGTTTCGGAGGATGCGCCTTCTGCACCATTTCCGCTCACCAAGGCAAGCATGTCGTCTCCCGAAGCAAGCAGTCAATCATGCAAGAGGTCCGACAAATCTGTCAGATGCCAGGGTTCAAAGGATATATAAGCGACTTGGGAGGACCTTCGGCGAATATGTATGCCATGCACGGCAAAGACATGAACATCTGTCAGAAGTGCAAACGACCATCTTGCCTGCAACCCACTCAATGCAAGAACCTCAATGCAGACTTCGCTCCTCTGCTCGACATCTACCGCTCCGTAGACGCACTTCCCGACATCAAAAAGGCGTTTGTAGGAAGTGGTATTCGGTTCGACCTCATGACCGACGAGTATGCGCAGGAACTGATATGCAATCATGTGTCAGGACGGCTCAAAGTCGCTCCCGAACATACCTCCGACCATGTCCTGCAGATTATGCGGAAACCACCGTTCGAGTGCTTTCGGCATTTCAACGACTTGTTCGAAAAAATCAACAAGCAACATAATCTCAACCAACAACTCATCCCCTATTTCATCTCTTCACACCCCGGCTGTACCCTCGAAGATATGGCGACACTCGCCGTAAAAACCAAGCAGATGCACTTCCACCTCGAGCAAGTTCAGGACTTCACACCAACGCCCATGACGCTCGCCACCGAAATGTACTATACCGGACTCAATCCCTATACCATGCAGCCTGTGTATGTGGCGAGAACCAAAGAGCAGAAGTTACAGCAACGCCAATTCTTCTTTTGGTATAAGCCTGAATTCCAAAAGGAAATCCGTAAAACACTCCTTGCTATTAGACGCCCCGATTTGGTACAAATTTTGCTACAAAGGCAACAGGCGGCTAACTGGAACAATGCTGCACCCAAACAAAATAAATACAAACCGCACTAAAATTGCAACCCTCCAACATCTGATTTCATCATAGAACACTACCCGAATCGTTAAATTTTATAAGTATTTACCCACCCAAAAGAACACGCTCCCGATGCCGTTTCAACGAAACTGCCTCGCCCGAAGCCCAGTAAATACTTACTATTCCGAACGATTTATATAGGATGTATATAGGACGAATATAGGACGAATATAGGATGAACCTACAAACTGCATACAAAGAGCCTTAAAATCATATCATAACAAACATTAGTAAAAAATCGTAAAAATTTAGCAATTCTTTGGTAATATAAGTTGTCTTGTTTTCTGCTCAATGGTTCAATGCTGCATTCAGCTGTTGTAACGGGAACAAAAACAATAGAGTAGAGCCAATCGACAAATAACAACATGAAGAAAAAATACCACCTGAATCCCGAGACGCTTACCATTGAACGAATCGACCATACTGTCGGCTATGTCATTCGGAAAGGGTTGACATATATCATCTTAGGTATCTTGTTCGGAGCAGCGTTTTTCTTCTTGTTCTTTTCTTTCTTTCCTTCTCCACGCGAAAAGCAAGTCGCACGCGAAAGAGATGCTCTCAATTCCCAATATGCTATGCTCTCCAAACAACTCGACCAAATGCAAGTCGTGTTGTACGACCTGCAGCAAAGAGACGATAACCTCTACCGCGTTCTTTTCCAAGCCGAACCTATTCCGCTTTCCGCACGATTGGGAGCCAACCAGTCTATCGACTACTACGATTCCATCATGCAGATGACCAACTCCGAACTCGCTGTCGAGATAACTCGGAAAGCCGACCTCATTGAAAAGGAATTGTATGTACAGACCAAGTCCTACGAAGACATCATCGAACTCGCAAAGAACCGCGAAGTCCGAATGGAAAACCTTCCTGCCATACAACCCGTATTGAACAAAGACCTCACTCGCGTGGCAAGTGGTTACGGCTACCGTATGGACCCTGTCTACCATACTCCACGCTTCCATGCAGGAATGGACTTCACTGCTCCTGTAGGTACCGATGTGTACGCCACTGGAAATGGGAAAATCATTTTTGTAGGGTGGAAACAAGGTTATGGCAACACCGTCATCGTATCGCACGGATTTGACTATACTACACTCTATGCACACCTATCCAAACCCCTCGTCAAAGTAGGACAAAAAGTAACTCGTGGCGACATCATCGCATTGGTAGGGAACACAGGAAAATCAACAGGACCACACCTGCACTACGAAGTAAGACTCCGCGACAAACCCGTCGACCCTCGTAATTTCTATTTCCAAGATCTCTCGCCCGAAGACTACGACAGGATGGTACAACTCTCCAACAACTTCGGTTACTTGCTCGACTGATACATATCCCGTCCGCACCCTACTGCCGTTCCTTTCATTGACAGTGTAGCAAGGGCGCATAACGACCAATCGAAAACAATGCCAAGAAAAAATATATCCCCTTTTAGTTTGCAAATATCGGTCTTTGTACCTATCTTTGTGGTCTGAATTATATATTTGCTTAATAGTATGAAACAGTTTCTCAAGTACACCCTTGCGACCATTGTCGGTCTTCTGTTGTTCTCTGTCATCTGTACATTCATCATGTCTGGTGTCCTCGGTGCGATGTTAACCTTCCAAGATTCTACGCCCGTTCTCAAACCGCACAGCGTCTATAAAATCAACCTCGATGGCGCACTCTGCGATAAAGTCGACGAAGATGCTATGATAGATATGCTCAATGAGTTGAGCAATAATCCCACCTCGAAACAAATTGGCTTGCGCGACCTGCTGAACAATATCAATAGAGCCAAAGAAGATACAAATATCGATGGTATTCTGCTCAACGGCGGAACACTCTCTGCCGACTATGCTTCCTTGCAGGAACTGCGTAACGCACTACTTGGTTTCAAGCAGTCAGGAAAGTTCATCATCGCCTATGCCGACCAATATGCGCAAAGCAACTACTACCTTGCCTCCGTCGCCGACAAAGTCTATCTTAATGCTCACGGAGACCTCGAATGGAGCGGACTTTATACTACTTTGGCTTATTTCTCACGCTTGCTCAATAATATAGGAGTCGAAATGCAGGTAGTCAAAGTAGGTGAGTTCAAGTCAGCAGTAGAGACATACATTCAAACCGAAATGAGTGAAGCAAACCGCAAACAACTCAAGGAACTGCAAGCCGACCTATGGCACGAAGTACGCCTCGCCGTCAGTCAAAGCAGGGCAATACCCGAGAACCAACTCGATGAATACGCCGAAAAAAATATGCTCTTCGTCAGCGAAAACGAACTCGTTGCTTGCGGATTAATTGATTCTCTAATATATCAATCCGACATCAAGAACATTCTCACCGACCTCACAGGAACAAGCAAGTTCGAGTATATCTCACACAAGGATATGACCAAACTTCCTCCCCTCAAGAAAAAGTATAACAAAGATAAAATCGCTATCGTCTATGCAGAAGGCGAAATCGTCGATGCTGGCACCGACGGAATAGTGCGCGACGAATTCCTCAAAACACTGCGAAAAATCACCAAAGACGATAACATCAAAGCCGTTGTATTGCGCGTCAATTCTCCTGGCGGCAGTGCCTATGCCAGCGAGCAGATTTGGCACGAACTCAGTCTTCTCAAACAGAAAAAACCGTTAATCGTATCAATGGGGGGCTACGCTGCTTCTGGCGGATACTATATATCCTGCGTCGCAGATAGCATCTTTGCACAAGAAAACACCATCACAGGCTCTATAGGCATTTTTGGTATCATACCTTGTACACACGAATTGACCAATAAAATCGGAATCGATTTCGACGGCGTACAAACTCATCATCTGAGCAACAGCAATACATCCATGCTTATAAAGGGAATGACACCCGAAGAGAAAGTACTTATGCAGAGCGTCATCAATCGAGGCTACGAGTTGTTTGTCTCCCGTTGTGCAGAAGGCAGGGGAATGTCTTCCGACGACATAAAGAAAATAGCCGAAGGACGAGTATGGAGCGGAAAACAAGCACTGAAAATAGGTCTTATCGACGATATAGGCAACTTGCAGCGTGCTGTCAACTCCGCTGCACAAATGGCAGACATTAGTAACTATTCCACTGTAGTGTACCCGAAAGCAAAAGACTCATTCACACAAATGATGGAGGTACTTTCTGGCACCTCCACCGAAGATGTATTGCTCAAACAGGTGCGTCAACTGCAAAACCAATTGAAACAATCCAACTTGCAGGCACGACTTCCCTACGAATTAAAAGTCCAGTAACTGTTCCAAACCTTATGAACTTCTTACGCATACTTGCCTCCGGTCTTTACGGACTGATTGTCGGAATACGCAACTTGCTCTATGACGAGCATCTCCTGCGTTCCGAAACCGTCCGTGTACCGACAATTGGCGTAGGGAACCTCGCTGTAGGCGGCACAGGCAAAACACCTCACACCGAATATATCGTAGAACTGTTGCGAGGAAAAGGCTATCGGGTGGCTATCCTCTCTCGAGGCTACAAGCGGCGTACAAGGGGCTTTCTATTAGCCGACGAGCATTCAACTGCGAACACAATAGGTGACGAACCTATGCAAATGCACTTGCACTTTCCTGATGTGCCTGTCGCTGTGTCCGAGAACAGAGTAAGGGGAGTACGCAAACTGTTGGCACTCTATCCTGACTTGCAAGTCGTCATATTGGACGATGCCTATCAGCATCGGCATCTCTCTTGCGGATACTATATATTGCTCACCGCTGCAGACAACTTGTATGTTAACGACCACTTGCTACCATGGGGCAGACTCCGTGAACCCAAAAACGCTTCTCTTCGCTCCAATATGGTAATCGTCAGCAAGTGTCCGAGCAATATGCGACCTATCGACAGGCGGGTTATCATATCCACACTTCGTCTCCCCCCCTATCAACATATCGTCTTTTCAGAAATGCAGTACGGTGCAATCAAACCCTTATATGGTCAAACAACCGACGCACCCATCATAAAACCTCTTGTCCTGAGCGGTATAGCAAACCCCAAACCGCTTTGGGAATACCTGCAGGGACAGTATCGTGAAATAGCCACATACGCTCTGCCCGACCACTATCAATATACGCAGAACGATATCGGCAAAATACTCGCTCTCTATACCAAAGAACGATGCGACGCGGTCATTACTACCGAGAAAGATGCAGTACGCTTGCAACTGCTACCGCAAATGCAAGAGACTTTCAAGGACAGACTGTTCGTCTTGCCTATGAAAGCGGTAATTACAGAAGGAGAAGATATATTTAATAACCAAATCATAAGTTATGTTACAGAAAATAACAGAAACCGCTAACTACTTGCGCGGCTTAATGAAAACACAACCTAAGGTAGGTATTATTTTAGGAACAGGATTGGGAAACTTGGCAACACAAATAACTGAACGACAAGAATTCCCATATCAAACAATCCCCAACTTTCCCATCTCTACTGTAGAAGGGCATTCTGGTAAACTCATACTTGGTAAATTAGGCGGAGTCGATGTATTGGCAATGCAAGGGCGTTTCCACTACTACGAAGGCTACAATATGCAACAAGTAACCTTCCCAGTTCGGGTAATGAAGATGTTAGGCATCAATACACTATTCGTTTCCAATGCTGCTGGCGGCATGAACCCTAACTTCGAAATAGGAGAGTTGATGATCATTAATGACCACATCAATCTATTCCCCGAACATCCGCTAAGGGGAAAGAACTATAGCGAGTTGGGACCTCGTTTCCCCGATATGCACGAAGTGTACGACAAAGCACTCATCCGTAAGGCGCAAGCCATCGCCAAAGAACACAAAATACGAGTAATGGAGGGAGTTTATGTAGGGACGCAAGGACCTACTTTCGAGACTCCTGCAGAGTATGTCTATTTCCGGACAATTGGTGGAGATGCCGTGGGTATGTCCACCGTACCCGAAACAATAGTCGCACACCATGCAGGTATGCGTGTCTTTGGTATGTCCATCATAACCGACTTGGGCGTACCAGGTAAAATCGTCGAAGTAAGCCACGAAGAAGTACAAGAAATCGGCGATGAAAAACAACCGCTAATGACTCTGATAATGACAGAACTCATAAAGTCATTGTAAACCACTGCCTATTCCTCTGTAATCTTCTCGTTACAGAGGAATAGGTGTGTTTTACAGGTTCTGTCCTCCTATATCCTAACGCTCTGTATTGATGGATCTATTCAAACTATTACATCGGTTTATCCCGCCTTATAAAGGCAAGGTTTTTCTAAATATCCTGTTTAATCTCTTAAGCACCGTCTTAAGTCTCTTCAGTTTTGCAGCCATCATCCCTGTTCTGCAAATACTCTTTGGTATCACGGAAAGCAATTTGCACTACATCGCATTACACAGCGCAATGGATATAGAGCAGATAGCCCAAACACTCAAGAACAATGTATTCTATTTCCTGCAAGTGCAGATAGAAACATCTGGAACAGGTTGGGTATTGTTCTTGTTGGGACTCTTCTTGGTCGTGATGACTGCTTTGAAATGTGGTTGCGCCTACCTTGCAT
The DNA here is from genome assembly GCA_963636305.1 of Prevotella sp. P5-108. Classification (GTDB taxonomy): domain Bacteria; phylum Bacteroidota; class Bacteroidia; order Bacteroidales; family Paludibacteraceae; genus Colicola. The sequence goes on from CAVHKB010000004.1 coordinate 21,296, forward strand.
CTTTCTATATGATTCCTATCCAAACAGGAGTATTGCGCGACCTTCGTCAACAACTCTTCGAGAAAGTAATCTCCCTGCCTATAGGCTTCTTCACCGAAGAAAGAAGGGGCGATATTATGTCCCGTATGACTAACGATGTACAGGAAGTGGAGAATAGTATCATGGCGTCTTTGGATATGATATTCAAAGACCCTATCATGATATTGATCTATCTTCTCACGCTCTTCTTTCTCTCGTGGCAACTAACGCTGTTCGTCCTACTGCTATTACCCACAATGGGTTGGGCCATCGGACAAGTAGGCAAGAACCTAAAAAAGAGGTCCACAAAAGGACAGGAACAAACAGGTGAGTTGCTTAATCAAATCGACGAGACATTAGGTGGGTTGCGCGTAGTCAAAGCATTTAATGCAGAGAACAAGTTAATCAGTCGGTTCGACAAACTAAACAACGCAACCCGTTCTACATTCAATCGGATACATCGCAAATACGCTCTGGCGCACCCGGTAAGTGAATCCTTGGGTACAATGATGATAGCCATTCTTCTATGGTACGGCGGAGGACTTATCCTTTCCAATCATTCAAGCATCACAGCACCCGAGTTCATCTATTATCTCGTCATCTTCTATTCTATCATCAATCCTGCAAAGGACCTTAGCAAAGCAGCCTATTCCATTCGTAAGGGAATGGCTTCATTGGAGAGGATCGATAGAATACTCAACACGGAATCCTCTATCAAGGAACCTCAAAACCCTAAAGCCCTGCCCAATACACCTCAAAGCGATGTCTTTATTGAATACAAAGATGTGTCTTTCTCTTACGGAGATGGGCGCATCGTACTAAAACACATCAATCTGCCTATACACAGAAATCAAACTGTCGCCTTGGTAGGTCAATCGGGTTCCGGTAAAACCACAATGGTCGATCTGTTACCCCGTTTCTATGATGTAAACGAAGGACAGATATTGGTCAATGGAGTGGATGTACGAGAATTGAACACCTTCGACCTAAGGAGCATAATGGGAAATGTCAACCAGGAAGCAATTCTCTTCAACGATACGTTCTACAACAATATAACCTTCGGCGTAGATTCTGCAACAATGCAAGATGTCGAGAGAGCCGCTAAAATAGCCAACGCACACGACTTCATTATGGCAACTCCCGATGGCTATCAAACTTGCATCGGAGATAGAGGCTCACGCCTATCTGGCGGACAGCGGCAACGGATATCCATTGCACGAGCCATCCTCAAAAATCCACAGATACTAATTTTAGACGAAGCCACATCTGCATTGGATACTGAATCTGAGCATCTGGTACAAGATGCCCTCGACCGTCTAATGCAAAACCGTACTACTATCGTGGTCGCACATCGGCTTTCCACTATTCGCAAAGCCGATCTGATATGCGTACTGCACGAAGGAGAAATCGTAGAACGAGGCAAACACGACGAGTTGTATAAGACCAATGGTTACTATCGCAAATTAGTCGATATGCAACAATAACACAAAACCGTTCCGTCTGTTAAATCTAACAGTATTGTTTTCAACGACTTATAGTAAATAACACCATCTCTTCTCAATCGGGGAATATAGTACAATCCCAAGAGTTTCTATAGTGTTCTTTTGGGCTTTTTTACCACAAAAATAGGCTATAAAGGCAAACTTTTTTTCGTAAGAATAAGACTTGCTTATTTGGTATAAACTTTGTACCTTTGCAACTCGAAAGAGTAGGATTTCATTTATAGAATACTTAAAAACATACGATACAATGAATCTTTCAGAATTGACCGACAAAATCTACGCAGAGGGCGTGGAGAAAGGAAATGCCGAAGCGCAACAGATTATAGACAATGCCAATACCAAGGCGGCGGACATCATTGCGCAGGCAGAGAAAGAGGCGGCTGCTAAGATAGCGGCTGCCGAGGAGCGTGCGCAGGAGTTGGACAAGAATACGCGTGCCGAACTGAAACTCTTCGCCGAGCAGAGTGTCAATGCGCTCAAGACGGAGGTGACGAACTTGCTGACCGATAAGGTGGCAGGCGACAGCGTGAAGGCGGCTACGGCAGACCCGAAGTTTATGCAGGACATCATTGCCAAACTCGCAGCCGAAATGGTCAAGGACGGCGCGGTAACGATAGAGGCAAAAGACGCAGAGGCACTGAAGAAATACTTCGCCGCTAATGCCAAGGGTTTGCTCGAGAAAGGCGTTAAGATAGAGGAGGTGAAGGGCATCAAAACCGACTTCGCCATTGTGCCGGAGAAGGGTGGCTACAAGTTGAACTTTGGTGATAAGGAGTTCGTAGAATACTTTAAGGAGTTCCTCCGTCCGCAACTGATAGAACTGCTGTTCGGGAAGTAAGAAGTTAGAACGCCTGCGGCTGTTAGAAGTTAGAACGCCTGCGGCTGTTAGAAGTTAGAACGCTAACGCTCTCAAAAGCATTTAATTCATAATTCATAATTCATCATTCTTAATTAAAATGAGGTATGAATGTTTATTGTCCGGTTTGCCGGAGTTGAAAGCGGGTGCTGATGCGCCTATCTCGACGGAGGCGTTGCTCGTTCAGTTGGACGAGACGCTGTCGGACAAGGATAAGCAACTGCTGGCGTTGCTCCGTAAGAAGAGCGATGCGCAGGACATCACCGACCGGATTGATCAATACGACGACACGCTGATTGGGCAGCCCGATTGGTGGGAGGACGCACGGCAGCACCTGTCGGAAGCGGACTTACGCACGCAACTGCTCTACGAAGACGGGCTGCACTGCAGTAACAAGTTCCTTCGTTCGTGGTATGCCTACAATCGGGATATGAACAATGTCCTGGTGGCAACGATATGTCGCAAGCACGGTTTTGATGTTACGCGGATGATTGTCGGGCGTGGTGCTGTGGCAGACATCCTGCGCAAGAACCTGCCCCAGAAAGACTTCGGGTTGAGCGGCGTGCTGGACGATGTGCAGGATATTATGTCGCTAGTCGAAGTGGATAACCTAATGGAGCGTGAGAAACGCATGGACGCACTGCGCTTCCGCTGGTTGGATAACGCAACGCTGTTTATCGACTTCTCTATCGAGAATGTGCTGGCATACTACCTGCAAGTGGAGATGCTCAACCGCTGGTCGGTACTGACCGTGGAGCAGGGCGAGAAAGTCTTCCGCGAACTGGTGGCGGATATGAAGAAAGGAATAACACTGGACAATGTGTAATTTGTAATGTGTAATTTGTAATTGCACAGGGCTTTCCTTTTATAAAGAATGAGTGGTAATACGGCGCCGGCGTGTCGGTGCCGTGTCGGCACAGACGATAGACTCAAAGCATAAATTATTGTCCCCGCCGACACGCCGGCGTTCAAAAAAAGTAACAACGAAAAATACGAAACAAATATATGACAACAGGAAAAGTAAAAGGTATAATCTCCAACTTGGTGACGGTAGCCGTTGACGGACCCGTTGCACAGGGAGAGATATGCTACATCTCGATTGGTGATGTGAAACTGATGGCGGAGGTCATCAAGGTGGTAGGCTCCAATGTCTATGCACAGGTGTTCGAGAGTACCCGTGGCTTGAAGGTAGGCAATACCGTTGAGTTCACGGGACACCGATTGGAGGTAACGCTCGGTCCGGGTCTGCTGAGTCGTAACTACGATGGCTTGCAGAACGACTTGGACAAACTGACGGGTGTGTTCTTGAAGCGCGGAGAGTATAATTTCCCGCTCGATAAAGAGAAACTGTGGAAGTTCGAACCTATCGCCAAGGTGGGCGACAAGGTCGAAGCCGCATCGTGGCTCGGTGAGGTGGACGAGAACCACCAACCGCATAAGATTATGGTGCCTTTCGTCTTCGAGGGGACTTATACCGTCAAGAGCATCGCCCCCGCAGGGGAGTACAAGATACTCGACACCATGGCGGTGCTGACCGACGAGGAGGGCAACGACCACGAGGTGACGATGGTGCAGAAATGGCCGGTTAAACAAGCCATTCTGGCGTATAAGAGCAAACCGCGTCCCTTCAAGTTGTTGGAGACGGGCGTGCGTACTATAGATACGGCGAACCCTATCTGCGAGGGCGGTACGGGCTTTATTCCCGGTCCTTTCGGTACGGGTAAGACAGTGCTTCAACACGCCATATCCAAACAGGCAGAGGCAGACATCGTGATTATCGCCGCCTGCGGTGAGCGTGCCAACGAGGTAGTGGAAACTTTTACGGAGTTCCCTGAGTTGGAAGACCCCCATACGGGGCGCAAACTGATGGAGCGTACCATCATCATCGCCAATACCTCGAACATGCCTGTCGCATCGCGTGAAGCATCCGTCTATACTTCGATGACCATCGCCGAGTACTATCGTTCGATGGGGCTGCGCGTACTGTTGATGGCGGACTCCACGAGCCGTTGGGCACAAGCCTTGCGTGAGATGTCTAACCGTCTGGAGGAGTTGCCCGGTCAGGATGCATTCCCGATGGACTTGTCTGCTATCATCGGTGCTTTCTACGCACGAGCAGGCTATGTCTATCTCAACAACGGCAAGACAGGTTCCGTCACCTTCTTGGGGACGGTGTCGCCGGCGGGTGGTAACCTCAAGGAGCCGGTTACAGAGGGTACGAAGAAAGTCGCTCGTTGCTTCTATGCCTTGGAGCAGGCGCGTGCTGACCGTAAGCGTTACCCGGCAGTCAATCCGATTGAGTCCTACTCCAAGTATGTGGAGTATCCCGAGTTCGAAGAGTATATATCCAACCTGATAGACGATCAGTGGCTGGGTAAGGTTAATGATATGAAAACCTACTTGCAACGCGGTAAGGAGATACAGGAGCAAATCAACATCTTGGGCGATGACGGTGTACCCGTAGATTACCACGAGGAGTTCTGGAAATCGGAGGTAATTGACTATGTTATCCTGCAGCAGGACGCATTCGATAAGATAGATGCCGTTTGCCCGTTGGAGCGCCAACAGTATATGCTCAACTTGGTCATGGACATCTGCAAGTACGACTATGATTTCCAAAACTTCTTGGAGGTCAGTGAGTACTTTAAGAAGGTGATTAACCTCTGCAAACAGATGAACTACAGCGAGTTCCACTCCGCCGAGTTTGAGGACTACCAACAGAAACTCAACGCCCTCCTCGCCGAGAAACAAATCAAAGCATAGCATAGGCAAAAACCGCTGCCGCAAAAAGGCGTATATGTCCTTAATATAAGAAACAGCAGTCCTAATATATACGGAATAAACAATCCCCGATAATGGTATTGGTAGATGAATAAGTCGCACGACATAGACGAACAGAGTCTGCAGAACGCCTATCGGCTGTATGAGTCGGGCGATGTGAACCGTATCGAAGTGGGGACAACCCAAGGGCTGCAACAGATACACCGCTATCTCTTTGACGGGCTGTACACCTTTGCGGGGCAAATCCGCGAGCGTAATATATCCAAAGGCGGTTTCCGCTTTGCCAATTGCCTGTACTTGCAACCGGCATTAGAGGCTATCGAGAAAATGCCCGACAGCACTTTCGAGGAGATAGTCGCCAAGTATGTGGAAATGAATGTGGCACACCCTTTTATGGAAGGCAACGGTCGTGCCACCCGTATTTGGCTCGACTTACTGCTCAAACGCCGACTCGGCAAAGTAGTCGATTGGCAGTATGTGGACAAAGACCTGTATTTGCAAGCCATGGAGCGTAGTCCTATTAATGACTTGGAACTGCGGGTACTGCTCTCCGAGCATCTGACCGACCAAACAACCAATCGCGAAGTACTGTTCAAAGGTATTGAGCAATCCTACTACTACGAGGGCTATCAAAAAGGGTAAATGCAAGGAGGATACAAGGAGGATACAAGGCGGATACAATAGGAATACGCCCGTGTGTATCGTATGTGAACAAGCGGATTAACAATAGAATAAATAGAAATAATATATGGCAAAAGCATTTCAAAAGATTTACACCCAAGTAACGGCGATTACCAAAGCGACTCTGTCGCTGAAAGCCGATGGGGTGGGTAACGACGAATTGGCTACCGTTAACGGCAAGTTGGCTCAGGTCGTTAAGATTATGGGCGACGAGGTGACGCTGCAGGTGTTCCAAGGTACGGAGGGTATCCCTACCAACGCCGAGGTGGTGTTCCTGGGCAAAGCCCCGTCCTTGCGTGTGAGTGACCAATTGGCAGGGCGTTTCTTCAATGCCTACGGAGAGCCTATCGATGGCGGACCTGCCGTCGAGGGAGAGGAAGTGGAGATTGGCGGTCCGAGTGTGAACCCCGTACGCCGTAAGCAACCGTCGGAGTTGATTGCAACGGGTATTGCAGGTATTGACTTGAACAATACCCTTGTCTCGGGGCAGAAGATACCTTTCTTTGCCGACCCCGACCAACCGTACAACCAAGTGATGGCGAATGTGGCACTGCGTGCAGAGGCTGACAAAATTATCTTGGGCGGTATGGGTTTGACCAACGATGACTACCTCTACTTCAAAAATGTGTTCTCCAATGCGGGCGTGTTAGACCGTATCGTGTCCTTTGTCAACACCACGGAGAACCCGCCTGTAGAGCGTCTGCTTATCCCCGATATGGCACTGACGGCAGCCGAGTACTTTGCTGTACAGAAACACGAGAAAGTCTTGGTGCTGCTGACGGATATGACGCTGTATGCCGATGCGTTGGCGATAGTCAGCAACCGTATGGATCAGATTCCGTCGAAGGACTCTATGCCGGGTTCGCTCTACTCCGACTTGGCAAAGATATACGAGAAAGCCGTTCAGTTCCCCGAGGAAGCAGGTGGCGGTTCTATCACGATTATCGCCGTAACCACATTGTCCGGCGGGGATATCACCCACGCTATTCCGGATAACACGGGTTATATCACAGAGGGACAGTTGTACTTGCGTCGTGACTCCGACATCGGAAAAGTCATCGTTGACCCGTTCCGTTCGCTCTCGCGTCTGAAACAGTTGGTAGCAGGCAAGAAGACCCGCGAAGACCATCCGCAGGTAATGAACGCTGCTGTTCGTCTGTATGCAGATGCCGCCAATGCCAAAACCAAGAAAGAGAATGGTTTCGACTTGACCGACTACGACGAGCGTTGCTTGGCATTCGCCAAAGACTACTCGCGTGAGATACTGGCGATAGATGTCAATATCAACACCACGCAGATGTTGGATGTGGCATGGGAACTATTTGCTAAATACTTCAAACCCGAAGAGGTCAACATCAAGCAAGCCCTCGTCGATAAGTATTGGAAGTAAATCCGCTGAAAATACGCAAAGCGAAAATGGCTATAACATTTCAATATAATAAGACATCACTGCAAGGGCTTGAGAAGAATCTCAAGATGCGGCAGCGCACTCTTCCTACGCTTCAGAGCAAAGAGTCTGCTTTACGGCTCGAGGTGAAGAAAGCGAAGAAAGAGATAGCCGAACTCGACGAAGAAGTCGACCGCCGTATCAAGGATTACGACCAGATG
>CAVHKB010000005.1:0-27902 GCA_963636305.1 Prevotella sp. P5-108
GCTGCTCTATCGAGTTCGTATTCTCGGCTATGGCGCTGTTGGCAGCGGAGATGTTGGCGGTGTTAGCGGCAACGCTTTTTGAAAGCGCCTCCACCGTTTCCGTGTCTGCCTTATTGTCCAACTTGGCGTCTATTATCTCATCGTTGTAGTAGTCGTTCTCGAGCATTGCCTGCAACGAGGAAATGTTTTCCGTGTTGGTAGCAATGGCAGCCTTGTTTTCGTTTATGTTGTGGGTATTGATACCAATAAGCTCTTTGAACCCATCACAGAGACTTTTGACGGCTGCCAAATCCACTTCCGAAAGAAAGGTGCGGAACACCTCTTGGGGCAGCATTTGTTGCCCTGTTATGCCGACCATGTGTCTATCTGCAAAAGACCGAGCAGCGAGTGTCTCCGCATCCTCTTTCGACATCTTGCCGAACCATTCATTCAGGCAGGAGTCGATATAGTCCTTAAAGTATTTTGCTTCTTCGATTGTCATAACGCTACAAAATTACGAGTTCTCCCGTGAACGGATTGCGGTAGATGTAAAATAATTTTCGCCGTCCTATTTCTTGTTAATTACCCCAGTGCCTGCTGTATCATCTCCATGGCTCGTGGGTCGGCTTGTCCTGCTTGGGCTTGCAGAGCCTGTTCGTCGGCGGGCATTTGCAGGGCTTGTGTTGCCATGTTCGCTCCCGCTTGGGCTATCTCGGCTTGGCTTGCGCCTTGGTCTGCCATCTGCAATCCGGCAGCCTGTCCTTGCAGCATCATTGCTTGCTGTTGGGCTTGTTGCTGCTGCATCTCTTGTTCTTTGCGTTCGAGCAGTCGGAGTATTTGGTCGCTGAATGGGAAGCGTCCCACTTCGAGGGCGGTCTTGAAGTCGATGAGCCGTTGTTGCAGAGCCGACATCAGCAGTTGGTTCAGTTGCGATTGGTAGAGTTCGCTGTTGTTGGTCTCGGATATCAGGATGTAGTAGTCGAATTTCGAGGCTAATTCCGAGTTCCATTCTTTGGCTGCCTCCGAGTAGTCTTTGCCAGCTACGGGGATGTAATCCACATAGTCGTAACATTGCGGGATGGTCTTGGCTATCTTGTAATCACGGCGTTTGCGGAAGGCGGCGAAACTCTCTATGGTGTCGAGCAGGTTGGTCTGTGCGTTGCTTGCCTCTTGTGCGTAGAGGCTTGCCGCCGTGCCGCTCTTGGCTTCTTTTCCGAGCATGGCTCCGTGCACACCGCTTATGTCCCGCACCATTTGCATCTGCAACGCCAACATCTCGTTTGTCCCGATATTCGTAGCATTGGTGCTTATCTGTTGAGGCAGAGGTACGCCCGCTTTCAGGTTGGCAAATATCACACCCCTGTATGAGGTCCATTGCTCCAAGATGTCCTCTTTGTTCATTCCTTTCGGGATGGCATTCTCGGGGAACACAAGCACGCCTTTTGCGCTTGCCGACATAATAAAATCGTTGAGTGTAATCAGTCGGTTGATGTATCGCTGTTGGTCGATGATGCTCTCTTCGAAACTGTATATCTCCCCATCCACCAATCGACTCATATAGACGGCAAACGGGTGGCTGTTGTGCGCAAACGGACTGCGTCCCTCAAATAGCACATCCCCTGTCGGACTGAGATAGCGCACATACCAATACACATCGTTGTGCAATTCGTAGGTTATCTCTGTTTTGTCGGGGTCAAGTCCGTTTTCTTGGATGTCCCGATTGCGCTCTGCCACCATTGCATCTATCTGTGCTTTATCTTTCTTCGGGTAGATAGTCAGCGTCTGTTCGTAGCGGTCATGTACGAGATAAGTTTCCTCGCTCTCCCGCTCCCACGCTTGTATTACACGGCACAAATCCTTTTGGTCGGTTGTGAAGAAGTCCATACTCTGCACATGGCTATCCATAAAGGTACGATAGAGTCCTTGCAGGTTGTTCTTATCTACATGGCGATACATTTCCTCTATCTTGCGGGTGTCATCCGCACTATGCGAGAAGCGTTGTATCACATCGTGCAGCGGCATATCCATCAGCAGCCCGATACAGGTAATATCTCCGCCTCGCACATCTCGTACTCCTCCGTTCACAAACACATGCGTCGGTGCGCAACTGATGATATTCACCTCTTTGGTGTGCGTTTCGTTGTTCCACTGATAGTCGATATATTGAACGGCAAACCCACTGCGAAGTCCTTCCATAAAGTCCATCGCATCCACCTCTTTGAGTTCGTTTATCTGCTCCACATACTGCAACATCGCCGTCATCATCTCGCCGATGTGTTGGTTGTCTCGTGTGCGGGCAATCGCTTCGGGATAAGTATAGTTGGTGCGGAATACACCCACCACGCTGTTCTGTGTTTGGAGCATCACATTGTTTTTGAGAGGCACTTTACCTTGCTCTCGGATGTGTTCTGCCTCGGTTATCTTCTTCCCGTTCACTATGATAGGGTCTTCCCATTGTTGCCCACGCTCATAGCGTTTGGTGCGTAGCCGACGCTGACGAAAGCCCGCCATGGCATCCCACATCGCTCGGTAACGCATCAATCGACGCATATTCTCCGTACGCTCCTCGCTCGGTTGGTCTATTTGCAGCACCACCTTATCGGTCTTATTGCCGTCCTGCTTGAGGAATTTATATCGTTTGTCGTTTTTGTCTATCATAATTGTATATTTTCCAATACCGAGTTAATCTCGGTGGTAAATATCGTTATCTGTTCCGTCATCCCGAATACCTCGCATACCTTTCGTGCGCAGTGCAGGGCTATCAGTTCAGCCACTTGTCGGTCATATTCCTGCGTGTCGGAGAAAACGGGGATATAGGTGAATGTTCCTATCATCGAATTGCCCTTATCCACACTGAAATAGAGCAACTCATCATTTGTCTCCACTACAACGGGCTTCTGCTTTGTGCCACGAGTCCAAGGATTGAATTGTAGGTCGTACTCTGCGTCACCGATATGTACAGTTTTGTGTCTCGGCTGCGTCCAACAACTCATTCGGAGCGTATGGAGGCGCAGAAAGTCCGTCGGTTTGGTAATACTCCCTATGCATGCGTCTTGGTCGTTCTCTGCTGCTACCGCTGTTGTACTTAAATCGGTATAGTGGAGTCGCCCGAGCGGTGCGGTAAGCAGTATCTCGTTCCCTGCTTCGGCAAGGTGTTGCGCTATATAACTGTAGATGGGCTTCACCTCATCGAGGCTATCACCTCCTGCCAATAGAGTAGTACCCGCTTGTTGACCAAACGGAGTGTATTCCTCTAATTTTACGACTACCAAGTCATTTATGTCCTTGCCTAACATAGTGATTAGTTATTTAGCGGGCAATGCAGCCCCATTTCATTCAGCAGAGTCAGCACTTGTGTCTTCGTTTTTGTTTCCTCTGCGGTTTTCCCGTACTTGTCTCGCAATAGTTGGCGGGCATCGGCTATGGTGTTGATAGTTTCTACCTCGTTATTCGCCTCATCCGTTTCATTAGATGGTGTAGCGCACCATATCATGCTGCCAAATAGGTTGTGCGCCTCAATAGCCTTTTGCAGGGCTGCATCATCGGTTGTGAAACTGCTGCCCATAGCACCGCCTTCGCTTACAATATCCCATTCAAAGGGGATGGATATGCGTTCACCATTCTTTTCTACTATGATGCGTAGCCGAGGGGCTTTCGACATATAGGTCTTATTCATATTCGTGTCCTTTGGTTTGTAAAAGAATAGGGCTTACAAGACTTATCAGCCTCATAAGCCCTACACTTTATCTGTTCGTTACTCGGTTAGACTACTTCGATTACACGATGTACCTTCGGGTTGTAAACTGCTACACCTGCGGTCTCTGTGAATACTACAATATCACCATTTACAATCAGGTGCTCCTTGCCATCTACCTCCTGACGCTCAAACGGAGTGCATTGCCATTTCTTGATGAACTGCGGGTCAATCACAAGCATGTAACTGCTGTACGGAGTCTCATCGAATACAGGGTGAGAAGCGATATTCAGCGTACCGAAGTTGGTTACAATCTTGCTCCAAGTTACGCCCATGATTACCTCCGTCTTCACTGCGTCTTGGTTCTTATATACCTTCTGCATCTTCGAGATTTTGGCTACAGCGTCGCTACCTGCCAATGCGAAACGCTCCTTTGCACCGCTATTGCCGACAAAGATATCCTTCATCATATCTACAATCTCGGCGTTCGGGTCTGTGGCTGCACTGTTTAGTTGGCTGATACCATTCTGCTTCAGTACCTCCGAGAATATGCCGCCCGTACGATAGATGTACTTCTTCTTCAGCGGGTCATAGACCTTCGACTGACGACCGAAGAGGTAACTCTTCTCCATCGCACGACGGAAATCAAACAACGCCTCCTCCTCAATCTCGCTCAAGTCCCATTTCAACTCCTTATTTGCCATCTTGGCGAAGTTGGAGAGGGTAATCTCGCACTTGAATATTTGGCAATAGCCCGTCTTCTCTTCGGGGAAAAACTCTACAGCAGGAGAAGTTGTGTCTAACTCGGCTGCGGAACGCCCCATCAGGTAAATCTCGGTATCTTTTGCAATGGCAGGGATAGCCCAATCCGAGCCGCTTGCTACTACTTGGTTCTCGTCCGCACTGACATACAAGTATTGGTCATCCTTGTTATAAACATAGAGAACCAACTCCTCACCGTTACCATCCTTGATACCTTTTACCAAGATGTTATCCGTCTTATCTACACTTCCAAGGTTCGTGATAGACATCTTACCCGTACATTGCTTCTTGTTGCTGTTAGCGGTGGGGGTAAACGAAACGACCTTGTCCTTCTGCTCACGAGCCGAAATCTGCCAATACTTGAACTCCAAGTTGTTGGTCTGCTGCGTACCCACATAGCGCAAAATGGTATCGAACAGAGTCGCATACGGGCGTATCTGCACGATTTTTTGGTCCACAGGGTCCTTGATTAGGTTGGGAGCCCACTCACGGTAGTCGGTGGTTTCCAACGCACTACGCTCCGCTGTATTGATTTGCGTGCCGGCATCCAATGTGGTTGCCGTACCGTCTGCACCCAACACAGCCCCTGACATATCGCCCACTCCGAGCAATACGCACAAGCCCAGCATAAAGAAGCCGAGCAAGTTGAAATTTTTCAGAAACTTTTTCATCTCTTCTGTTAGTTTGTTTGTTAATTAGTTGTTCTTTCTATCTTATATCCGACGCATCTTGCTCAGGAAGTCAGCTGTGCTGTTCGGTTTTTGTTGTTCGGGTTCTTGGATGTTCCCTGCTTCTGTTGCAGGCAGACCGCTTCCTTTCATTTGGCGTTTCTTTGCCTCGATAGCCTCGTTCTTGCCTTCGGCTTTTCCCTGTTCTCGTGCGCCTTCCACATCCTTTTGATAGTTCAGCGCATCTTTGTAGCGTCCGAGTATCTCACGAGTGAATTTGCCCTTGCTGATATTCTCCAAGTCGCCTTGTATCAAATCCCATACCTTCGCTTTCTGCTCCTCGTCAAAGCCGTTCTCCTCCGCCCAAGCGTTGAAGTCCTTCACGGTGCCATCGATATTGCCCTGTACCTCTTGCATCAGGTCCATTTGCTTTTGTCGCTGCGCCTTTCGGTCATCACAGGCTTTTTTGTAACTGTCCCACCCCTCATCGCCTTCGTGCATCGACAATGCTTCTTCGCCTTTGTACTTTACGATAGCGTCTATCAGCGGTGTTCCCTCCAAATAGTCCATCAGTATGGCTACCTCTTCGGGGTCTTCTTGATAGCGACGCATCAGTTTCTCGGTCATACCCTTGTACTTCTTATTCCCTTCCTCTGCGCTATCAAGCATCGACATCGCTTGGCGGAAATACTCCTGCTCATCGTCATCGAACTTCCCGTCAGGCACATTGGTACGAATACGCTCGTAGAAAAGGTCGCGCGGCTGCCGTTCGGTAGCGGCGGCGTTATCAGCAGACTGCTGCTCCGTTGCTTCGGGAGTAGGCTGTTGTGCTTTTTTCTCTTCTTCTGCCATAGTATTTGTGGTGTTAATGAAATCTGCGTCAAAAGTACGGCTATTTTGCGACGAAGGCTGCGGCAAATGTAGATAATAATTGCGGCAAATGTATAAGATTGTGCGGAATGCGTAAAGCAATTTGTTTATTTGCTGTTCTTTCCGTACCTTTGCACCATACTAATCTAATCAGTACTTGCCCTGTACGCCTAACCGAGCGAAATTACAATTCTCACCTGCGTCAGCAGCATTTTGTCGAGGCGGTAGATAGACTTTGGAAAGCCAAGTTCATCTCCCGTCCTCGTTTGTCGTACCTGTGCCGTACGGTAGCCGAGTCGCCTGCGCCGCAGTTCTATGTCACGCCCAAGCAGGCGTTGGAGCAGTACAATCGGTGGGAGCAGACGGGTGAAATCCGTTGTGAGGGCGAGCAGACTCGTCGGATGTACCTCGATATCTTCACTCGTTTCCGTGCCCGTTATGCCGAGTCGGGCGGAATAGACTTTAAGTATGTCGTTATGCAGGAGGTGTTGGAGCAGCCTGCTCCCTCGTTCTATATCAATCCCTCGGCGGCACTCACTTTCTACTATCGTGCCATGGCGCATCGCCGTAGCCGTCATTCCAAACGCCTATGATAGTCCTTTTGCTCATATTGATAGGGTTTTATGCCGTTTGCCCCGTTTCGTTGCAGGTGGCGATGGGCGTGTCGGACACCTGTTTATTCGGTTGCCTGACTTATTCTTTCGTGCATACCTCGTGGCTGCATCTGTTGGTGAACTGTGTGGCACTCGCTTCGATGTACGCCCCTATCCGCAACCTCTACTGCACCCGCTTCAATCGTTCGGGGTGGCATTTCTTGGGCGTGGTCTATCTCTCGGCGGTCTTGGCGGGACTATCCGCCACCGCTGCCGTGCCTACGCTCGGTGCCTCGGGTATGGTGTTCGCTCTGTTGGGCATACTGATAATGCTCAATCCCACTTGGCGGCAGGTACGCAACTATGTGTGGGTCGCTTTGGCGGTCGGCGTGCAGATTTATTTCGGCAAGACCAATGTGGCGTTACATCTCGCCGCTTTTCTCTACGGAGCGGTCGCTGTGGTGGTGCGTACGGCTCTCGAACAACTCAAAATACGGGACACCGAATGACCAAGCAGGAGATACTACATATCAACGAGGAGCGTAACGCCGAGCGGCAGCACGCCTACAACCCCATTACGGGCGAGGGCTGCACCTCGTGTGAGCGGTTGCCGTTCTCTGCCCTCGAGTTGGGGTGGATAGACTATCAAGTGCCGTTCGACTGTTACCAAGAGAAGATTTTCTGCGACTTGAGGGATTGTAACTTCTCCGTTCGCACTTATCTGCACCGCCTACACCTGCGTTATACCAAGGTCAATCTCGAATTGGTGCGGCAGGAGATAGTCAAAGCACGCTGCCGACACGACTTTGAGTACTGTGCCGCATCGTTTTTCTACATCAAGGATAAAAATCCGCTCAACCCTAAGGACATTCTCTTCACTCTCAACCGAGGGCAACGCAAACTGCTGCGGATGATATACGATTGCGACAAGTATGGCAAGCCTGTGCGTATCATTATCGTCAAATCCCGACAGATTGGCTTCTCCACGCTCATACAATTGTATATGGCGTGGAAGCAACTGTTTGTTTTGGGTGCGGTGAACTCCGTTATCGTGGCGCATATCGAGAATACGGCTCGTATTATCCGAGGTATGTACTCAAAGATGCTTGCCAAACTCCCCACTTGGTTGCTCGGCAAGGAAAAAACGGTCGAACACTTTGCTCTCACGCCTTTCGAGCGGGGCAATAAGACCCTTATCGTCAAGGGAGTGGGGTGCCGTATTACTATCGGCTCTGCTGAAAAGCCGAACAACATCGTCGGCGACGATATTCTGATGGCGCACTTCTCGGAGGTGGGGCTTTACAAAGCCACGCAGGGGGTTAAACCCGAAGATTTGGTGCAGTCTATCATGGGCGGTATCTCGTATGCGCCCAACACGATGATATTCTACGAGAGTACGGCTCGTGGCGTGGGCAACTTTTTCCATTCCGAGTGGTTGCGTGCCACCTCGCTCGACCCCAAAGAGAAATCCGCCTTCAGTCCGCTGTTCGTGGCGTGGTACGAAGCCGACAACGACCGCCTTCCCATCGCTGACTACGACCTTTTCATCGATGAGATGAGCGATTACGAGCATTGGTTGTTCTCGCAGGGGGCTACGCTCGAGGGGATTGCATGGTATCGTAATGCCATGCTCCAAATCAAAGATATATGGAGGTGGAAATCGGAGCGACCCTCCTCTGCCATAGAGGCTTTCCAGACCACGGGACACCGTTTGTACCCGCAAGAGGATGTCGAACGCCTGCGTAAGGGCTGCCGTGCGCCTATGTTTGTCGGAGAGGTCGTTGCCGATAGCGATTGCGGAGAGCAAGCCCTCGAGCATATTGAGTTTAAGCCACGCCCCGATGGTGCGCTCAAGATTTGGTTCATGCCCGACCACGACCCGGAGCGGCAGTGTAACGACCGCTATGTCATCGTGGTCGATATCGGTGGCACATCCGACCATTCCGACCGCTCGGTGATATGTGTGTTCGACCGTTTCGATATGACGCACGGCGGAGTGCCTATCGTGGCGGCGGAGTGGTGCGGACACTGCCCGCATTATCAATTGGCGTGGAAGGCGGTACAGATTGCCACAGCCTATGAGAACGGGTTGCTTGTCATCGAGTCAAATACTCTTGATACCGAGCAGACCGAGGGCGGCAACTCCGAGTTTGTCTTAGATGAGATAGCCCTGCACTACGACAACCTCTATTGCCGTACGCCGATGGATAAGATTAGTATGGGTTTTGAGCCGAAGTGGGGCTTTCAGACCAACCGTTCTACCAAGCCGATGGTCTGCAAGCACCAACAGAAAGCCCTTGCCAAGGATATGTATATCGAGACTTGTCAGGAAGCCTGCGATGAGCACGACTTTATGGAGATTAAATCCAACGGGCGGGCTATCGGTGCGATAGACGGACAGCACGACGACCGCCATATCACCCGTGCCATTGGTGTATGGATATGCTACGATGAGTTGAACACCCCTCGCCGCTACAAACCTATCTCCGCCAAGGGGCTTGCCGATATGAAGGTTATCGGAGAGAGTACTATCTAAACTATTCCCTCCTTACCACACTCAACACTCAACATTAAACACTCAACAAATTACTAAACGCATAAATGAATATGACAATGCAACAAATCAAAGCCGAACTTATCGAGAAGTGGCTCTTACTCCGAGTATTCTTTCAGTTGCGTATGGACTCGCTGCGTCTTTCGCTTGCCATTTTTATGTGCAATGCCTTGCAGAAAGCCCGTAATAAACGCTTCTATGTCATCGAGAACGCACAGGGCAAACTGATATGGGTCTGCAACGACGACATCGACCTTATGAAACGCCCCCGTCGTGTCCGCCGTTTGGTCGGCGGGCAACTGCGTACTTTCACGGTGCGTATGCTTCCCAAGAATGTGTCCCATCTCGACATCATGAAGTCTTGCCTGTACTATACGCCCTCGTCGCTTAACAATACCGACGGGCTGACGGCATCCGAGCGGTTGGAGAAGCGTCAGGGATGGCTGCGTTATATGGAGCGTATTCGTATGGAGCGTATGTTTGGTCGTCTTTCCGCCAAACACTAACCCTATCTCTAAACGCTCAATACTAAACACTCAACTCTCAACTACTCTAAACCCTCAACTCTCAACACTCAACTATTATGCACGATTGGGTTATTACTACAGCGGGAAAAGTAGTCCGCCGAGATAAGGCGAAGCCGTCCGACACAATCTTACCGATGGTGTTAGACGGCTTGCCTGCCGATATCGGTATGGAGAATACCGAGAACTCGTTCCCCACCAAGGAGGACGCATACTATTGCAGGGACAATATCGTGGAGTATTGTCCCGCAGCCTACTTGTCCGAAGCACTCCCGAAACAAGAAGCAAGCGGTAAGGATAAGCAGCCGAGAAAGGCAGATGCGTATTCGCAGGAGGAGTTTAGTCGTATAACTCGCCGTAAGTTGATAGAGAACTACGATGTCTTTTGGGCGAACTTCAAGCAGTTAAAGCCGAGAGATGCCTGTGATGTCTATATGCGTATGGCACGCTATGGCTTCTCTACTGCCCCGCAAGCCAAACCTATAGACGAAGAGGCGGAGCAGCGTCGCCAAGCCCTCAAGCGAGAGCAGACCGCCGCCACCATTGCCGATGGCTTACCCGACACGGACTACGACCCCGACGATGACGATGATGTCCCCCTCTCCTCCAACGACCATCCCATCACCCCAAACGCCTCCCCTCAAGAGAATAGCCCCAAGGAAGACATAGAATAGTCCAAAGGAGGGTATCAATGAGAACTCATTGAGTTAATAGTTGTGTTGGTATTTGTTGGTATGGAATTATTGTTGTACCTTTGCACCGTATTCTCGTTTCCAAAGAGTATTCATATACCTTATCAACAGTACTTTCCACTTATCGATTGTTTCACGGCTACCATCCATACATCCCGTATGTCGCTATAAAACAATCGATTACGAGTTAAACTTTAATAATTAATAATTAACCGTATAAACTTTGGGGTGGCACAATTTTGTAAGAAGGGAATGTGCTGGGTATCTGTAAGATAGGTACATATTTGCTCTTTGAAATTTAGAATATAGGACAGTCGAGAGACAAGAATGACGATGCTTTATCTGTGTTCTGTTTCACGATTGTTTGTCGGAAAACTATTAGTTCCTTCACGATTGTTTGTCGGAAATGAAAGGGTTTCTTTACGACAATCTGTCGGGAAACTATTTGTTTCTTGACGACAAGAGGGTGCTGAATAAGTGCTATATTAGTACTATGCAAGTACTGAATTAGTGCTATACGAGTACTTTGCAAGTACGGCCCTCGACAAAAGTATGTTCTATTCTCTAAACAACAAAAAGTATGCCTACCTTCAAAGCAGTCGTTCAGAAGCATCAAGAACGACGAGACGGAAAGTTCCCCGTCAGCATTCGTGTTACCCACAACCGCAAGTCTGCCTACCTACCCACGGGGCTCTACTGCTCACACAGCCAAATCAACAAGCGAACCTTCGAGATTAAAGACCAATTCATTCTCGTTCGGACCGGACAAACCATCCGCTCCTACGAGGCTACGCTCTTGGAAATAGACACCGAGGCTCTATTCGCCATGAGCGCACACGACCTCTGCGCTTACTTTCGCAAAGGCGCACAAGAGATTGACTTCTTGGCTTACTGCCGCTCGATGATAGCGAGCAATCCGAAACGCTACCACTGTCTCCGCAGCGCACTGCGGGTTATCGACTCGATGGGCATCACGAAGATGACCGCCACCGAGTTCACTTCGGCGTTTCTACAACGATTTAAGGACTATCTATCCACAGGGTATCCACAAGGTATCCACAAGGTATCCACTAGGTGTCGATTAAACCAAGCAAAAGACAAAATTGAGCCTCCACAATTGAGCGAAAACACGCAGTCGCAGTACTTCAATCAACTCTGTATGGCGTTTCGGCGGATGAAAAAAGAATACAACACCGAGTTCCACAAAGTAATTACGCACGACCCGTTTGTGAACATCGAGGCGTATCATCCGACCGTTACCGCAAAGCGCAGTCTGACCGACCGGCAACTGCGGCAGTTCTTCTCGCTGACTGCCCACAACGACCGAGAGCAGATTGCCATCGATATGGTGAAGATTTCGTTTGGGATGTGCGGCATCAACCTGTTCGACCTACAGCGGTTGGAGTGGGCAAACTACGACGAGCAGGAGCAGCGGGTATTCTTTGTGCGGCACAAGACAGAAGGTAAGTCGGGCAACCGAGTGGCGATTGCCATTCGTATCGAGCCCGAAGTGATGGCGATTGCGGAAAAATACAAGACCTCGAAAGGCAGTCGCTACCTGTTCAATTTCGGCAACAAAGAGCCGGATATCGACTACAGCCTCTTTGTCTATCGGCATCTGCAAGCAGCCTGCAAGCGAAACGGCACGGATGCATTCACTCCCTATCAGTTTCGGCACACTTGGGCTACCATCGCACGCAACCAATGCGAAGTGAGCAAAGACGACATCGACCTCTGTCTTGCCCATGTCGGCAGCAACCCCATGGCGGATGTGTATATCCGACCCGACTACGGGCGCATAGACCGAGCCAACCGAAAAGTGATGGACTATGTATTGGAATTGTTGCAGAAAAAAGATTGAAAAATTCGACGACCGAAAAAAGAACCGTAATTTTGTACAGCGATGAAGGAAGGTAATCCCTATAAGGTAATTGTCAGTAAGTATCGCAGACGCTTCAAAGCAGACGCAGTAGGCACTGCTCCGATAGAAGTAATCAACAAACAGACCGGCGAAGTGAAAGCCGCTACGCAATTGGTAGGCACACAAAAACTATACGACACGACCGATTTCGTCAAGTTGTTTCAGCCGTCTGTTTTCATCGGAATGAGCAGCAACACGGTTGCCGTATTCAGTTACATCATCAGCCAATTGCAGTTCGGCGGCTATGTGCAGTTTAACTACGAGGACTGCCTCCGATACACAGGTTACACATCACGGCAGACCCTATACAGAGGGCTGATAGAGTTAGTGCGAAAAGATGTGATACGGCAAAAAGCAAAAGGCGAGTGGTGGGTCAATCCGAACATCGTTTATCGAGGGCAGAGAGACGAATTCGAGGTTGTCAATCCGCAGTAGATACCACCGAGCGGGATAGAGCAGCGGAGTGCTCGTGAGTGTTACAGGCTCAAGGTCGAAGGTTCGAGTCCTTCTCCCGCAACATTGCCCCTATAGTTTAATGAAAACGCTTGACTGTTTAATCAAGAAATGGCGGACCTCTAACCGAATGGGAACGGGAGACAGCATCAAACAGACCTTGAGGCGATTTCCGCAACGGGGCATCCTATACAGCCTAAAAAAGAGGTTGTTGTTTTGAGAATAGTAAAGATACGATAAGAGCGGCTTGGGAAAGTCGCTCTTATTTTTTTTGTGGGTTGCTCTCTTACCATTCGGAATAGTACAGTAGATTACGCAATTCGTACACCTGCTCTACATCATCAGGCTCTGTGATTTTTGCATGCACCGGCTCATCACTTGGACCATAATGTTCGCCTGCTTCGTTATACTTGCCGTCCATAATTGTTTGTATTAGAATAATGATTAAGTCCTGCAAAGGTAATACATTTTTCCTCTAAAACCAAACCGGAACCCTCAAATGTTGTCATTTCTGCAACAGGATGTTGTCAATACTGCAACATTTCAAAAACCTATTCCTTTGCTAATCAACTACTTAGATTTTTGTCCTATCTATCTTATCTATGTCTATATAAACACACCTTTTTCCACACCCTCTTTCCAAAATTTTTTGAACCTCCATTCTCCCTTTTTCACGCTACCAATTCCTTTGCCCCCCCCCCTCTCTCAATTTACACTCCTCGACAGTATGCCTCGCGCGTGCGTGAAGGAAACACCTTTTTCGCCCGTAACTCCGTGAGTTTCACATAAGTATATACCCTATACCCGTCGGGTGCGTTCATCGTTTGTACCCCCTGCCTTTTTCCCTTTTTCTCCCGTTTCGGTGTGCTTTTTTCTCTGCAAAAACTTTTTCTTTTCTCTGTAACTTACTGTTTTTCAGCGTGTTATATTTCACTTCGTGCGCGAACCTTATATCGTGTATCGTGTGGGTGCGCGGTTGGGGGTATCGGTATATATAGCAAGTGTTCTCAACGACAAGCAACCACGGCGGTGGCAAGCGGTTGAGAAACCCCGGGCGGGTTCTGGTTGCATAATGTGCAACTCCGGGCGGGGGCGGTCATTGACATTTTGGTCTTACGATTGGACAAAGGGTTTAACAAAAAACGACTTACGCAAAAGCCGTTGAACTAACACAACCGACTTGTATCGACAAGAGAGCGGGGTACGCATAGGTATGCATAGATTGTATGCAAAAGGTATGCAGGCGTGGGAAAAAGAAGCCACGGGCGTAACATAAACGCCAAAGCCACAAAGGTATATCATCCATAAGGGGTCTTTGAGAGAAGTGGGTGGTAAAGGCAAAAAAATGTCAGCAGCACGCATTAGGCTTTTTGCGTGCTGTGGGTATCGTAGAAAGTTTGCGGGGTCTTTGCAGGCTCTGTTTATATAGCCACGAAATAGCATTTATTAGTAGCCGTCGCAAGATAAGGACAGGCTGTACCCAAAGGGTACTTTGCGTATGCAAGTGGCAATACTCATTCAGGGTGGCACGCATTGGGTTGCGTACCACTCACTCATTTCATCAACTTATTGTATCATTTCAAAACCTCGCTATGTAGGTAAATAGCACAAAAAAATGACAAACGAAAGTCGTGAAGCCATCAAGCAACTATTCCGTGCAAACGCTGACAAGCAACTCAGCCTATCTAATGTAATTAGCACAAGTATCGAAGCCCTGCGTAAGGGCGACAAGTATGGGCAACTATATGCCGACTTGGTCGGCAAAGGCGCAAAGCGCAGCCACTTCATCGCATTGTTTATGGATTGTATGCCCCACGTGACATTCAACGGGGAGCGGAAGATTACAGTAGTAGATTGGGTAGAATGCAAAGATACGGAAAAGGCACATCGTGCATTCCGTGAGTATCGTATTGCAGGGCAGAATGCCGTTACGCTGACAGAGTGTAAGTCCATTGTAGCAGTAGAGCAGGACGGGGTGAAAGTATATGAGTCCGTGAAGTTGGCTTCGGGCTTTACTATCACTGTGCCGAGCCGTGATAGCGAAGGCAACTACATCGTAGAGAAGCGTACCATCAACTATGTACCCCGTGAGAAGTCGGTATGGGGCTATACCGAGACCGTATTGGGTGCATTCTTGTCCGCACTCGAAATCTTGGAGAACGAGAAGTAATCCCCCCCCCCCGACTATGCGGGGTAAAATAGGCATCAGGCATAGTGCGTCCGCTCGTGCAAACGGGCGGGGTTGTGTTTAATAAAAACCTTGCGGTGTATAGGCAACCGCAGACCATTATGGGCATTATGGAAAAATTACTTGTGGCAGCAGCCATTGACTTTGCAGCACTCGTGTGCTGTGTTGCGTATGCAAAAGCAGAGGTCGTGTCGAGAGACACCGTGGCATACACGGGGTCGTATCGGCTCGAAAAAATCGAGAAGTCCAACGACTATGGCGAGGTATCAGTGCGCTATGTGGCGTACCTCGACTCCGTGGTGAATAGCAAGGGCGAGCCACGAAAGGTGAGCATCACCAAAGCCACCTACGAGAGCGGGCGCATTGACGCTGTGGTATTCAACAACAACGCAGACGGCAGCCGTAAAATCTCCAAAGCCGTGAACACAGGGAAAGGAGGCAAGAAATGAATGCGTATCAGAAGCGTCGCCACGAGGAGTGGTTAGAGTTAATGGATGGGTACATCGTGTTAGACATCGTACCCAACTCGACCGTAGGTGCTGTTGTTTCAATACAAGACTCGACCGAGCGAGTATAAACAGGCATTAGGCTCGGTGCGGAGAGCCGTATCTCGAAAAGGGGTGCGGCTCTCGTTGTGTTTAACCAAAAACCTCGCAATGTATAGGCTAATTGCATACGACTATGGCAACAAAGAATGCTGTGAAGTTGAGTTTTGTCTTTGACCGTGAAACCAAGAACACCATCCGCTTTGCCGAGAAAGTTGAAAACCAACTCGACACACCGCAGATAGGTACGGTGTATGTGGCAAAGGCGGCACTGAAAGCACTCGGTTGGAAGCAGGGGAACGACCTCGTACTGACCCTCGACCTCGCATAAACACGGGGGCAGTCTTGGGCGGGCGGCATTGGGTTGCCGTCCGTTCGCTATTCAAAAACAACAACCAAATTTTTTTAGGTATGAGAAACTTTATGAAGTGCGTAGCAAAAGGACTCTATTGCTATGCGGGTATTGACCTGTCGGTCTATTCCGACGACATCGACATCAAGTCCGCCTCTGTGGATGAAAAGGGGCGGGTCTTGGTAGAGTTTGCCACGCTCGAAGACTTGCAGGCGTGGAACAAAAGCAACCGCTACATCCCCGGCGGAGATGCCTTCGATGTAATCCACCTGCACGGCTTCGAGATAAGCCGTGCAGGTCTGTACGACGAGCAGGACTATGCCGCGTGCTACGACTGCGGACACATCTACTCCCGTGATGATATGACCGAGGTCAATGGGGAGATGGTCTGCGAAGACTGCCTCGAAAGCAATTACTCGTGGTGCGAACGCTGCGAACAGTGGCATCCCAACGACGAGATGGTCGAGATGCACACGGACTCGTACTCTGCATACGACCATCCGTATATGGTATGCGAAGACTGTGCCGACATCATCGGTCGACGTTGCTATGGCAACGGTCATTGGTACCATGACGATGTCATGCGTGAAGGCGCAGACGGTCATTGGTACTGCGACAGCGAGTGGGAAGACCGCTTCACCACCTGCTCAATATGCGATGAGGTCATCTACCAAGAGGATACTCTGTATGATGACGCCGGAAATCCCTATTGCCAATCTTGTTGGGATGAACGCCACGGCGACGACATCCGCTCCTACCACGACAACCCGAGCCGTGTCTATCTCCACACAGATAGCAACGATGAGGGCTATCTGACCGACAAATTTATCGGAACGGAAGTCGAGACGGAGTGCGGAGATTTCGACGAGAGGGTCGAAATCACCAAACGATATGGAGAGGACGAGGAGTGCATCTATCAAATGCACGACGGGTCTTTGGATGACTCGGGGATAGAATGCATAACCCAACCAATGACGAAGGCGTACTTCGATGCCTTTGACTTCGAGGGGTGGATGTCCGAACTCTCCGAGGCAGGCGCACGCAGCCACGACACAGAGGACTGCGGACTGCATGTGCATCTCAGCCGTGAATGGCTGAACACGAGCGACGACGACGAGCAAGCAATACTTGTGGGTCGTATGCGTCAGTTCATCGCCGACAACCAAAGCAAAGTAGAGCGTTTTGCACGACGCTCTGCCAATCATTGGTGCGAATATACCAAGTCGCTCTACGACAGCGAGAAGGTGGCGTACGATAAAGAAGAACGCCTCAACAAGCACAAGGAGTGCGGCAAGAAAGGCGGACGATATCAGTCCGTCAATAACCAAAACTACGCAACGATTGAGTTCCGTATCTTCAAAGGTACGCTCAACCCGACGACCTACCGTGCGAGCGTGGAGTTCTGCCTACGCCTCGTGGATTATGTTACCACCCACGAGGAGGGTACGGAAAAGTGGGAGGACTTCGTGTCCTACAAGCCCCTGCCCGCCACTATGCGGGACTATATGCTGCGCCGCTCGCTGTTGGTTAGCAGCGCAGCCGTCTAATCTAACTTCTAACTTCTAACATCTAACATCCAAATAGTATGTGTATAGTTTGTATCAAACCTGCTGGGGTGAAACGCCCCACGAAAGAACAGTTTCAGAACATGACGATTGCCAATCCCGATGGCTTCGGGTTGGTAACCTGCACCAAGAAAGGACTGCAAGTGCGCAAGACAATGGACGCAAAGCAGTACCTGCAATGGGTCGAGCAGATAGATGACGCACAGCCTGTCATCTACCATTGCCGCATCGCCACGCACGGCAGCATAGGAAAGAACAACTGCCACCCGTTCCTATCCACCGACAAGCAGTGGGCATTCGCACACAACGGTGTGCTGACAATCCAAAACGAGGGGGATTGGACGGACAGCGAAACATTCTTCCGACGCATCGCAGAGCCGCTGCTCCGTGCAGGCTATGCGCCCAACGACAAAGGGACATTCGACGCAATGGTCGAGGCTCTTATCGGCAGTAGCAAGTTCGCCTTTATGGATAGCCACGGCAGTGTCTATTCTTACGGACATTTCCTCGAGGACAATGGACTGTTCTTCTCCAACAGTTCCTATCAGTCCTACGACGACTACGGCTTCCTGTTCAGAGGCGTGGGTAGCAGCGTGGGTAAGAAGAAAAAGAAAGCCAAGAAGACGGACATCTTCGAGGACATCGAGCCGCTCGACATCGTGTATGACGACTGCGAGCAGACCTACTACGATTTGGTCAGCCGTCTGTACGACGATATGACGAACGATTGGAGTGTATGGGAACGCTCGATGACAGAACTGTACGACACCTACGCCGCCGAGTACCCCGTGTCGTGGGACACATTCTACGATGCTTATAACGAGGCAGAGAACCTGCTCTGCCAAGAAACCAATGTCGAACTATAAAACTAAACGAAAATGAAAACGATTAGAGAACAAGTGGATGCAATCAAAGAGCAGTACCCCGATGTGGTAATCCTATTCCAATACCCCGACCATTACAAGTGCTTCTACGAGGACGCAGAAAAGGTCGCAAAGATACTCGGTGTAACAGCCGAGGATAGAGGGGATGGCGTGGTACAAACACGCCTGCCTCTGCAAGACGAGACAAATATACTCGGCGAGATTGTGCGTCGTGGATGGCGTGTGGCTATCTGCGATAAGCCCGAAGAGCCTGAGAAGCAGTACGACACGCAGTACAAGAAGATGTTCAACGATAGTTTGCAGCAGTTGCAAGAAAAGAAAGCCGAGCAACAACGCAAAGAAGAAAAGGAGGCACGGGAGGAGCGTGCCGCATTGGAACTGCTGCTGGATAAGTTACAGTTCTTGAAGGACTATGGGTATGATACGATTGAACTGCTACCCACCATTGACGACAGACAACGCCGATACAAACTTGTGCTAACCTGCTCGGCTACACATGTAAATTTTGTGTTCTTTTACGACACACTTTTCCATACATATTTAGACTCGACAATCACAATCTGTCATATCGATAAGATTATCGACCGCCTCGCAAAGTATTATTTCGAGAACATAAAACCAAAAATGTAATATGACTATCACCAAAGCAGACTGCGCAGGATGGCGCATAGAAACGGACGGAAAGACCTACTATGTAGGCGAGTTCTACGGGCAGGGCGTGGTCTATAAAGACCTCGCTGCTTTCGAGAGCGGGCAGGGTGTGTGCTACATCCCCGAGTACGGCTTCGACAATGCCGACCAAAACGAGTGCGAGTTGTTCGAGATGGCAGCCAAGCAGGCTGTCGCTCTCGACCTCGTGGGCAATCCTTACATCGCCACCGAAGGCTACACACGGCAGGAGTTTGACGACATAGTCGAAGGCTCGGACATCAGTGCCGAAGACCTGTTCGATATGCTCGATTGGCAGTCGCTCGAAACATTGTTTAACGAATTAAATTAACAGAAAGGAAACCAATATGATTGATGTAGAAAAGACCAACACACGCACCGTGTATCTGTCTGTCCGCCTCACTATCGACGACAGCGAACCGAGATTATTCCTCCGTGCTTTCCGTAACAACTTGGACGCTATGGAATACAATCGCCGACTCGTAGCACAAGTACTTGACGAGTGGCGGAGCAGCATCGCAGAAGACCTCGTGCCTCTCGACAAGTGCGACCGAGACCAAGATGATGTCGTAGTCTATTGCGAGAACTACGACAGCACAGCGTTAGACATCTTTGTCAATCACCGAGAGTACGAGAACTCCGACAGTATCTACCTCCAAGAACTCCCTCTCGAGTAATAATTCCTAATTCCTAATTCATAATTCATATGGCACTTTTCATTATTCACCGCAGCCAGAACCAAGTATGGCGCAAAGACAAAACCTTTTCCCTTTCCACAAAGGGCTTTATGATTACGCTCGAAGACAATGTGCCCAACCATTCTTGTATGACATGGGGCAAGTTCCGAGACTTCTGTCCCGAAGGACGCTCGGTCATCGAGCGGGCGAGAGAAGAACTCAAACTCCACAATCTTATGCGGGAGTATATGGTATCTTCCCCCGACAACTCAATGGTGTTGCGTGTGGTGGAGGTCTTCGACGAACCCTCCGTAGAGCCGATGGACATCTCCTCCTACATCAAAGTCAATGGCATTCAGGTGGCGGAGTTTGGGCTTACCGACAAAGACAATCGCTAATTCCTAATTCACATTTACTTCCCACACGGATGGCATCTCGTAGCGTGGCTCGAACATCGTCCATCCTTTGCGTCGGAGTATCTCACGCACCACCTCTTCGGAGGGCAGGTCGCCACGAGTGATAGCACCGCAGACCTTATCCAAATGTAGGTCTTGCATCTTCTCCTCGTGGGCTACCATACGCACCATCGTCGTCTCTTGGAAATACTTGCCGTGCTTATCTCGCACCACGGCAGGTAGGATGTAGCGTTTTCTCAACAATCGCACATCACTTTTGACGCACCCCAACAATGTCATACCGCAACCATACTCTCCCGCTGCACGGAGTTGTTCGATACGGCGTTGCAATCGGAACAGCAGTTCCTCTTTGCGCTCCTCGCCTAACTCGTTGCAGTACAGGTGCTTACGCAATCCGACAAGTCGTTGTCGGCTGATACACATCAGCGGTGCGTATTCGCTATGGCGGGTTAGCCATTGTAGTATTTCATTGCTTGTCCCTATCATTTTTTGGTACTAATATGAAGCCTTTGTTTGGTGCAAAGGTACGAAAAAAATTACAGTTATGCAAACATACAATCCCCCCGTGGTCATACAGATGACCGAAGCACGGCTGCAAGAACATCTCTTGCACGCCTCCCAACTCGGAGCGCACCTTGCGTTGCAGGCAGCGGGTCTGCCTGTCCGAGAGTTCTATACCCGCACGGAGTTGAGTCGTAGGCACGGCGGCAAACGAGTAGCCCGCCTTATCAAAGAGGGCAAACTCAAACCGCACCACTACCCCAACTCGGACAATGCACACACGGTCTATTCCGAGACCGAACTGCTGTCCCTTATGGTCTAATTCATAATTCATAATTCATAATTCTTAATTCATCATTAGCAACAATGGCAAAGACAAACAAGAGCGTCTTCATCACGCTCAATGCAATCAACTGCAACGGCAAGACAGAAAAGAAAAACGGACTCACCTATCTCTCGTGGGCGTGGGCTTGGCAAGAGGTAAAGAAAGTCTATCCCACTGCCAACTACACCATCTATGAGAACCCGCAGGGCTTGTTCTATTTCACCGACGGGCGCACCTGTTGGGTGAAGACGGGCGTAACCATCGAGGGGCTTGAGCATATCGAGTACCTGCCCGTCATGGACTTCCGCAACAACTCCATTCCCGTGGATAAGGTAACATCAATGGATGTCAATAAGGCGATACAGCGTAGCCTTACCAAAGCCTGCGCACGCCACGGCTTGGGTCTGTACATCTATGCAGGCGAGGACTTACCCGACGAGGAAACTGTGGCAATGGTAGCAGCCGCAGCCGCCGAAGAGGCTATCGCCGAGGTGCAGGCTTGTACTACATCCGATGCCGTGAAGAAACTATGGGCAGCGCACGCCGACTTGCAGACGGACGCTCGCTTCAAGCAAGCCGTCATCCTGCGTGGTCAGGAACTCAAACAAACTGAAACCACCAACAGCGCAGCAGTCTAACATCTAACAGTGAACTTCTAACAGTGAAACGGTCTATGCAATTAGTACAATCACCGGTGATGTTCGACGAGGTCGAGCATCGCTACACCTTGGGCGACCAAGAGTTGTCAGGTATCACAAGTATTATCCACCGCTACTGCTTTCCCGATATGTACAGCGGGGTCAGTCAGTCGGTCTTGGAGAAAGCGGCAGAGCGGGGCAAGCGCATTCATACGATGGCGCAGATGTATGTCCTGCATATCCTGCCCGAAGAAGACTACACCGAGTTGCGTCCTTTCCTCTATGCCACGCAGGGTATAGAGTGGGTGGCGAGCGAGTACCTCGTCAGCGACTGCCGTTCGGTAGCGTCGGCAATCGACCTCGTGGGCTTGGTCGATGGCAGCCTCTATCTCTACGACATCAAGACCACCTCCGTGCTGAACCTCGAGTACCTGCAATGGCAGTTGTCTATCTATCAGTACCTCTTCCAAAAGCAGAACCCCGACTTGCAGGTGGCAGGCTTGCGGGCTATCCATTTCCGAGACGGCAAATGCACACTCACGGACATCCTTCCCCTGCCTACCGAGTATGTCGAGGCACTGCTTGCTGCCTACACATCGGGTGCGGAGTCGTTCGACAATCCGCTGCACCATATTCCTGACGGCTTGGAAGATATGCTGCTCGAATATAGCGACATCGAACTCTCTCTCGCCGAGATAGACGCAGCCCGTGCACCGTACGAGGAGCGCAAGAAACAGTTGCAGGAGCGCATAGCCGAAACGCTCCGTGCCGAGAACTTGCAGACCATCGAGACAGGAGCGGCAAAGGTTACGCTCGGCAAGGACAGCACCCGCCAATCCTTCGATTGGAAAGCGTTCGCCTCGTCGGACACCTACAAGCAGAGCCCCGATGCGTTCAACGAGTATGTCAAACAGACCTCTGTCAAAGGTCGCCTAACGATTACGCTCCGATGAAACGCACCGTTCAGTTTGTCAAACAGCCTTCTCGCACCAACACCGAGCAGGTCGTAGGGCTTGTGCGCTATTGGTTGCGGGACGCAGCCAACGGCTTCTATACGCTCACCTTCGAGAAGCAGAAGCAGCAGCGCAGTATCAATCAGAACCAACTGATGTGGCTGTGGTTCTCGTGTATCGCCGAGCAGTGGTCGGAGGCAATGGGTTATACCTACACCAAGGACGATGTACACGATGCCTATTGTCTGCTGTTCCTGCCCGTGCTTACGCCGAAAGGCAAGATAGCAGGGCGCACTCGTGGGCTGACGCAAGAGCAGATGTCCGAGTTCCTCTGCAAGGTGCAGGCGGACGCAGCGCAGGAGTATGGTATCGAGTTGCCGAGTCCGTCGGATGAACACTTCAATCTGTGGGCAGAGCAGTACAAATAATTCACAATTCATAATTCTTAATTCATCATTAGCAATGGCAGATTTCAAAATCTACGGCAGGGTCGCCGAGTTATTCGACCCGAGAACGGGAACCAAGAAAGACGGTTCCGAGTGGAGTATGCAGGACATTCTTATCGAGGAGGCGAGCGACAAGTACTTGTCTATGGTCGCCGCCACGATAGACAACTACCGCACCTCCGAGCAGGAGGGACAGTGGGTAGCAGACAGTGTGGAGCGGGGTACGATGCTTACCTTCTCCTGCTCTATCTCTTCCCGCAAGTGGGAGAAGGACGGTCGTTCGGGCTATGCCACGAGCGTGCGTGTATGGCGTATCGAGGAGGGCGACACTCGCCACGCAGAGCCTCGTCAGCCGCAGCGTAACGCCACGGCGAATGTAGTCCGTGTAGGGGTAGCCGAGCCTGCTCAATCGCAACCAGCACCCGTGCAGTCCGCTCCCGCATCGGACGACCTGCCGTTCTAAATCCGATGGCTATCCTCTTTGTATCGTCGTTTTATCTTGCAGTGTTCCACACCCTGTGGATACCTAGTGGATACCCTGACGATACCTTGAGGATAGCCTTACCTTACTTTCATTGTTCCACGAATAAATTTTTAGTATGAACTATGACAGCCGAGCAATATGTGAAAGCGTACCTATCGCAGGACGCTTACTTCGTTATCAATAAGTTCCTCGTGCAGCAGTTAGGACTGACCGAGACCACACTGCTCTCGTTGCTGCTCGATAGGCATAGCCTGTTCACACAGCAGGAGCAGACAAAGGATGGTTGGTTCTTCTGTACCAATCAGTACCTGCAAGAAACGCTCAATCTCGGACGCAGCACGGTTGATACAGCACTTGCCAACCTCGAAAAGCAACATCTTATCGAGACGCAGCGCAAAGGATTACCCGCCAAGAAATACTACCGACTCTCTTTCGATACCATAAAAAGTACTATGGAGCGCAACAATCAAGTATGTCGAAATTCGGCAGACTTGTGTGCCGAAATTGAGCAGGTAATAAAGAAAGAAGATATAAACTTAAATACTGGTATAGAAAGAAAAAGAAAAAAGAAAGATTTCGATTTGTCTTTTGTAGGCGATGCCTACAAGGAAGCATTTAGCGAGTGGCTGCAGTACAAGCAGTCTATCGGCAAGCCGTACCATACGCAGCAGAGCGTAGAGTTATGCTACCGCCACGCACTGACCTTTGCAGCCGACGACCCGCAGCAGTTCCGCCAAGTCATTGAGCAGTCCATAGCCAATGGGTGGGCGGGTTTATTCCAACTCAAACACAACACCGCTTATGGCAACACAACCCATTCAGCAGTTGCTCCCGCAGAGCCAACCGACACAACACCCCGTCAGCGCAACTACCACTTCTCCTTCTAACCGAGAGCGGGCGGAGCGAGAGCGGCGGGACTGCCTCGACGAGGTGCAATCTATTCTCGATAGTATGCGGGTGTATCACCGAAAAGAAGTAAATTTGCAAGACCCGGAAATCTATACCGCACACACTCGGTTGGTGATGGCTTGTGCCAACTCGCTCTTGTCCCGCAAGAACAGTCGCTTTGTCATCGACGACCACAACCGAGCCGTGCTGCGGTTCTTGCTCTACTACTTCAACGGGTCGGACTTGGCTTTGTCCGTATTCCCCGACTCGCATTACGACCTCAACAAGAACATCTTGCTTGTCGGCAATGCAGGCGTAGGCAAGACGCTCCTGATGGAAGTCTTCTCGCTCTACCTACAGAAGACCAACAACCCTCGTGCATACCGCACCGCCTCGCAGACGCAGTTGCTTAACTACTACAAGCAGCATAATCATGTAGATTATTATACCTACAACACCGAGCAGGGGCATTACTTCGAGGGACATCCTTTCTCCCTTTGCCTCAACGACCTTGGGCTTCGCACGCAGCAGTTCTATGGCAACGACACGGCTGAGGTGATAGAGGAGTTTCTCTTTGCTCGCAACGAGATATGGGAGCAGCGTGGCTGTGCCACCCACATCACTACCAATCTCGATAAGCAGGAGATAGAGCGATTATTCCACGACGACCACAACCGACTGACCGACCGTTTCAAGATGTTCAATGTACTACCCCTTGAGGGCGACAGTCGGCGTTGAATAATTCACCTATTAACTGTATTTGCTATGACAACACAGCAAAAGATTTTACACGACTTCGTGGCGAACAACTATGCGTCGCTTAGTCGCCGCTATCCCCAACGGGATATGCTCCATTCGGCATACATTGCCGTACACGACATCAGTATTCCACTCTGCACGGACACGGCACACATCGAGCAACTGCTCTCCGATGCCTACTACCGCTACTTGCAGCGGGAGTTGCAGTACCAAGCACGCTTCACGCTGCCCGACCCGCTCTTTTGGTTCTACCGAGAGACGCTCTCTGCCGACCCCGAAGACGAGCGGATAACAAATGAAGCATACCAACAATGTAACAGCAGAGAATTATCTGCTCGTGATTTGCGTGCCTTGCGTCAATTCATTCATTATCATTGCTCTACGGAGACTTACCGCCTGTTCGTGTTAGCCTTTTGCGAGCGTCATACCCTGCCCGAGATAGCCCGTATCTTAGGTAAAAGTAGAAGGCAAGTGAGCGAAAGCCTCACAGAGATAGAGCAACTCATTGCCGAAAAGTATCATAAGTTTAACACTAAAACTATTTTATAATATGAGCAACCATTTTCATATCCTCACTCCCCAAGACTCGAACATCAAACCGGTCAGAAAAAAGCGCCGTTCTATCCGTCGCACAATCCTCGTACGAGAGAGTGCTTTTGTTCCGTCAGTCCTTCTTGTCGAAGAGATGGGCTTCCGCTACGGCTTATATGTCACCCTTATCTACGATACCGATGACCATTCCAAGGTGTATATTCGGGTGGTCGAGAACGAGGCGGAGACATACACCGCCAAGATAACAAGAACCAAAGGCAACAGGCTTGCCTTTACCAACAAGGCAGGCGCACGGCTTATTCTCTCGCAACTCGGCGCAAAGAAGTCCGCCACTTGCTTTGTGTCGCCTCTCCCCACCGATGTGGATGGGCATACTTACTACCAAATCTTCTTAGACGAAACCGCAACAATCCGTTAGCACTATGGCAGAACGACACGACACGCAGTTGTTCATCATTCGTGAGCACCTGCTTTCGGGGCATACCATTACCCCCATTGAGGCGTTGAATATGTGTGGTTGCTTTCGACTGTCCGCCATCATATACATCCTTCGCCACGACGAAGGCTTGCCTATTATGATGTCGCAGCCCGAGGCAACCAACGGCAAACCCTACGCCAAGTATTGGATAGACAGTGCCTATCTTGCCGCTCATCCCCACACGCCTATACCCGATGAGCCGTAACCGAGAACACTTCCTTGCCTATCAGCGAGCGTACTACCTCCGCCACCAAGAGCGGTTGCGTACGCTCGCTCGGCAACGCTACATCCCTGTCAAGATGAAACAGAAACGCAAACAAAAAGAAACCTACGAAGCCGCCGCTGCCGCTCGTATCGCCGCCATTGAGCGGCAGATAGACGACTTGCTCGTTGAGCGGGAGCAGGCGACGGGCGACCGTTGGCACGACCTGCAACAGCAGATAAACATCCTGCGCTGTAAGATAGAGCAGATACGCAAACCCGTATTCCAAAACCACGACGAAGTAAAAGTATATCACCCATGAAACCCATCCGACCTTACCGCCTGCGTTACCACGCACGCCTTGCGCTCTGCGCCACCCTTATGATGTTCGGTTTCCTCGCCATAGCGGGCGAGACCGAGGACAACACCCATTGGCTGCTCTGCCTGCTGCTTCAATTCTCGCTGTTTGTATCGTCATGGTCTCTTGCCTTTTGGCTATACGCCAAGTGGGGACTTGACAAAATAGAGAAACGCATAGACAACATTCAAAAAATACAAAGACAAAAACAACAAGCACAATGAACAAAGAAGAACTTAAGGCGAGCTACGAGCTTGCCGGGATTTACGAGAACATCCGTCACGAACTCCACACACCCGAGGAGCGGCTCGAACGCTTGGAGCGGGTGGAGATAGCGCTCTTTATGTGGGCGAACAACCCCGAAGAGACTACCGAAGCGGAGACTATGTTGGATGGGTACGGGCGAGAGTGTTTTGCGTTGGGTTACGCCCAAGCACAGTTAGACGCGCAGTCTGTTATGGGCGAGAGCAGTAATCGCATATACCCCAAGTACAAGAAACTGATGGAGCAGTTCTCGGCCGAGACCGAGAAAGAACAGGCAACGACTAACAACGGAAAGGAGGACTAAACTATGGCAAACTACAACGATGTAATACAAGCACGAGGCGCATACCGCCAAGCACTGAGAGAGTTTATTCACTTGCACTACGGAGAGGACATGCCCAAGAACTTGACTTGGAACGACTACGAGCTGCTGCTCGGCATGATGGGGTGCAACGATTGGAACGATGTCCCCGACCCTGCAAGAGCCGACAGCGAGTTTGTAAAAGACGAGCTCCACGGCATGCAGACCTATCTCTATCACCAAGAGGAGGGGTGTTACATATAATTCGTACGACTATGAACAGCAAATTTTTTGTGCCGTTCGAAACGGCAAAGCAACTGAAAGCCAAAGGCTACCCGCAGGCTTGGGCGACAAAGTACTACGATACATTTGACGGTAATACAAGCCTAATCACCGACCGAGAGAGCGCAAGTTGCGTAGTAGAGGGCAATGAGGATAGCCCCGTCTTTGCGGATTTGAGCAAGTCATACACCTCCGCTCCGACCTACCACGAGGTGCTTGAATGGTTAGAGAAAAAAGACATCTTGATTGACTGCACTTGCGGCTACGATTACAACACAAAGGAGCAATGGTATCGCTGCTTTACAATCAAGCGTGGCACGAGAATGCAAGATTGGCACACAAGCCAATGCCCCACTCGTGAGGAGGCACTGAATGCCGCAATCCTCAAAGCATTGGAAATGATACAGCCGTGAGAAGCTCACGACCGA
Source organism: Prevotella sp. P5-108 (assembly GCA_963636305.1). GTDB lineage: Bacteria > Bacteroidota > Bacteroidia > Bacteroidales > Paludibacteraceae > Colicola. The sequence continues at coordinate 27,866 of CAVHKB010000005.1, forward strand.
TAAGTCCCCCGAGCCGCAGGGGCAACGGACAGCGGCA
>CAVHKB010000006.1:0-27473 GCA_963636305.1 Prevotella sp. P5-108
GTCGTATGTAACTTTGTTTAGGCTAACTGTAGAGCCATAGCGTGCTATGGCTCTCGACTCCCTTTCGCAGGTAGAACAACCTATTCCCAATAAAACCCTGTAAACCCCTCTATCCAAAAATTTATGTTAATTGTTAATTCTTAATTGTCAATTAAACATTTATGACTAATTCATGTCAATACGGCAACGCCGTCCGTCCACAAAAAAACCTCCCAATATCCTATGTCAATCGTTACCCGTTAATTGTCAATTACTCCAATTGATATACGACGCATATACAATCCATTTCACCAAAACCCCTCTCCACGCTACCCGCTTGCTGATTGCGTCCTCCTTACACCGATTTATTTGTGTTTTTTTTACAAATTATTTGTGACTCTGTGATATTTGTACTACCTTTGTCGCTCGAAAAGGAAAGGAAACATTTTGTTGCTTTCCATGTTGATTAAATGTATTATTGAGATGGAAACTCGTAGATTTGAAGACAAAAAAGAGCCTGAAATCGTTTACTCCCGTTCTGTAAAGGCTGGTAAGCGTATCTATTATCTGGATGTGAAAAAAGCCCGTAACGAAGACTTGTACCTTTGCATCACCGAAAGCAAACGCAAATCAGGAGCAGAGGAAGAAGTACCCGTATTCGAAAAACATAAAGTGTTCCTCTACAAAGAAGACTTCGCTCACTTTGTGGAAGGGCTTAATGATGTAATCGGCTATGTGGAGAAGCAATTAGGGACAATCGAAGAGCGTCAAGCGTGGACGCCCGAAGAAGGCAGCGAGGACGATGCTAACGACGATGCAAACGACTCCGAAGAACCCAAAAAACGCAAAGGGTTGTTCAGCCGTCTGTCAATGAAAGACTAATCCCTACGCACTGAACCAGCAGAGTCGTTCTGCAATAGCAGGCAACTGCGGCAACCGACCCTGCTCAACAACAGAACATTAGTAGCCTATAAAGGTCTTGCTTACAATAAAGCATTAGGTGGAAATCGCCTCTAATGCTTGTTAATTGGTAATTGTTTTTGGAAGGAAACTATCCAGCAACCTGCTTGGATAGTTTCTTTTTTTTGCATAAACCCGCGAAAAAGAAACCGTCCTATTGGCAAAGGTCTTGCGTGGTGAAATGAAATGTCTTTCTGTGATAAGGCGTCAAACCGTGTGTCATAATGGCTTGACGATGCTCTGCTGTAGGATACCCCTTGTTCCTATCCCAACCGTACAAAGGATATTCGTTGTGCAATCGAAGCATATAATCGTCACGATAGGTCTTTGCCAATACCGATGCCGCTGCTATCGACATATAGGTAGCATCGCCGTGTACTACTGTCCGATACGGAATAAAGGCGTAAGGCTTGAATCGGTTGCCGTCAACAAGTATATGCTGCGGAACAACCTGCAACCCTTCTAATGCCCTGTGCATAGCAAGAATGGACGCATTCAATATATTGATGCGGTCTATCTCCTCCGCACTCACCTCGCCGATACTCCATGCAATAGCCGATTGCTCTATCTCCGGACGAAGTGCGTACCGTTGTGCTTCGGTCAACTGTTTTGAATCATTCAGCATATCATTCTTGTAATCCGGAGGAAGTATCACCGCCGCTGCAAAAACAGAACCGCATAGGCAACCTCTGCCTGCCTCGTCGCAACCGGCTTCCAACAACCCTTCTATCATATAAGGCAGCAACATCGCAAAAGAAGAAAACAACTTTAGAACGGATAACCTATAGCAAAGTGGAAAGTCATATCGTCCTTCCAGCAAAGACCGTTGTGCGCCGTACGCCACTGCGTCTGGTCTGTGTACAAGCGAGAAGGGTCATACAACTTGACTCCGAAGTCAATACGGAATACAAAGAAACTGAAATCCAAACGCAATCCGATTCCGTAACTCCATGCTATCTGCTTGTAAAATTCCGTAAAGGTGAACTGTCCGTGAGGTTGTGCCTCATAGTCCCATATAGTCCAGATATTCCCAGCATCCGTAAAGAGTGCCAATTCCAAAAACTTGAAGAACTTGAAACGGTACTCAAGGTTGAGGTCTATTTTTATATCACCTGCTTGATTGTTGTAGTCTATACGACTACCAGTCCCAGCATAGCCACCCGGTCCAAGTGTCCTCACTGCCCAACCCCTGACGCTATTTGCACCGCCCGAGAAATAACGCTTCTCAAACGGAATAGAAGAGGCATTACCATAGGGAACCGCTATTCCCACCGCTGCATGATATACCAAACGGTGTGCTTTGTCGAAGATCTGATAATAGGTGAAGTCCGCATCCGCCTTGGCATATTGTGCGTAGCGTATGTTGAATATCTTGTAGATACCGTCATCGTCTTTCGGTAGTTTGCTCAACGCACTGATTCCGTACAATAAATTGCCCGCAGTTTCAATAGAGTAGTGTATATTCGTGTAACTGCGCAAAGGTTGTTTCTTGCGTTGCGAAGTATAACTCCCTGCGTACGACCAACTCATAATAAAGTGGTCTTCATAAGAATAACGCAACAGATTGCTACTCTGTAAAAAATAGTCCCTAAACTCAGTCGAAATCCATGGAAGATATACATAACTTATATCAAAGAGGTTAAAGTAATGGTAAAACCTCTTGTCCTCGCTGCTCAAACTATGCTGAACACTCGCATTCGCAATGGTCCGAGTATACTCCTCCGGTCTATTCTGATAGTTGTACGATACACCAAGTTTGGTTGACGATGGGAAACGCAATGTGGCTTCGACCTTCCCTTCTAACGCGCGCCCTCCAGTCTGCCTCCATTCATAACTGCACCTCCCACTTAAAGCAAACTCTTCTGCTCCTCTGAATATATTTCGGTTCGTGTAACCTACTCCCGCCGCTATACCCCAGTCGCCTGCCGAATATGTGCCTTCCACTTCTGCAGAGACGGAATGAGTTTTGTCCCTCGAAAGAACAATATAACACTCAAGTTCGTCACGCCCAGTCTGCTCAAACTGAATACTGACATACTTCACTGGACCAAGCGCATTCAAATTGGAGTAAGTCTTTTCTACATCGCGCTCATCATAATACTCATTCGGTACTATCGCACACTGACGAATAAGCGTCTTCTGTCGTAACATAGGCTTGCCTGCATAGAGGAAAGTATAATCTCCCTTGCGAATACTTACCTCGTCCGCTTCACTGAACTTCGTGTGGTCATACTCCGTAATAAAATGAACGGCTGTAACACGAAAGCGGGTAAATAGTTGTGCCTTGACCGAATCTGGCGCGTCTTGTATATAGTTCTGAAGACTTAATTCCAAATCTACTGAATGGGAACGGAACGCACTATCCGCCGTATATTGTAGTTGGTCTTTGTCAAATAGGTAGTAGCCGTCAATACGCATACTGCGGGTAATGCGCTGCCTTTCTTCGTCCAACTTGTCAGCATCAAAAAGCATTCCTGGCACGATAATCGACTGTTTGTCCGTCGCAATCTTCTTCAATATCGGCTCATCCACCCTCACCCGATAATTCCTCAATGTATAGGGAGTCCCCGCTGTTATTTCGTAAGTCAAATTAAGTTTCCGCTTCTTAATCTTTATGGTCGTATCTACCTCCGCCTCAAAATAACCCTTATTCTCCATAGCCCTCTTCAATTGTTGCATACTGATTTCAGTTAGGTTCTCCTCATATACTTCGGGGGCTTCGCCTATCTTCAACAATTGGCGGTTAATCCATTTGCTTGTGTCACGACCTGCAAGATTATATACATCAAGTTGCAACTTCCAAAAACCGAAAATCTCCGAATTTTGGGTCTGCCTCAAATACGACTTCAACTCATCACTGCTCACCGCTTTAGTGTCCTTGATGTGTAATTTCGTCTTGTTCAGCAGATACTTGTCCGCAGGTACATACTTCGTCGTACTGCACCCGCTGAATACTATCAACAAGATAAATAGAACTATATATATGCGTTCTCTTCTCATTCCAAAGGTAAATACACTACATCACCTCAATCTTGCAAAGGTATCTATTTTACTTTAGTTATCAAAATTTTTCTTTTACCTTTGCACAAACAATAACATTATGAGGATAACAAAAGCAGAAATAAAACGGGTTAGAAGACTGAAACAAAGAAAGTTCCGCGACGAAGAACACCTGTTCGTCGCAGAAGGGCGCAAATGTGTATCGTCGTTGTTCGAACGGTTCACACACGGTTTTGTCATCATCCGTGAAGGTAGCGAACACCTGTCTGTCCCGAAAGATATGCGTCTTTTGGAGGCATCTGCATCGGAAATGGAACAATTGTCACAACTGCAAACACCGTCCGATGTAATAGGCGTATTCGAAATGCCTTCGGAAGAAATATCAACCGAAGACATCCTGAACTTGTCCAAAAAAGAACTGATACTCCTCTTGGACGAAATACAAGACCCTGGCAACTTGGGTACAATCATACGGACTGCAGATTGGTTCGGCGTACATCACATCGTCTGCTCACCAACTTCCGCCGATGTATATAACCCGAAAACAGTACAGGCCACTATGGGGTCAATAGCACGGGTAAGAGTCTCCTACACAGGTTTGCCCGAACTTCTCCGTAGTGCCAATCAACAGGCAATACCTGTCTATGGAACATTGCTGCAAGGCGAAAACATCTATTCATCAACCTTGTCCCCTGCAGGACTGTTGATAATGGGTAACGAAGGGCGGGGTATATCGCACGAACTGCAACACTTCCTCACATCTTCTCTGTTCATACCGTCTTATCCCCCCGATGCACCAACCGCCGAATCCCTAAATGTAAGCATAGCAACTGCAATCGTATTGGCAGAGTTCCGCCGACGGACATACTGAGAACCATCATCCGTACACCTTGGTCGCTTAAAGTAACCAAAAAGGGGTATTAAACGCTTTTTATAGCGGATACCCACGAGCAACTTATCTCGCTATTAGTAGGTATTTTGAATACACCTGCTTGCCCTTTCAAGACAAAATACTAACTTTGCAAATCGAAAATATAACCTATGAATATGCGTCATAAATTAGTTCTCATTGCATTGTTAGTAGCAACTTCTACCTACGCCACTCAAATAGAGTTGCAATGGCTCTCGCCCCTACTTGCTTCTACATCTCAAAATGCAAACCCGCAAACCCAGATAACCGATGTCCGTGCCAACGCCGCAGGAGATGCCTTCGTATTGGGAAACTTCGGCTCTATATTAGCGTCCGACCAAGCAACTTTCCTCGATACTGTTTTCACAGGTGCAGCCTATGGGAACGGAACTTCCTACAACAAAAACCTACTCTTGACCAAAGTAAACAGGCAAGGCCAACTGTTGTGGGCTGTCCATAGCATAGAGGGCGACTATGACAAGGGCGTCCTCTGCCCGACAAACGATGGTGGCGTAGTAATGGCAATCAAGTTTCGCCTTACACAGAACAACCTCGTGGAAGGCAAAGAATCATCTTACCTCAAATTAGTAGATGGCTTGGGCAATGCCGACAGCCTTAAAACAACTTACGAGGGTGTAAATTTCAATCATATCGTCCTGGTAAATATCGCACCTGACGGCACTATACGAGAAATGACTCCGCTATGGACCTCACACGATGTGGCTCCTAAAAGCACAGCAAACAAACCTGTTGCAGATGTAGCAGTAGTAAATAGCATCGCCGTCGATAACGAAAACAATGTGTATATAGCAGGGCATCAAGCAATGAACATCGCACTATATTCCGATACTCTGTACGCACGCCCTTGTCCTGATTGGAACGGAGACTCTCAATACCTCTATAGCAACGCAACCGCATTCATCTTAAAGACCGATGCTAACTTCCAGCCATTGGGACATATCAACCCCGTAACAACAGCATCGGCGGACCGTTTCGACCTCATAACTTGTTCCTCCGACAAAATATATGTAATCGGAGATGTCATAAACAACGAAAATACCGAAGTGCAATGGCAAGTAGGAGCAGCATCTGCAACCCTGCATAGTCATGCCATCGCGATACTACGTCTCGACAAAACACTTACGACCGACTACATAAACACAATCCCCAAAACGGCAATAAATGAAAAATTGTCCTCCATAGCATGGGCTGCCGACGGTAAAACATTCTATCTCGCAGGCTCCATGCGCGGAGAATGGACGGTCAATGGCGAGCAGATAATTGCAGGAAACAAATTGTATGATGGAATGATACTGCATATAGAGGCGCAATCTGGAAAAGTATTGCAAATGGCAACAATGAACAGTGCAGAAAACAACATCTTCTCTAATGTAGTCATAACACCCAACGGCAATGCATTAGTCCTCGGCTATCCTATCTCAAACGGTAAAATATATCTGCACACATATTCTCCTACGCTCGCTCATCTCGAAACAGTAACTGTCGCATCGCAGAATAATAGTATGCCTAATGCTTCAGGCATGGCTCAATATGAGAACACGCTCTGGATTACCCTCCGTGCAGCACAGAACATCGATTTCCAAATAGCAGACAGAACTCTCAATTACCCCACCAAATGGTATGCTACACTTACGGGGTGGCAGATTACTGGCGAACAATCACGACTCACCAATCTCTCGGAAACCTGCAACGGCGCACAGAAACGCATAGTGAACGGGCAGGTATATATATACACCGCCGACCGATGCTTTAATCTTTTAGGATTACCAATAGACTGATAATAATTAAAAACACAAAGTTATGAAGAAACAAATGCTTGTCGCAGTCATAGTTGCTGCATTTTGCTTAGGAGCATGTACCAAGAGTACTCCGAAAACGGAAGTCATCTACACCATCGACGAAGTATATGCTCAAGCCGACTCCCTGCTCGGAGATACAATCACTTTTCAAGGAGTATGCACCCATCTTTGCAAACACGGAGGTCGCAAAGCCTTTCTGATGGGGTCGGACGAAAGTCGCATATTGCGTGTAGAAGGCGCAAAAATGGGTAACTTCGATGTAGCGTGTATCAATAACATAGTTCGCGTAAAAGGAGTTCTTCATTCCTTCGAAGTACAACCACAACAAGTCGTTGCTGACAACTCTGGAGAACAACACGGCGAAGATGGTAGGGGATGCGAAACCGAACAGAAGGCAATAAAGAACTATTTCGCTGAAGCCGTATCCTACCAAATTATCACAGACGAGCAATAGTATGGACCACTCCAAACCAAACACGGGCGCTCAAGTACGCAAATGGTTTCGTATTATCCATCGCGACCTTAGTTACATCTTTGCAGGAATGTTGTTGGTCTATGCCGTCAGCGGCATATTTATGAACCATAAAAACTCCTTCAACGCACAGTATTCTATCTCACGCACCGACTTCCAGTTCCAACCGACAACCAAGGAAAATACCGACAAGGCTCTTATCGACAATTGGCTCTCTACCTGCGGCGTCTTAGGACAAGAGATTCAGTATTATTTCCCCGATGATAACACCTTCAAAGTGTTCTTGAAAGGCAATAGTAATCTCACACTCAATCTTTCAACCGGGCATGCTGTCTTGGAACAAGTACAAAAACGCCCCATCCTGAATAGCCTGTGCAAACTGCACTACAACCCAGGAAATGCGTGGACCTGGTTTTCCGACATCTTCGCAATATGCTTAATACTGATAGTCTTGTCCGGCATACTGATGTTGAAAGGAAAACACGGCTTGATAGGCATTGGCGGCATAGAACTGTTGATAGGCATAACCATTCCGTTACTGTTTGCTTTGTTCTCATAGAGCGTATCGTCTTTGGTTTGGACTGAAATGGACAATACTACCAACCTCTTGTTTCAACGCTGCACTCGTCTGATAGGCAACGAAGCAATGGACCGTATTGCTCGGACGCGCATCATCCTGTTCGGCATCGGCGGAGTGGGTTCTTGGTGTGCAGAGGCTCTCATACGGTCAGGAATACAGCATCTAACAATCGTCGATTTCGACCGCATAAGCGTATCTAACATCAACCGTCAACTTATGGCAACAACGCAAACCGTTGGTATGCCTAAGACAGAGGTACTCAAACAACGCCTCCTTCAGATAAACCCGCAGGCAGATATAACGGCAATACAAAACACCTATTCAGCAGCAAACAAAGACGCTTATCATCTGGAGGAATACGATTTCGTCATCGATGCCATCGACTCCCTCAAAGATAAGGCCGACCTTATCCTGACGGTCACGCAACTCGAACATACCACACTCCTCTCTTCCATGGGGGCTGCCCAAAAGATGGACCCTGCTCGCATTCACATCGATGAGTTCTGGAAAGTTCATGGCGACCCCTTGGCACGAGCCTTGCGACAGCGTTTCAGACACAATAAACAGTTCCCTGCCCATAAGTTCAAGTGCGTATATAGCGACGAACTGTTGCCCAACAAAGGCATAGCACAGGAAGATCTGTCCGATGAGTATATCCATAAAGCACAAATCAATGGCTCTGTCATGCACATCACGGCTATCTTTGGGCTGATGTTGGCTGCGGAAGTAATTCAACAGCGAATAGGTGCAACCGACAACTCCTGCAACTAACCGACTGACTCTTTGAAACGACTTCTCTGCATATTGCAATCTGCCATACTGCTGCTTCTGTCAAGCACTGCAGCGTCCTATGCGAATGTCGAAATAATCCTCCTCGATTCCTTGACGCACGAATCTGTCACAGATGCTGCTGTCATCGCATTGGAAGCCTCGCAGAGCACCGTTACCAACGAAAAAGGAGTTGCCATCCTCAATCTGTCCGTCGGCATTCATACTATCGACATCACCCACATCAACTACGGCGAAGTCATACGCCCGGTTCGTGTCACCGCCAATAACCAGAAAATACTCCTCCATCTGTTGCCGCAAACGCAAACCATCGACGAAGTGGTGGTAACCGCAAGCGAATCATCGGGCGCATCTTCGGCGTCCGTAGTGGCAAAAGAGGCTATGCAACACTTGCAGCCGTCTTCTTTCTCCGACATCGTCAGCATGTTGCCCGGTGCCACCACAAAGGCGCCTAACCTCACCTCTTCCAATACAATACGCCTTCGCGAAGCCGACAACGGAACGACCAACAGCGACTACGACGCTGCCGCTCTGGGAACATCTTTCGTCATCGACGGCGCGCCTGTCTCTACCGATGCCAATATGCAGTATGTGCAAGGAAGCAACAGCGGACAAGACCAGCAAAGGCAAGTGGTCAACAAAGGCGTCGATATGCGTACCATATCAACCGACGACATCGAAAAGGTCGAGATAATAAGAGGTATCGCAGGGGCTGAATACGGCGATGTCACAAGTGGCGTGGTCAAAATAGAGCGGACAATGAAACCTACACCCTGGCGCGCCAGATTCAAGGCAGACGGTTTCAGCAAACTGTTTTATGTCGGCAAAGGTGTCGGCTGGAACAACAATAAAACCGTGCTGAATGTGGGTATCGACTATCTGAACGCAAAGAACGACCCTACCAACACGCTCGAGAACTACCAGCGTATCACTGCCTCCCTGCGCCTGCAGAACTATTGGACGCTGAACAACACCAAACTACGCTGGCAGACTAATCTTGACTATACCGGTAGTATCGACAACGATAAATTAGACCCCGACATCAATCACAACAAGGAAGATGCTTACCGAAGCGAATATCACCACCTGACATGGGCGAACACCCTCAACCTTAGCAACAAGACGCAACAGTTCTGGTCGTTCGCACTCACCACCAATCTGAGTTATTCGCTCGACCAAATCACGCAGTCAAGGTTCATACAACTCACAACTCCCGTCCAGCCTGCCATCGACAATATGCAAGAAGGAAGCAAGGATGTGCGGCTCTTGCCCTATCAATATGTCGCCCATCATCGGGTAGATGGCAAACCTTTGAATGTCTTCATTCGTCCGAAGGTCAATTTCTTCTTCAACACTTGGACTCTTGAGCATAAAGCAGCAATGGGCATCGAATGGAAATACGATAAAAACTTCGGGCAGGGACAGATCTACGACCTTACCCGACCCTTGAACTATTCCTCCTACTTGCGCCCTCGTGCCTACAACGACATTCCTGCAACCAACCAACTCTCCTGGTACATACAGGATAACATCCATATCCCTGTCCTCCACACCTCGTTCGACTTGGAAATAGGTCTGCGCGGGACATCGCTCTTGGGACTCGATAACAACTATGCCATGCATGGTAAATGCTACCTCGACCCCCGTGTCAATCTCATGTACAATATCCCTGTGTCCGGCGGCAAAGTCTATGTGGCAGCAGCAGTGGGCAGGCACACCAAAATGCCGACACTCCTGCAACTCTATCCCAATCTTGTGTACGAGGACCTCAAAGTACGCAATGTAACGCTTTCCTCCGACAGCGTACTCAACATCTATACGCATATCATCGATCCCACAAACTACAACCTCGCTCCCGCACGAAACCTCAAATGGGAAGTGCGTGCAGGGTTCGAGATTCATCATCACCGCTTCTCTGTCACTTATTTCCGCGAACGAATGAACGACGGCTTCCGCTCATGGAAGAATTGTCTGCCCTTCACCTACACTGTTGACTCCATCGCTGCCAATGGCGACCGTACTCCACTCACATACAGTAAGTTGTTCACTTATTCTATGACCACCAACGGTAGCGAAATCTATAAACAAGGCGTCGAGTGGCAGTACTCCTCCCCGCGTATCCCCTCCATCTGTACTCGCTTCACCGTCAATGGCGCATGGCTGCGTACCACCTATGCCAATTCCCAAGCAATGTTCGCAACCGACAAGTTGCCTGTGCTGAACGGCGTCGATGTGCGCGACATCTATATCGGCTACTACAACTGGACCGAAGGAACCATTCGGGAGAACTTCAACACCAATATCATCGCCGATGTCTATATCAAAAAGTTAGGACTCACCGTCAGTGCTACGCTCGAACTCAATTGGTACACCTCCTCGCAAACACTCTACAAAGACGGTACTCCTGTCGCATACATGGACTTGAGCGGAGAACTCAAACCCTATACCGATGCCGAGAAAGCAGACCCCATCCTGCAGACACTCGTCTTCACCTACAACAACGACCAGTTTCGGCGCAAAGTGGTGCCATTTGCAGGCTACCTTAATCTGCGCGTACAGAAAACAATCACTCAATATGCCGACTTGGCATTCTTCGTCAACAAGTTGCTCGACTATCTACCCGACTATCAGGTCGATGGCATCACTATTCACCGAAGTGCAAGTCCCTATTTCGGAATGGAAATAAACCTCAAATTATGAATGTACATAGCAAAATCCTTACTCTCCTGTCTGCCATAGCACTGTCTTGCCTGCTATGGTCCTGCGACCCTGTCAGCACCGTCAAACCGCTTTACACCCTTCAAGTGGACATCACCCTCCCGTTCACAATCGACTCTATGCACACAATCGAATTCAAAAGTGCCTCTGTCGTTTGCGCTGACCTCAATATGGGCAGCAAATACACTTTCGCTTGGCAAGATACCTCACTCTTCGATACTACCCATGTAACCGCGCAACTGCAACTCCCCGCCGGCTACTACGACATCGATGCCTCACTCCTCGTAACCCTCGACAGTACCGGCATCTCCCTCCGTGCCTACTCCCGCAATTTCGTGCTGGACCCCAAAGCCGACTCTCTCGCACTCTCTCTCGTGGCTTCTGTTGTGCAGCAGCAGAACAGCGACTTCATCCTTGCCGAGATATTCACTGCGGGTACACAGACCAACGAAGGCAAACTCTATTCAGGCGACAGTTACTTCGTCTTGTATAACAATACCGACAGTGTCCTCTATGCCGACGGATTGGTACTGCTCGAGTCGAAACTGAAGAACGCGCAGAAATTCGGAAACTTAACACCTGATTTCATTCCCGACTATTTTGGGGCAGATGCCCTTTATCGTATACCCGGCAATGGCACCGACTATCCTGTGCCGTCGCACGGGGCTGTACTCATTGTCGATAACGCACAGAACCATCTCACCGCTAACCCCAATTCGTTCGACCTCACTTCTGCCTCCTTCGAATGGTACGACCAGTCTTCTGTCGCCTCCGTCACCGACATCGACAACCCCGATGTGCCGAACCTACAAAAAATCTATTGCTATACCCGTACCCTCTGGATACCTAACCGGCAGGGAAACACTTCCTTTGCCTTAGGGCGCATCCCGCAAACAATAACCGATTCTGCCTATCTCATCGACTATCGTTGCGACTATAACTACCTGCTCATCACCAATGCAGGCTCGTTCTCCATGTCCAACACCTGCTATCTCTTTCCCAACGACTGGATTGTCGATTGCGTCAACCTATGCCCACACTCCTCTTACCAATGGCTTGCCGTATCACCCGTCTTGGATGCAGGGTGGACATATATTGGCGAGACCGGTTCCGACAAGTCCCGACTCGGTAAATCCGTCCGTCGCCGCAACGCCGACGACAATAGCAGCCAACTCCTGCAAGATACCAACAACTCTACACTCGATTTCCTGCCCGTGCAGCAAGCCGACCCCTTCCGTTTCCTTAAGTAATACCCGCTAATCTCTGTACGCTTGAATATCCTTCTCATCATAATAACCTCTCTGCTTGTCGACTCCGCCTCCACGCAGGCGTATCTGCAAGGCAACTATATGCAGGCAACCATGCCACTGCTCGGTACCGCGCAAGGTGGGTTCAGCGTCAACGCTTCTTCCATCTACGACATCAACAGCGTCAGTCGTGTCTTCGGCGAGGCTTCCTATTCATGGAACCGCTCTGTCGGGAACAAATGGGTCGAGAATGCCGACTACGACCTCTTGTATCCCTATCTTACCTGCGATACTGTCGGCGGCGGTATGCGTTCCGAACAGTACGCTTTCCGTGGCGGCTATCGTATGAACAAGAACCATGTCTTGTGGCATACTGCCCTTCAATACCGTGCCTTGCAGTCCTATAGAAGCATCGACCCCCGTCCTAAAAACAAAGTGGCGGAACTCAACCTCGAAGCCTCCGTCGGCTACATGGGCAGCACCTATGCCTATAGCCTTATGGCGGAACTGGGACGATACAAACAGAACAACGACATCTCCTTCTACTCCGAACTCGGGAACGCCATGGTCTATCATCTGGTCCAACTCGACCAAGACTACACACGCTTTGCAGGCGATTTCCTCTCCTCCTACTACCACGGTATGTCCGCTGGAGCAACCCTCATGCTACAACCGCGCTCGCAAGGGTGGTTGGCTGCCGCTGCCTATCACTATCGTTTCCTCACCAAAGAACTGAACAATTCCACCTACACGCCTATCGCTCGACTGCGGACTCACTCCGCGGCGGCTCTCGTCGGCTATGCTTCGCCCCTCTGGCGCGCAACGCTTCAGGCTGACTATACACTGCGCATAGGCTCACAATACATCTATGGTGATGTCACCGGTAACTACTATCACCTACTCCTCATACAGGACAATTTCATCAACCGCCATCTCTCTCTCTCTGCAGCAGGGAACTATCGGCTTCCCTTGCCCGTCGGATTTCTTAACTTTGCCGCCAGTCTTACCTACCTGCACAAGTTCTCTTCCCTGTCGGCTTCCGCAAACACTGCACGCTTCTCCGAACTATCGTCCTGTCTTGCGGCTTCGCAACTCCTCGCCGATGTGTCCGTCCGTTATGCCTTCCCCCTGAAAGGACGCTTCTCATGGTTTGTCGAACCCGTTGCAAACTATGTCCGCTATCTGCCCTCACAGTCTGCTTCTGCCTCCCTGTTCTCATGGCAAGTCAGTCTCAAAACGGGCATCTTGTTCTAATATGCCTTTCCTTCGGCACACCGCTGCCCTCAAAAATACGAAACAAGGTGTAATCTATATGGACTCCAACAGCACAACCGCCCCTTTTTTCGTCACTCCCCCTCCACAGAAGTTGCCCTCCGCCAAGCCCGATGAATACTGTCTTTTACAAAGGTTTTATATAGGACGCATATAGGATGCATATAGGACGCATATAGGATGAATATAGGATCACTATGGCATTTTCGTCACATTTTCATCGAATTTTCATCTCCGCAAGGCAACACTGTTGTACCCGCAAAAAAAAATCGCTAACTTTGCCACGCTGAAAGCAACAATAATCGCAAATACACAGAACCCACAACACGCAACAATCCGTATTTTTTATACCTATGGCAGACAACGACATCATGATTGAGTACGATCATGTCACCCATTACTACGGCAAACGCCTGATATACAAAGACCTCTCTTTCTCTGTTCCTCGAGGACGCATTCTCGGACTGCTCGGCAAGAACGGTACAGGCAAAACAACCACAATCAATATCCTTTCAGGATTCATACGCCCGCAAAGCGGCTCTTGTCGGCTTCTCGGCTACGATACCGCCACAATGCCCGCACAAGTGCGCCAGCGTATCGGACTGCTGCTCGAAGGACATGTACAGTACCCTTTCATGACAATACGGCAAATCGAACAGTTCTATGCACCGTTCTATCCCAAATGGAACAAAAATGCATACTACGAACTCATGCAACTCCTCCATGTCAAAGACTATCAGCGACTCAGTCAGATGTCCAACGGACAACGCTCACAAGTCGCTCTCGGACTGCTCATGGCGCAAGACCCTGAACTCCTCATCCTCGACGATTTCTCGTTGGGATTAGATCCCGGCTACCGAAGACTCTTCGTCGAGTATCTGCGCGACTTCTGCAAAGCAAAGGAGAAAACAGTATTCCTCACCTCACATATCATTCAGGATCTTGAACGCTTGGTCGACGATTGCATCATCATGGACTATGGCAAAATACTTTGCCAATGCCCCGTCAAAGATCTCATCACCCCTACCATGACGCTCGAAGATACTTTCATCGAAATGACAGGTAAATACTAACAAACAACACAACTTCTTTCACCGACAAATCGCACATCGTAAATCCTTAATCACGCAATGATACGCAGTTTATTTTTCAAGGAATGGCTCAAGACACGGATAGTTGTCATCTTGTCACTACTCACAAGCATCGGACTATCCGTCTATATTTTGCTCTCTACCAGCAGAATGATCGACATCAATGGGGCAATGGCAGTCTGGGATACCCTCCTCAATCGAGATGTGGTACTCGTCGAATGGCTGCGCTTTCTTCCGCTCATAGTGGGAATACTGCTCGGCGTGGCACAAATACTGCCCGAAACAGCACAAAAGCGCATCAAACTGACACTCCATCTACCCGTACCCAACTGGAAAAGCATCGGAACAATGGTCTTCTACGGCGTCCTGATAATGCTCGCACTGACCATCATCAATCTCTCAATCTGTCTTATAGGACTCTCGCATTGGCTGCCAAAGGAACTGCTTTGTCGCATCTTCCTGACGGCTTCCGTATGGTATCTTGCGGGAATACTCGCCTATTTCTTTGCACTTTGGATCACATTGGAACCTACTTGGAAACTCCGTATTCTCGAACTCCTCTTTGCTACGGCTTGTCTTCGTGGATTCTACATGACAACCATGCCCGAAGCATACAACCGCTTCCTACCTATCATGTTGGTCTTCACTCTCCTCTGCGCTCCACTGCCGTTGCTCAGTATCGACCGCTTCAAACAAGGAATAGGACTTTAATAAAACGCTCTCAAACCATCAGAATATGAAACTTGACGCAATAAAATTCTGCAAAGCCTTTGTCATCATCGTATCCATCGGACTTCTTCTGTGGATACTACCATGGCTCTACACCCTTCTTACTCCTGTCGAGAAAGGCGAAACATTCATCTACTATAGCCCCCTCCTCGATGATTTTATCACTCGGCAAGACGGGAACTTCGTAGATATGCAGGGCAACTGCTACACACAGCAACAAACCGACTCACTCCTCCCTTATTTCTTCTATCGGCAACTCTTGTCCGAACAACGACTGCCCGACTCTCTCTTCGGACAACCAATGGACACGAAACTGCTGCGACGCGAACAATTCACTTTCAAAACCTCACCTGCACAGTTGAACAAACCTCGTGTACCCCTCTACGAATTGTTCGACTCTCAATCCGGAAGGGTCGATTTGCAAATGCCTGAAGATGTCTTTCGCCTCACAGATACGGGCATCGAATTCATCACCGCGCAAACCAATACAGTCAACCGCGATAAGTCGCAAATGTTCACTTCCGTACTCCTTGCTCACGGCTTCCATTTTCCTGCCAAACTGATATGGGGGAATCCCTCTGCACGAAGACCCTACGACAATGGCTTCCTCCTGACCGACAGCAACGACCGACTATTCAACCTCCGTATGGCAAAGGGGAGTCCTGTAGTCTTCAACATACCTCTGCCCGATGGAGTACTACCCATAGCACTCTTCACCACCGAATACGACAATCTCCGAAACATCGGTTTCCTCGTCGACGACCAATATCGGCTCTATGTCATCAACCGACAGACACTCCACTTGCAGCAAATCGCCATCCCCGAATATAATCCCCAACAAATGCAAATACTCATCATGGGAAATATGCACGACTGGACTGTACGCTTATACACGGCTACCGACACCCGATATTACGCAATCGACGCTACCGACTATTCCCTCATTCGCCAATGTGTCATACTTGACCCCGAACCTGCTGGATGGAAGAAAGCAGAAAAGTACATCATGCCTCTGCGCTTGTCACTAACATCGTGGCAGTCACCAACCATATTCCCCCGTATAAACGACTGACTCTGACCTACCTCTGGCATACGGCATCCCTTCGCAAGGACTGTCTTACGCTCACGGAACTTTCTTAACAGGTAATCCTGTTGCGTGTATCGGAAATATGGAGTACCTTTGTCCGTCAAAGATAATTGCAATGGAGCAAGAAAAACTGTGGAATAGTAATTACATCAAAGTGTGGTGCAGCAACTTCCTTATGTACTTCGCTTTCATGCTTCTCACGCCGCTACTCCCGCTATACCTCAGCGATACCTACGGCGCAGATAAACAAATCATTGGACTTGTCTTGTCTGGATATGCAATAGCAGCACTATGTATCCGACCCTTTAGTGGCTTCTTTGTCGATAGTTTCCCCCGTAAAGTAGTCTTGATGTTCTTCTATTTCCTCACCGCTGCATTCTTCGGGGGCTATCTTATAGCGGGTAGTCTTACCGTATTCGCTATATTTCGTACACTGCATGGCGCACCCTTTGGCGCAACAGGGGTCTCCCTATCTACTGTAGCCATCGATGTATTGCCCTCCTCACGACGAGCGGAGGGAATAGGTTACTACGGACTTAGCAACAACATAGCCACTGCTATCAGCCCCGGTGTAGCAATGTTCCTCTTTGCTCACTATCATAGTTACAATATGTTGTTCGCACTATCGCTCGTCTGTTCTCTGATAGGACTGATAGTAAACTCCACCCTCAAACTAAAAAAACGCGAACTTGTCAAAGAGAAAAGTACCCTCTCACTCGACCGTTTCTTCCTCCTCAAAGGATGGGCACATTTCTTAGTCATACTCTCTGTAGCAGTAGCCTATGGCATATTGTCAACCTATGTCGCAATCTACGGGAAAGAAGAGTTGGGCATAACAAGCGGCACAGGACTGTTTTTCACCCTCTTTGCTGTCGGCTTGATTATTTCTCGCCTGACCGGTAGTCGCTCCTTACGGCAAGGAATGATATTGCGCAATGCCTCAATGGGTATAATAGTTTCCGTCAGTGGATTCATCTTGTTCGCTGCTGTGCAGAACCCTGTGGGATACTACATCGCACCTTTCATCATCGGACTTGGAAACGGACATCTATGGCCCGCCTTCCAAATGATGTTTATCAATATGGCACCCCACAGCCAAAGAGGTACGGCCAACTCAACTCTCCTGACCGCTTGGGACTTAGGCATGGGAATAGGAATGTTCGCAGGTGGCTCCATCGCCGAACATATTAGTTATCATACCGCTTTCTGGAGCGGTACACTGTTCTATCTCGTCGGCGTCTTGTTCTATTTTACCTATGTTCGAGGATACTACAAGCGCAATAAACTCCACGACTGACCACAACCCATTCGTAAATAAGCACACTACGACTTTAATTTTATACAATTCAAATAATATGAAAAAACGAACAAGTAAATTCAGCCTGCTGGCACTAATCCTTCTTGGTTCTATGTGCCATGTCTATGCCAACGGCTGGAAACTCGTCACCGATGCTTCCACATTGGCGGCAGGAGACAAACTTATCATTGCTTCAAATGTCAACAGTGCGGTGGCTGGTACTATCGCAACAGGGAGAAATCCGTATCTCAACGCTGTTAGTGCCGAGTTTGCTACCGACAACGCCTCTCTCACATCTTTCCAAGAAACAGCAGTCGTTTTCACTTTGGGAGGCGAAGCAGACGCGTGGACATTAGCAAACAGCGATGGAGAACTCTTGGGTGCTACTGCAGTCAAAAAAATGGCATGGAACAATGGTACTACCACATGGACTATATCTGTCTCGGCCGATGGTGACGCAACCATATCGAATACGACAACAAGCATAGGACGCATCCTGTATAATATCCAAAATCCTCGTTTCACATCCTATACTTCTGACTTGAGCGATCAACTGTCTTTGCCGCAATTATACCGCTTGGATGCTTCTTCCACCTTCACATTTCTCTACGACGGATTTGCAGGCAACACTACACATTGCAGCGGCGGTAAAATCTGTATGGCAGGAGAAACAATCACTCTTTCTACTGGCAAACCTGTCAAAGAGAACGATATATTCTTAGGCTGGGCTTACAATGGAACAATCTATCAACCTGGCGACCAATTTACTATGCCGGCCAATAATGTCACGCTCGTACCGCAATGGCAAAACGCTTCGGCTATCAATCAAACAACCGAAACCGACAAACCACACAAGATAATGCGGCATGGCTGCCTCTATATTATTGTCAATGGAGTAACCTACGACAGCCTCGGACGCAAAATAGAGTAATCTTCTAAATACGAACAAAATGAAATCGAAATTTATTATACTTTCGGCTTGTCTGTTATCCGCCTCCGCTCTAATAGCAATGCCTGCTTATCGTGGATGGCAAACAAAAACACAACCCGATGGAACAACCATACAAGTGCGCCAGAACGGCGATGAATACGCACACTATTACACCAACTCAGAGGGAGAAGTCGTCTATCTGGCTGAAGACGGCTTTTGGCGTACCTCCGACGAACAACCCGAGCAGGTAATAGCACGGAAAATGAACTCTCCCAAATATGTAAATCGTCCGCGAAAAGTAGGCTCTACCAATCTCGCACCTCGGGGACTCTTCATCTTGGTAAACTTCAAAGATACCAAATTCCAAGCCTCCAACACACAGGCAGAAATGAACAATATGATGAATGCCGATACATATACCTACAATGGTGCTTACGGCTCCGCACGAAAATACTTCATCGACCAATCCAACGGCGCATATTCTCCGATATTCGATGTAGTCGGACCCGTCACTCTGTCCAAAAACCATTCTTATTATGGCGAGAACGACAGCAACGGCGATGATAAGTATCCTGGTGATATGATTATCGAAGCATGTAAGTTGGCCGATACAGAATGTGGCGTCGATTTTACCCTGTACGATAATGATAACGATGGCGAAGTTGACTTCGTTTATGTTATCTACGCCGGTAAAGGAGAGGCGGACGGTGGTGCCACGACAACGATATGGCCCCACAATTATGATATCACATCAACTATCCGATACAACTATTGTACCTACAAATGGAGCGATTGTAAGGTCGACGGACTGTATATCAACAACTATGCTTGTTCCAGCGAACTAAACGGCTCTGAACAACGAAATGGCATAGGTACTCTCTGCCACGAGTTTAGTCATGTACTCGGATTACCCGACTACTATTGTACAAACTATAAGGGAGTAAACTATAAGTATAGTTATACACCCGAAGATTGGGACATAATGGATTATGGTGGCTACAACAACGATGGCAACTGCCCCGCAGGATATAGCATACACGAAAAATACTTCTTCGGTTGGACCACACCCGTCAATCCAGGCTCAACACCACAAATCCTTACTCTTAATTCTGCAGATAAAGCAAATTACAATGCCTATCAAATCAATACTTCAGGTACATTACAAGAAGCAACCTACGAGGGTATTAACTACTATATCGAAAATCGGCAACAGGTAGGTTGGGACAAGTATCTGCCTGGACATGGACTACTTGTATGGTATGTCAACTACAACAAATCCAAATGGCAGAATAATACACCAAATAACACCGACTATAATCCTTGCTACACAATTATATCGGCAACAGGAAGTAAAAAGGACTTGGGAACTGCGGCAGACCCATATCCAGGCACACAATCAAAAACCACCTGGAATACTATTTCGACCAAACCAATATCTCAAATCACAGAAGACAACGAACTCATCTCTCTCGTCTATATCAGTAATCCGATTACCAATACATGGAACTACGAAGTAGTCTACGAGAACTGTGTAGTCTCGTCCGAAGGAGGTTCTGTCATCAAAGGAGACCAACTGCAACTAACCATTATCCCTAAAAATGGCTATATCATCACTACTGCCGACCATATAGATGTCACAATGGGTGGTACTACGCTAACTTTTGGTACCGACTACACCTATGCTAACAACACACTGACTATCCCCTCTGTCACTGGAAATGTGGAAATACTTGTCATACCCGCCGCAACTACAGCCAAACCATATACTGTACAGTGGATAGCAAACGGTGAACTAATAGAGGAACAAGGATATGACACAGACGAAGCACTACGCTTACCCGATATGCCTGCAATCGCCTGTGATGGGATGACCTTTGTGGGATGGACGGCACAAAAAGAATACTACGACCCATTTGCACTACCCGATGATATATTCTCCGTCCCAACGGAACAGATGGTCAATTCCAACCTCATATTCTACGCTGTTTACCAACAACAGTAATACCGTACAATTCTTTTCCTTAAACGAACTCGACTCCTGCTTCCTATAGCAGGAGTCGGTTCCTTTTACGATGATCCATCGTCTTTACTTGCTAAAATCAACAATCGATTTGCTTTTTCTTATAGAATATCGTACCTTTGCAGTCGATTACTGATAACAATTAAACTCTATTGTAAATACTTATATCTATGGGACGAGCATTTGAATATCGCAAAGCCACTAAATTGAAGCGTTGGGGACACATGGCACGAACATTCACCAAATTAGGCAAGGAAATAACAATTGCAGCGCGTGAAGGAGGAGCAGACCCCGATGGTAACCCCCGCCTTCGAGTACTGATTCAGCAGTGTAAAAAGGAAAATATGCCTAAAGAGAATATCGAACGCGCTATCAAAAAAGCAACCGACAAATCTTCTGAAGGCTATAAAGAAATTAACTACGAGGGATATGGACCGCACGGCATCGCTATCTTCGTCGAAACTGCTACCGACAACAATATGCGTACTGTAGCCAATATTCGTAGTTACTTCACTAAACACGGCGGATCTCTTGGTACGCAAGGTTGTCTGCAGTTCTTGTTCGACCGTAAGTCGGTGTTCACTGTCGCACCAAAAGAAGGTATCGACCTCGATGAATTGGAATTGGAACTTATTGACTATGGCGTAGATGAACTTGGCCAAGATGAAGACGGCAATATCATCATCTATGGCGACTTCCAATCTTATGCGCAGATACAAAAATACCTCGAAGATAATGGCTTCGAAATCAATTCGGCAGAGTTCGTTCGCATTCCAAATGACTATAAAACCCTCACCGATGAGCAACGGGAATCTGTACAAAAACTAATCGATAAGATCGAAGAAGACGAAGATGTACAGAATGTATTTACCAATATGGCAGACTGATGGTCTCTGTACTGAATAAATACTTCACTTTAACCGAGACCCAAGAACAACAGTTTTTGGCTCTCGGTTCTTTATATCAGGAGTGGAATGCAAAGATCAATGTCATCTCACGCAAGGATATTGACAATCTCTATATTCATCACATCCTCCACTCTTTGTCCATCGCAAAGGTATTCCACTTCAAAGATAACACCCACATTATGGATGTGGGCACAGGAGGAGGTCTCCCTGGCATACCACTGGCAATCTTGTTTCCCAATGTCTCCTTCTTACTTTTGGACAGTGTCGGAAAGAAAATCCAAGTAGCCTCCGAAATAGCCGATGCTATACACCTTTCCAATGTCCGTTGTCTTCAAGATAGAGTGGAAAATGTTACGGAACAGTTCGATTTTATTGTTTCCCGTGCAGTCATGCCTATGGGCGATTTGGTAAGACTGACTAAAAAAAACATAGCCAAACAACAACACAACGCTTCCCCGAACGGAATAATATGCCTGAAAGGAGGGGAACTCACAGGGGAACTGAAACCCTTCCGACGGATTGCAGAGGTAACTGACCTCTCGCAACTGTTCTCAGAAGAGTATTTCAAAACAAAGAAAGTGGTGTATATTCCCGTTCTGTGAAACTGCCATCTGCGTATTCTTATGCTTCCAGTCATCAAACAGTTCTACTTCAATCCTTTTCGGGAATGTACCTATCTCCTCTCCGACGAGGATAAACAGACTGTCGTTATCGATGCCGGTTGTAGTACGCCTTCGGAGCAAACCCGCTTGAAAACCTATATCGAGCAGCAGCAACTGCACATCAAGGCGCATCTGCTCACCCATGCACATCTCGACCATCTGTTTGGAGCAAGATTCCTATACGATAACTACAATGTACTGCCTCGCCTGCACCCTGCCGATTCTTTCCTTTTTGAGCGGCAATATCAACAATCGCAAGCCTTTGGCTGTCCACTCTCTGATACTCCCCTTGAGCAATTCATTCCATTGCAAGATGCAGACACACTGATATTTGGATCTATCTCTCTTTGTGTCATTCACACTCCGGGACATAGTCCTGGCAGTGTCTGTTTTTACTACGAAGACAACCAAACGCCTGTCCTTTTCTCTGGCGATACCTTGTTTGCTGGAGGGGTGGGGCGTACCGATCTCGTGGGAGGAAGTACCCAAGACCTTCGCCATAGCCTGCAAACGATATTGTCCGCACTTCCCGGTAACACTGTTGTCTATCCGGGACACGGTTTCAGCACCACAATCGCTGCGGAACAACACACATCCGTCTTGGGATAATCTTTATAGGAAATAGTATAGTGGTTACTTCTTGCTGCTGTTCTTGTTCTTTCCGCTCTGGTCTTTCAGAAGTTCTTTCGGCTTTTGTTCTGTAATAGGAGTAGTCAGGTAGTCGAATGTCTCTTCTATATCCCAATTGGCACGCAAGGTTAGTTTCTCACCATAGTAATAAACGGGTTCCGGTTGCCTTTTCTCCAACCAATCTCCCGTCGTCCATCTACCGTCCTTGTTCTTGTCAAGAAACAAGCGCAGGTAAAAACTCTCCGGCTTTAGGTATCGGAATATCGCACCATCAGGCTGTGCAGGAAGGGTACGCACAACCTCGTCCTTCTCATTCAGCACCTCAATAACCGCCTCGTCGGTGTATGGCTCAATCTTCACTATAAGTGTAGAGTACTCATCAAGAGAACGGATTTGAAATCTACTCTTCGTCGCACGGTTGCTGCTGCCGTATATATCCGTAAATGCAGCACTGTCAAGCACTATCTCGTAGGTCTTGCCTGCTTTCCACGAATATGCAATGGTGTAGGAGGCATAAGCCGAATCTGCAACTGCAATAGAGTAGGATAGGGGCTTGCGGATAGAATCAATCACTTCGTATAAGTGAATCGAATCCCCTTCGTAACGCGAGATAGGAGTCTCCGATTGAATCCGTATAGGCGTGTATATCTCAAAGGGCGACTTCGCATTATGTTTCAACTGCAGTTCTGTGTTTTGCGTTGTCGCCTTGCTGTCGTTGTTGTTCTTTGTACGGGTATTTGCCCTTGGTGCTCTGTAAATAGCCTGTACGGTGTCCGTCTGCCTGTACAACTGGAATACAGAGTCCGACTTCATATAGTCAAGCGCAAAAGTCAGAGTATCCGTTGCTATCACGGCAGAGTCAGTCAACCAATAGGTAATAGTGTCCTTCGTGTTGTTATACTGACAGATAGTGTATTTCAACCAGTCCCCTCCAATCGGGGTAAGCGTCGGCAGACTGTCCTGTGGCGCGCCGAAACGAAGGGTAAAGTGGTTCTGTTTCTCGCGTATGGCACGCTGGAAATACTGCCGTTGCTTGTCCTCTTGAAAGTAGATGAGAACAATATCTTTCGGCGAATACAAAGGCTGTATCTCCGTTACAATGGAGTCTATCGTCACCGAGTCTTTCCATATAGTGTCGCACCTCGTCTGCAACGCAACAGTAGGCGTAATCAGACTGTCGTACATAGCCATCCCTTCGCCTATCTGCCGCATATAATCCTTGCTCACATCCTGCAAGCCATACAGGCGATAAGTCCCTGCTTTCAAGTTCGAAATGGTGAACGCCCCCGTACTGTTCGTCCTGCCGATACGCACGAACGGAATACGCTCAAACGCACTGTCGCTATGCTCTGTATGTACACCGACCAATATACCGCTTACGGGACTCAAATCTCGCGCATTCAGCATCCTTCCGCATATCTGCATACTGTCTATCACATCTCCTGTCGAGAAACTGAATGTGTAGTCCTCTAAAACATTCTTCTCATTATTATCGCAGATGGCATTGCCGAACTGCAAGGTATAGGTCGTGCTGTCACGAAGTGCTTCGTCAAAACGAACCAACACCTTCTTGCCTACACTCGACACTTCTGGCGGCTTCTGTTGGGGTGGGGATATAAGTAGATTCTCTGCGATATTGTCGAGTTGGATATACTCGTCAAACACAATTTGTATTGTCTTGCCCTTGTAGCCAAGACTGCCATTCTTGGGCGTCTCCTGCAATACTTTCGGCGGCGTCTCGTCTTTGGGACCCCCTTGAGGACCCATTCCTCGGTTGGCACAACTGAACACACTTGTCAGTACAACCGGCAATACGGTGTATATGCCAATCCTCTTTCTCATTGTGGACGGACAATAAAATTAACTATGTCCTGCGCCACAACCTGCTTGCTCGCCAATGGAAAACTCTTCTTCTCGCCCTTGCTGGAAAATAGGGTCACCTTGTTCGTGTCGCAACCGAAACCTGCACCCTTCTCCTGAAGTGAGTTCAACACAATATAGTCCAAGTGTTTGCGTCGCATCTTGCCAACTGCGTTCTCCTCTTCATGGTCCGTTTCCAATGCAAACCCTACCAATATCTGGTCATCGCGCTTCCGCTCACCTAAGGCACGCGCTATATCCTCTGTGGGATGCAACCGCAATTGCAGGTCATCATGCTCCCGCTTAATCTTGCATTCCGCTTCGTCCTCCGGTGCAAAATCCGCCACAGCAGCACAAAGGATAATAATATCTGCTTCCGCAAAATGTTGCAAACAAGCACCATACATCTCCTCTGCCGATACCACCTCGATTGTCCCCTCTGGCTTTTTCAAATGAGTCGGACCCGATATAAGCGTCACCTCTGCTCCTCGCTTCCTGCATTCTTCTGCCAAGGCATAACCCATCTTGCCTGTCGAGTAGTTCGAGATATAACGCACAGGGTCAATCTTCTCTTGCGTAGGACCTGCAGTAATAAGTACATGCTTCCCCCGTAGTGTCTTCTCCTCCAACAATGCATCGGCCGAAGCAACAATATCCAACGGTTCTGCCATCCGCCCTTCGCCTACACTGCCGCAGGCTAATTCGCCCGAAGGACTGTTCATGATATGAATATGCGGCCAACTGCCTATTACCGACAGATTCCGCTGAACGGCGGGGTGATGAAGCATCCGCTCATTCATCGCAGGGGCAACTATTACGGGCTTGTCTGTGGCAAGAAAGGTGGTGGTAAGGGCATCGTCCGCAATACCGTTCGCCATCTTACCCAAGACATTCGCTGTACATGGGGCGATAATAAACATATCCGCCCATTCCGGCAACGAAATATGTTCCGTACTGTGCGCATTTCTCGACGAAAACACATCGGAGTAAATAGGATAACCCGACAGTGTTTCCAAGGTCAACGGCGTAACAAACTCCAATGCGTTGGGGGTAACAACAACTCGAACTGACGCGTCTGCTTTCTTCAACAAACGAATCAGTTCGGGTATCTTGTAGGCGGCTATGCCTCCTGTTATGCCGACCAATATATGTCGGTGCGCCAACATCTGCCTATTCCGACAATGACCTGTCCTTTGAACTGTTGCGATAGATCAACTTGTCCTCTATAAACTCTTGCGTAGCCAGCAATGTCGGCTTCGGCATCATCTCGTATGAACGGGAAATCTCTATCTGCTCACGGTTCTCAAACACTTCATCTATGTTGTCTTGAGGCAGGGTGAAGTCCTGCAGTTTCGCGTCTAACTCTTTCTTCAACTCTACTGAAATCTCGTTGGCTCGTTGGGCTATAATGGCAACGCTCTCATACACATTTCCCACTTTGGCATCTAACTCGCTCATATCACGGGTAATAGTACTCTGTGGGGCTTTCAGATTTTTGTAATCCATATATCTTTCTTTTTTCAATTTATTCCTTTTAGCGGACGATGCTTCTTCAATGCCGTGTTGATACGCTCTGCGGCCTTGATATGTTTGCTGTTCGGATACTCGGTGGTGAAGTTGTAGCACTCGTCCAATGCTTCACGCAAACGGTCCTCTTTCAAATCCTCCACACTGTTGTTCCACTCCTGATACTTCGCCTGCAGTATCAGCCAGTTCAGTTCTTCCTGATAACTGTTTCCGGGATACTTCTTAAGGGCATTCTGCGCTGTGATGATACACGACAGATAATTGTTTCCCAAATAGGTTCCCAAATTATAGTATAGTTTGGCGGATAGATATTCCTTCTGCGCCAACTTGTCGTACATCTCGTTCACCTCACGGATGGCATCCGTCACATAATCGCTTTCAGGGTAGAGTTCAATGAACTGGTTCAGAGACTCAATCGCCTGATTGGTCTGTTCCTGGTCCAATCGCGCGTCCGGCGA
This sequence comes from Prevotella sp. P5-108, assembly GCA_963636305.1. Classification (GTDB taxonomy): domain Bacteria; phylum Bacteroidota; class Bacteroidia; order Bacteroidales; family Paludibacteraceae; genus Colicola. Next base: position 26,948 of record CAVHKB010000006.1, read on the forward strand.
ATCCAAATAGTAACAATGCCCCACCATATACCGTGCCTCCACTATATAACTGCCCTTCGGGTAATTGCGGATATAGGCTTTGTAGTACTCGCAAGCACTGGTATAATCCTTCTCGCCTACATAACAACGCGATAGATAGTGCAATATCTCCTCACTGCGCTCCGTTCCCTTGTAGTAGGGAGCAATATCATCAAACAATGTCTGGGCGCGGACAAATTCACCTCCGATAAAGTACTCTACCGCTTTCGAATACTTCAACTCTGGGTCTGCCGACTTCAGCAGTTTCTGGTATTCACCACAGCCGGTGAGTAGCAGACAAATGGATAGTATAAAAAATGCCCTTCTACGCATACTAACAAATCGAACCGCAAAAGTACAACTATTTTCTCTTCTAACCAAATCTTTCCTAAAAACTGCATAAAAAAATCGAAAAAGATAATATCCTCCTCCTCTCCCCTTTCCTCAAAACTTCCCTCCGCCAAGCCCCATAAACACTACCACTTCCAAAGGATTTATATACGATTTA
>CAVHKB010000007.1:0-26857 GCA_963636305.1 Prevotella sp. P5-108
GAGAGCCATAGCACGCTATGGCTCTACAGCCGCTTTGAAGTTAACAATTAACAGTTAACAATTAACAATTAATATGCGAGGGAGAATGTTGTGTGTGGGAATGGGGATGAGGTGGTAATGTTTGCTATATTTGCATATATGGGAAAGTTGCACTATCTTTGCGTGTCAGAAGAAGATTACTTACCAAAATTATCTAATCATAAAAGACTATGTATAAATACATGACGGCGGCAGAGGCTGCCGAGTTTATTGAGAACGGCGATGTAGTAGGTTTCGGTGGTTTTACACCGGCAGGTGCTCCGAAGGAGGTGCCTACTGCAATTGCTCATCGTGCAGAAGCCTTCCATGCAGAAGGGAAACCCTTTAAGATAGGCATCTATACAGGTGCGAGTACGGGTGACAGTTGCGACGGTATGTTAGCGCGTGCGCATGCTATTCAGTTCCGTACGCCTTATCAGTCGAACAAAGACCTCCGTGCGGAGATTAACAATCAGGATGCTCATTACTTTGATATGCATCTGTCGCATTTGGCTCAGGAGTTGCGTTACGGATTCCTACCGAAGCCTAAGTTTGCTATCGTTGAGGCGTGTGAGGTGACTGACGACGGTGAGATTGTTCCGACAGCAGGTGTGGGTATAATGCCAACGATATGCCATATAGCAGACTATATTATAGTAGAGTTGAACGCAGCCATGCCTGCTTGTATGCGGGGTATGCACGACATATACGAGCCTCTTGACCCGCCCTTGCGCAGAGAGATACCTATCTACAAGGTGAATGACCGCATAGGGACAGATTGTATAAAGGTTGACCCCAAGAAGATTATTGCTATCGTACGGACCAACCGTCCGAATGAGGTAGGTAAGTTCACGGAGTTGGATGCTACGACTTCGCAGATAGGTGCGAATGTGGCATTGTTCTTGGAGAACGAGATAAAGGCGGGTCGAATACCGAAGACCTTTTTGCCTATCCAGTCGGGTGTAGGCAATATCGCCAATGCCGTGTTAGGGGCATTGGGTGAGAATCCGCATATACCGCCATTTGATATGTACACGGAGGTGATACAGGACTCGGTGGTAGGTTTGATGAAAGAAGGTCATGTGCGTTTTGCTTCCGGTTGTTCGCTGACCGTAGGGGCAGACAAATTGCAGGACATAATCGACCATATTGATTTCTTCCGCAGTAAGATTGTGTTGCGTCCTCAAGAGATATCGAATAACCCTGAAGTGGCTCGCCGTTTGGGATTGATAACTATCAATACGGCATTGGAGGCGGATATATACGGAAATATCAACTCGACGCACGTGTTAGGTACCAAGATGATGAACGGAATAGGAGGCAGTGGTGATTTCACCCGTAATGCCTATATCAGTATATTCACGACGCCGAGTGTAGCCAAAGGCGGTGCTATATCTTCTTTTGTGCCGATGGTATCACATTTGGATCATTCGGAACACTCGGTGAAAGTGATTATCACCGAGCAGGGAATAGCCGATTTGCGTGGCAAGAGTCCAATACAACGCGCCGAGTGTATTATTGAGAATTGCGTTTCACCGGATTACAAACCGTTGCTTCGTGAGTATTTATCGTTGTCGAAGACGGCACATACACCACATAATCTCGCCATTGCAACAGCCATGCACCGAGAGTTTGCCAAGTCGGGTAATATGCTCAATACGAAGTTTGAGGAATATCTATAGTTAAGAAAGCCCGCTGCATCGAAGCAAGTAGGGTGCAGCAGTGACAAAAGAGAGGCGGTTTGATGATGTTCAAACCGCCTCTCTTTTATGTTGCAGTGGAGCGGATAGGTTGTACTCCACTGTTTGATAGTTCTTTATTTCTTCAATGCAGCCTTTTTCTCTTTGTGTTTAGCGATAGCCTCTTGCAAATCGTAAGCGAGAGGTACAGCGATGAAGAGGGTGGAGTAGGTACCGATGATGACACCTAACATGAGTGCGAAAACGAATCCTCGTATAGTTTCTCCGCCGAATACAAAGATTGCCAACAGTACGACAAAGGTTGACATAGATGTGGAGAATGTACGACTGAGCGTTGCATTAAGTGCCTCATTAATTTTGCTACGGCGGTCGCGTTTAGGATACAAGGTATTGTATTCGCGGATACGGTCGAAGACGACCACAGTATCGTTGATAGAGTAACCTATGACCGTAAGTATAGCGGCGATGAAGGATTGGTCGATCTCCATTGAGAAAGGCATAATCTTCCAAAGCAGGGCATACATACCGAGAATGATGATAGTGTCGTGTGCCAAACCGAGTAAGGCTCCGACAGAGAATGAGAAGTTGCGGAAGCGCAGGAAGATATAGAATGCGATGATGAACAATGCGATGATGATAGACCAGACAGCCGATGTTTTGATGTCGTCGGCTACAGAAGGTCCTACCTTTTGACTCTGCATGATACCTACCGTATCGTCGATTTGTGTGGAGAGGAATCGTTCGGGTGTTACATCGTCTGCCAAGAAGGGTTTGCAGCCTTCGTACAACATATTCTCGATCTGATTTTCGAACTCCTCACTATCATTGTGGATGCCAAAGTTGGTGGATACGCGTATTTGGTTTTCGGAACCAATGGTGATTACATTCAGAGAGTAGGTCTCATCTTCTGCGAGTTGTGCTTTGAAGATTTCGTCCAGTGATGCCTTGACATCTTGTGTGTTGACGGGTTCAGCAAAGCGTATAATATAGTTGCGTCCTCCAGAGAAGTCGATGCCAAAGTTCAGTTCGCTCTGTAATGCGCCAGGAATAAGTCCAAGAATACTGAATATGATGAGCGTGCCTGATATGCCGTATCCCCAAAAGCGTTTGCCTATGAAGTTGATGTTCAGGTCACGGAACCAGTTCTTGGTGATGACGGTAGTGAAAGGTAGTTCTTTTGCTTTTTTGCTATCGGCATAGCGTTCCAGAAGCAAGCGGCTTATGAATACTGCCGTTAGGAATGAGGAGACGATACCTATCATCAATGTGACAGCAAAGCCCTTGATAGGTCCGGTACCAAAGACAGCAAGCACGACACCAGTAAGGAAGGTGGTGACATTAGAGTCGATGATAGCGGAGATGGCGTTAGAGAATCCGTCTTGTATGGCTTTCTTCATTAACTTTCCTGCAGCCATCTCTTCTCGGATACGCTCGTAGATAAGCACATTGGCATCAACAGCCATACCCATAGTGAGGACGATACCTGCTATACCAGACAGAGTAAGAACGGCTTTGAATGAAGCGAGGATACCCAACAGGAGGAACACATTACACAGCAGTGCGATGTCGGCAATGAGTCCGGGTATAAGGCCATAGTAGAAAATCATGTAGAGGAGAACAAGACAGAATGCGATGATGAAACTGATGAAACCATCGTGAATGGCTTTCTGTCCGAGTGAAGGTCCTACAACATCTTCTTGTATGATTTTGGCAGGTGCAGGCATCTTGCCAGACTTAAGGGTGTTGGCTAAGTCTTTTGCCTCTTCAACAGTGAAGTTACCTGTGATTTGTGAGTTGCCTCCCGTGATTTCGTTTTGTACAGTTGGGAAAGAATATACATATCCGTCAAGAACAATGGCGATAGATTTGCCGATGTTCTCTTTTGTTATACGCGCCCATGCTTTAGCCCCTTCTGCATTCATTGACATAGATACATTGGCGTAGGCAGTATTCTGTCCGAAGTCGGCTCGTGCGTCGGTGATGACACTACCGTCCAACGAAGGACGACCGTCGCGGTTTACTTTCTTCAAGGCAATAAGTTGGAAGGCTGTACCTTCGGGGTTGATAGCCTTGACGGTCCAGCATAGTTTCAAGTCGCGAGGCAGGATTTTCTTTGCTTCAACGGAGGACAACATTTGGTTGACGGCAGCCGTATCGGAATAGAGAACAGTACCTACGACAGGTCCACGCGCTGCTCTTCCTGAATTGTCCACATAGGGATTGAGGACGGCAAATAGTGGGTTGGCTTTTTTATACTGCTCAATGGCTTGTGTGTTGTCGGCTTCTTCGGGTGTTGTTTGTTGGAGCAGGCTATCGATACCGTCGATAGAGTCTTTGTTGTTGTCTGCTGCAACCTCTGCTGCTTTTTCTTCTTTAGCGGGTTCAGCGACAGCCTCTGTAGAAGCATTGTGTTGTGCAATCTCGCTGTTCAGTTGCATCAATTGCGGAAGAATTTCGTTGAGTTCATAAGTCTCCCAAAATTCGAGGTTTGCCGTACCTTGCAGCAATTTGCGGACACGCTCCGGCTCTTTGATACCCGGCAGTTCAATAAGGATACGGCCTGCTTGGTCTAATCGTTGTATATTAGGCTGGACTACACCAAAGCGGTCGATACGAGTACGCAAGACATTAAAGGAGTTGCTGATAGCATCGTTGACCTCGTCACGAATGATTTTTTCCACCTGCTCGTTGGTAGAAGTGGTGTTCACTTTATCTTTGAGTTCGTAGGTAGAGAATATGGTAGCGAGTTGTGCTCCGGGGTCTAATTCTTTGAATGCGTTGATGAAGAGGGTAACGAAGTCGTCGGTACTGTTTTTCTGTCTCTCTTGTGCGAGCGCCATTGCTTTTACAAAGTTAGGCGATTCGTTATACCCTGATAGTGCTTTAAGAATGTCTGGTACAGACACTTCCATCGTTACATTCATACCGCCTTTCAAGTCAAGACCCAAGTTGATCTCTTTTTCGCGGCACTCTTTTAGAGTGTATCCCAACCATACTTTCTTGCTCAAGAGAGAGTCGAGGTATTGGTATTCGAGGTTCTTATCTCCATTTGCGTAGGCTGCTGCTTTATTGTTGTAGTGAGTAGTTACGCAAGTAAATGACAGATAGAATGCACATACCAATGCAAGGCACACTGCTAAAATTCTGACAAGTCCTTTGTTTTGCATAGTTTTTATATTTGATTATTATTATTCTTTGTTTCTTGTGTTCTGTTTGTTTGTGCTTATTTGCTCGGAAAAAGGCACAAATAGTTTGCAAAGATACTGTTTTTTCTTTTAATGGTAAAATGTAGGCTTTATTTTTATCGAAAAAGGCGTATATTATGGTCTTTTGAATGTAAAATCTGTTTAGAAGGGTCAAGAAACAAGAAAGACACCCTGTTTGGATGTCTTTTGTTCGGTTGCGGAGGGTGGGATCGAACCACCGACTTTCAGGTTATGAGCCTGACGAGCTACCGCTGCTCTACTCCGCGATAATATCTCCTTAACGGAAATCGGCTGCAAAGGTACAACATCTGTTTGATATGTGCAATAGTTTGACGGAAAATATTTTTTTTGAGGGATGCAGGGGGTTGGTTTGAGGGTTGTAGGAGGTTCGGTTTTTGTGTGACATCGGTTCGTAGTTTGTTCGATAATCACCCAATAATCACATAAGAATCACATAAGAATCTCATAAGAATGACATATAGAAGATAGGAGGATGACAGTTGGAATGTTCTTTGGTTTTGTGTTCGGGAAATTGTGCCGTCGGAGAGATGCGGCGCAGAAGAAAAGCAGGGCGTTGCGGAATGCTACGACTCTATGGGGGATATGCAAGATATGCTCGTGCCAAAGAGAAGCGACGAGTGCGGAAAGATGTGCGGAGTTGGACCGTCGGAAACGGGGAGAAGTCAGGTCGGAGAGGGCTTTGTGTCAGGGTTGGGCGGGGATATTGTCAAGGATTTCCGTTGCTTTTTCTTTGTCTTTCTCGAAGAGGTGCAGTTGTACCCCTCCGACGGAGGAAGTGTTGTAGAGTGGATAGAGTTGCGCGAAGTATTCGTTGGCGATGAAACAGGAAATGCCGTTCTGATCGAGGATGTTCTTCACCGTCCACGCTTCGGGCAGAGTGGGGTAGGTACGGAAGAGGATTATTTTGTCGTTGTCGTTCATAGAGGGAGGTTGCGTGTAAGGGCAGTTGGTGTGTTCTGTGAGGCGGGAAATAGTTTATCCTACCGAGCCTTCGAGGGAGACTTGCAGTAGTTTTTGTGCTTCCACAGCGAACTCCATAGGCAGTTTGTCCATCACTTCTTTGGCGTAGCCGTTGATGATTAAGCCGACGGCATCTTCGGTGCCAATACCTCGTTGTTGACAATAGAAGAGTTGGTCTTCGTTGATTTTGCTGGTAGTAGCCTCGTGTTCAATGATGGCAGAGGGGTTTGCAATCTGCATATCGGGGAACGTGTGTGCGCCGCATTGGTCTCCGAGCAGCAGAGAGTCGCACTGACTGTAGTTGCGAGCATGTTCGGCATTGGGTGCGACTTTGACGAGTCCGCGATAGGAGTTTTGACTATGTCCTGCGCTGATACCTTTGCTGATGATACGGCTACGGGTGTTTTTGCCGAGATGTATCATTTTTGTACCGGTGTCGGCTTGTTGGTAGTTGTTGGTGACAGCGACGGAGTAGAATTCGGCAGAGGAATTGTCGCCCTTGAGGATACAACTGGGGTATTTCCACGTGATGGCACTACCTGTTTCCACTTGTGTCCAACTAAGGTGTGCGTTTTCGTGTGTTATGCCTCTTTTTGTGACGAAGTTGTAGATGCCTCCCTTACCGTCTTTGTCGCCTGGATACCAGTTCTGTACAGTGGAGTATTTGACTTCGGCATCTTTGTGTACGATGATTTCGACGATGGCTGCGTGCAGTTGGTTTTCGTCGCGCATAGGGGCAGTGCATCCTTCCAGATAACTGAGGTAGGCACCTTCGTCGGCGATGAGCAGAGTACGCTCGAACTGCCCTGTGTTGCCTGCGTTGATACGGAAATAGGTGGATAACTCCATTGGGCAACGGACGCCTTTGGGTATATAGACAAAGGAACCGTCGGAGAAGACGGCAGAATTGAGAGCCGCATAGAAGTTGTCGGTGTAAGGTACGACCGAGCCTAAATAGTGTTTGACGAGTTCTTCGTGTTCGCGAACGGCTTCGGAGATGGAACAGAAGATGATGCCTTTTTCTGCGAGTGTGTCGCGAAAGGTGGTTTTGACGGAAACGGAGTCCATTACTGCATCGACCGCCATGTTTCCGGAGAGGGCAGCGCGTTCCTCAAGAGGTATTCCGAGTTTGTCAAAGGTCTTCATTATCTCGGGGTCGATTTCTTTCTTACTGCTGTTGGAATGTGCTTTTGGGGCGGCATAGTAGGAGATGGACTGGAAATCGATGTTGGGTATATCGAGGTGCGCCCAAGTAGGCACGGGCATAGTGAGCCATTTGCGGTAGGCTTTGAGTCGGAATTGCAGGAGCCATTGAGGTTCGTTCTTTCGGGCAGAGATGGTGCGTATGACTTCTTCGTTGATGCCGCGCGAGAGGATGTCCGTTTCTACGGGCGTGGTAAAGCCGTACTTGTAGTCTTGTTGGGTGATATCTTCAATTATATCCGACATGGGGTTGATAAGCGATTAGACGATTAACGGTTTCCTGTGGGTGTTATTCAGGGCAATCTAAGGGGAGGGAAGGGCATCGTTTCATTTCTTTGCGCAATGCCTCGTCGGTCTGTGCGGAAAGTTTCCGTTCTCCGAAACGATAGTAGTACACGATGCCATAGTTCTTGCAGTGGCACAACTTGTCGTAAGGCAGCAGGTTGCGATAGTGCGCCTCTACTTGGTTCCAGATATCCAGAATTAGTTCATCCGCTTGTTTTCGCAAGTCGCCGACATCCTCTGAGGCACGGTTGGCAATCTTGCGATGCAGGTTCTGGGTTACTTGTTTGTCTTTGAATATATCGTAGTGTACTTGTACTTTACTGATGGTAGGATTGTAGATGGGGAAACCTCCTTGTTTGATGCGTTGTTGTTCGCCGTCGATGATGTTCTGCCCCCATACGAGCAAGTCTTCTTCGCTGGACAAATCCGGCACGATGTGGCTGTTGGGGTCGAGGTGATAGAGTTCCTTCTGTTCTTTCTTGATGTCCCCTCTTATAACGGCGAGGTTCAGTACTTGTATAAAGTGACTGATGTACATGCGTGCGTTCTGCACGATGTGCTTGTATTGTTTGTTTGCCGATACTTTCGTCTGAAAATTCTGATGGTATTGTTCTACCTTGCTCTCAAATTGGGCAAGAAACCGTTGTGCGTCATTGCGTGTTTTGTAGGACAATACCTGGTCGGAGAAATCGGCTTCACTGGCTCTTTCCACTGCGGTCCGAAGAGCCGTGAGACGGGCTTGGTCTGTATTGGGTAAACGACGGTATGGCATAGTCAGATGATGATTTTCTGCAAAGATATAAAAATCAATCCTTACGCACAAGCAAACCAAGTGCCAAGTTTTTCAATGGCAACTTCTTGTCTTCTGCAACGGGGAGATGTTCTATATAGGTCAATGCTTTTTGGGTGTAGTATTCCACAGCCTTTTCGCACTCCTGCCGCACTCCCGACGCATTGTATATCTGTGTTACGCGCTCTATTTTCTCCTCCTTTGGCAGTCGGTGCGATTGCAATAAGCGCATCAGTTCTTCTCTTTGGGCATCCGAAGCCTTTTTGCAGGCAACAATATAGGCGTATGTTTTCTTCCCCTCCAGTATATCACCGCCAATCGTCTTGCCAAAGGTTGCAGCGTCGCCATAGACATCAAGCATGTCGTCTTTTATCTGAAACGCCAGTCCTATGTTGACGCCATATTCGTACAGATTGTGTTGTTCCTCCTCCGTAGCACCGGCAATGATTGCACCTATCTGCAACGCTGTACCCAACAAGACAGAAGTCTTAAGTCGTATCATCCGTATATACTCCTCCTCTGTAATCTCCTCTTGGGCTTGATAATCCGCATCTAACTGTTGCCCTTCGCATATCTCCGTCCCCATTTGGTTGAACGCACGAAGTATATCAGGCAACACTTCCGATGGCACTTGCCCGAGTTGCTTGTAGGCTTCAATAAGCATCTCGTCGCCCGACAGAATGGCTGTGTTCTCGCCCCAAACCACATGAATGGTCGGTTTCCCCCTCCGCAGAGGGGCATTGTCCATCACATCATCGTGCAGTAGGGTAAAGTTGTGGAATATCTCAATGGCGAGTGCAGCAGGAATGGCGGCTGCAATGTCTTTGCCGAAAACATCAGTTCCCATAAGAACCAACAACGGACGAATTCGCTTACCTCCCGAAGAGAGAGAGTAGGCAATCGGTTCATACAGTCCTTGTGGTTGCTTGTTCCAGTCAAGGGCCTCAAGAGCATTGTTTACAACGGTGGCAAGAGTGCTTGTTCTATCCATAATCTGGCGTGGTTTGAATCAAAAATGGTCTTCGATAATATCGCTTAATACATCCGATATGTTCATCCCTGCGGCTTTCACCTGCTGCGGAATGAAACTCGTCGCAGTCATACCGGGAGTAGTGTTTATTTCCAATAGGTTAATCTTCCATCCTGCGGTCAGTATGTAATCCACTCGGATAATCCCTCTGCAACCGAGGATATCATAAATATGCAAGGTCTGTTGCTGTACGGCATCTCTCACCTCGTCCGGAATACGCGCTGGGGTTATCTCGCTTACCTCCCCGTTATACTTCGCGTTATAATCGAAGAACTCGTTCTTGCTCACCACCTCTGTTATAGGAAAGGCTACGGCTTTCGTGCGGGTCTTGTAAACGCCGCAGGTTATCTCCACCCCGCTCATAAATGCCTCTATAATCACTTCATCTCCCTCTTCAAATGCCCTTCGGATAGCCGGCTGTATCTCTGCCGCTGTCTTCACCTTCGTACAACCGAAACTGCTCCCGCCCACATTGCTCTTGATGAAGCAGGGCAAACCTATCTTCTCCACCACTGCCTCGTCGCTCATCTCTTCGCCCTTCCGAAGAAGAACCGACGGAGATATGTTAATGCCGAAGTTCTTCAAGTAGTGATTGCAAGCGTACTTGTTAAAGGTAATGGCGGCAGCAAGAACACCGCAGCACGAGTACGGAATGTGCAGCATATCGAAATAACCCTGAAGCAATCCGTTCTCTCCAGGAGTACCATGAATGGTGATATAGGCAAAATCAAAGGTACGGCGGACTCCCTCGTAGGTATAGGAGAAATCATTCTTGTCTATCGGGACCTGCGTCTGTCCGTCCGGCATAGCCAACCATATCCTCCCGTGCAGCGTCACGATAACTGCATCGTACTTCGTCTTGTCTATAAACGAGTAAATCCCTTGGGCACTCCTCACCGACACTTCGGCTTCCGAAGAATCACCCCCGCATACAATTGCAACAGTGCGTTTCATACCTTTTTGTACATTATAACTTCTTTCTCGCTGCAAAATTACTATTTTTTACAGACATATACGATTATCTCTACGCAAAAATATAATACCCCTTTCCGCACACTTCTAAATAATTCGGATATTCTTTCGCTGGATATGTTACATAAACTTAACTTGCCCTCCGTTCGGCTTTCGAAGAAACTGCCCTCCGCTAAGACCGATAAACACTACCCGTTTCAAAGGATTTATATAGGATTTATATAGGACGCATATAGGATGAATATAGGATGAATATAGGAACAATATGGAAAAATACCACCCTCTACGCTACCTGCCACAATCAACAATTTTTACCTGTCATTAGGAAATAATTCGATTTTTTTGAAGAAAAACAGATAATTTGATAAGAATAATTATAAATCAATGGCTTTTGGTACAAACTTTGTACATTTACAATAAACGCATAAATAATAATTCCACTATGTTGAAATCAGAGAAAATATCTATCTTACTTTGTGAAGATGATTTGAATTTTGGCATGCTACTGAACGACTATTTGCTCAGCAGAGGTTATTTAGTAGACTTTGCACAAGACGGTGACGACGGATGGGTGAAATTCACACATTCCAAGTATGACATTTGCATCTTTGATGTAATGATGCCACTTAAAAATGGCTTCGAGTTGGCTAAAGAGATTCGAGAAACAGGTTCCGATGTACCTATCATCTTCCTCACTGCCCGCACATCCAAAGAAGATATCCTCGAGGGATATCGGGTAGGTGCCGACGATTACATCACAAAACCCTGCAGCATGGAGATTCTTATCTACAAAATCGAGTCGATCATGCGCCGTATTCACAATCGCAATGCGGAAAACAGAACGCAATTCACCTTGGGGCGTCTTACCTACGATGCTTCTCGTCAGACATTGTACGATGGAGAAACCAAAATTCATCTCTCTTCCCGTGAAAACGAGTTGCTGCTGATACTCTGCCAACGCGATGGAGAATTGGCTGACAGAAGTACTATCCTCAAATCCATCTGGTTGAACGATAATTACTTCGCCTGCCGCTCCTTGAGCGTTTATGTCAACCACCTCCGCAAAATCTTTGCAAGAGAACCCGCTGTCAAAATAATGAGCGTTCACGGCAAAGGTTACAAAATCGTTGTCACAGAGGAATAATATCCTATGGACCATCTGCTGTCCCCATCTCTGCTATCCGCCGATTTCTGCTGCTTGGGAGAAGAAGTAGAGATGATCAATCGAAGTGCAGCCGATTGGTTTCATGTGGATGTAATGGACGGCGTATTCGTTCCGAACATCTCTTTCGGATTTCCTGTAATGGAAGTACTGAAACGCTATGCACGCAAACCGCTCGATGTACATCTTATGATAGTACATCCCGAGCGGTATGCAGAGCGATTCATCGATGCTGGCGCAGACAGTGTCAGTTTCCATCTCGAAGCAACCGACAACCCCCTACCCATACTGCAGCAAATCAAGCAGAAAGGCTGTAAGGCTGGGCTTGCAATCAACCCCGACATACCTGTCGAAAAACTATTTCCCTACTTGGGCGAAATCGACATCGTACTGCTTATGTCGGTCTTTGCAGGATACGGAGGGCAACATTTCATAGAAGGCACATGGGAAAGGTTGCATACTCTCAAAAAGGAAATAGAACGGCAGGGCGTAAAACCCCTTGTGGAAATAGATGGAGGAGTGAATACTGACAATGCAGCACGACTATATGCCGAAGGTGCTGATGTATTGGTCGCAGGTAGTTCCGTCTTCAAAGTACCTAATCCTGAAGAAGCCATAACGACACTCAAAGGCATCGTTTAAGATAGAATGTACCGCTTTGCAAAAATAGCGTTTGCATCTATCCTCCTGCCCATCATCGTCGGAATAGCCATAGGATACGAACTTGCTCCGATAAACCTCATAACTACGCTGATACTCTTCAGCGTAGTTATTTGTTTCTTATGCGTCGGACTCATTTTCTGCAAACCGCCCTACAGGCAATATGTCCTATTGGGCAGTCTAATGATATGCTTCTTTACGATAAGTTGGCTGCAAACCTCCCGTACACTTGCCAGCATCCGTTTTGCTTGGTTCGAACAGGAACAAACCTACCAACTCCGACTCACCACCCTGCCAGAACAAAGGGAACAGTCTATTCGCTGCGAAGCACATATCATAGCGTTGCTTTCCGACGATACACTTCAAACGGTCGACCGAACAGTCTTGGTCACATTTCCAAAGGACTCGCTTACTCTGACACTCCAACGGGGCGACATTCTGCTGGCTCGCACCGTCGTCACCAATCCCAACAAGGGTAATCCCGAAGAGTTCGATTACAACGACTATCTCCGTCAGCACGGTCTGTCAGGAACGGCATACATACCTTCCAACGCTTGGGAACGAACTGCACACCAACCTGTGCGGACGCTCAAAGCATACGCCGAAAATTGTCAGCAATACCTCAGCAACTACTTCTCTCATACAGGTATCAAAGGCGATGAATGGGGCGTAATATGTGCTTTGACCTTGGGAAACAGAGATGGATTGGATACCGACATCAAACAACACTACTCCGCATCAGGTGCCATGCATGTCCTGGCTGTAAGTGGTCTCCATGTGGGCATACTCTATGGCGCGTTGTTGTTCCTATTGACGGGCTTCGGACTCTTCCCCGTACAATATGCCCAAAAGAAACGACGGATAGCCAACATGGCTTTTCTCTTGGTAGCACTGTGGGCGTATGCATTTCTGACAGGCTTGTCGGCTTCGGTAATGCGTTCTGCATTGATGTTCTCTCTGCTTACCATCGGACATAATCTCGACAGAGAAACAAACACGTTCAATACATTGGCAGCCTCTGCTTCTATCATACTGCTACTACGCCCGCTAATGCTTTACAGCACGAGTTTTGTATTGAGTTACTCTGCTGTAGCGGCAATAGTAGGTATTCAACCCACACTGCAAGCACTCCTGCACATACCAAGCAGGTTCCTCCGTTGGATATGGGGCTTAGTCACCGTATCTGTCGCAGCACAGTGGGGTACTATAGCATGGACACTCTATTGGTTCTCGCAGACAAGTAACTGGTTCATTCTTACAAACATAGTAGTCATTCCTATGGCAAGTGTAATAATCTACACCGCTATTGCCGTACTCCTGGCTGCTCCCTTCTACCCTTTGGCTTGCTTGCTCGCTAAAGTACTGAACATCGAAGCCTGGTTGCTGAATCATTATGTGGAATGGATAGAAGCCTTGCCGTTTTCTACTTGCACGCTGTCTTTGTCAAAACCTATGCTATGCTGCCTCTGTATAACGGTGGTATGTGCGTCTTTGGCATTCGTCTTGAAAAACAAGTATTGGCTTTTCTTGGCACTGCTTAGTCTGTTGGGTCTTCTGTGTTGCGATATATCCCGTATGCGGAAAATACAACAACAGGACGAACTCATAATCTACAACACCTACAACGCCAACATACTCTTTCACCAACAGGGTCGTACGGGCGTTATTCTGACCGACGACTCTGCAAGTGCAATGCAATGGACAAAGAACTTAAGACAAAAAAGGTGTATCAAAAACACCAAAATGGTCAATATATCCCAATACCCGTTATTCGTATTCCGATATGCTGACAAAGAGTATATCCTCGTAAGAGATTCACTGTTCGAGGACTATGGTCTTACTATACCCGAAAAAACCGATTACCTGCTCTTGGGCGACATCGGACGAGTCAGTCCCGATAGGATAATGAAACAATTTGAAACGGAGAAACTTGTACTTATGCCCACGCTAAAACGCTGGAAAGCACAACGGATAATGGAAATAGCACAAGAACAGAATATCCCGTGCTACGATATACGCAAAAAAGCACTCGTATTGAGCCTGGACAGTGCAAGTCACTGTGAACAATGAAAGGTCTGTCGATATGGTTTTCCCATACCTCCCGCATTTGGGGCATTGACTATATTTGTATATCTTTGCCATGATGTTCGATAAAGAAATGAAACCTACTATTTACTCGTTGCAGGAATTGTGCAACATACTGCACAACTCCATCGAAACACTATGCCCAAAAGAATGTTGGGTGCGTGCTGAAATAGGCAGTATAGCAGTTAAGAGCGGTAATTGTTACATGGAGTTGATTGAAAAGAATACGCAAGGCGATACGCTGGCGGCTAAATTGAGAGCAACTTGTTGGTCGAACACCTATGCTCTCTTGTCCCCTTATTTCTCGTCGGAAACAGGGCAAAACTTGCAAGCAGGACTGCAAGTGTTACTATGCGGGAATATCACTTTTCACTCGGTTTATGGACTCAGTTTCCAAGTAATAGGCATCGACCCGTCTTACACCATCGGAGATATTGCACGCCAAAGGCGTGAAACAATCGAACGATTGCAGAAGGAGGGTCTAATGGACTTGCAAAAAGCATTGGACTTGCCATTATTGTTGCAGCATATTGCCGTCATCTCTTCAAATGAGGCGGCTGGTTATGAAGACTTCTGCAATCAATTGCACAACAATAGTGCGCACTTCTGTTATCATACCGAACTCTTTCCTGCAATCGTACAGGGAGATAGAGCCGAGAAATCAATTATCGATGCGCTGCAACAAATCTACGAACGGATAACCGACTTTCAAGCAGTGGTCATCATTCGAGGTGGCGGGGCAACAACAGACCTGAAGTGTTTTGATAGTTACGAACTGGCAGCCTCCTTCGCACGGTTTCCATTACCTGTTATTGCCGGCATCGGACATCAAAAAGACATATCAGTAGTGGATATGGTAGTACACACCAATGTGAAAACACCCACCGCCGCAGCAGAGTTCATCATCGCCCATACAATGGAGCAACAAGAATACTTGCTCCATCTTTACCAACGGCTGCAAATAGCGTGCATGCAACCTGTCCTGCGCGAAAAACAACGCTTGATCTATTTACAGTCGAAACTGCGGCATACATTCTCACAAGTACTGACCTACCACAAAAACCGCTTGCAGATGCTTGAGAAAAGCCTTGCAATCCACTCACCTGAACATCTCTATAAAATGGGATATTCCTTAACCTTATGTCATAGAAAGCCTGTTCATAGCGTCAACGAAGTAAAATCGGGAGATGAACTGACTACAGAACTAATAGACGGGACACTGACATCTGTTGTGAAATAATGAAACAGAAACAACCCGATAAGCGTATTTTTACTACCCGCCAACTAATTGGTGCCGTACTGTTTGGCTGTATTATGGTAACCATTATCATAACGGCTGTCTTTCTGCATCAATTAAAGGTTCAACAAATCGAGAAAGACTCACAATTGCAAATCCTGCAAGAAAGGGCGGAGGCAATAGAGAACCGCCTGCAACATTCAAGGCAGTATCAAAGCCGATACCCTGCAAAAGAAACACTCCCACTACACTTGTCCCCATTTGACCCGAACATGGCAGATAGCATCACCTTGATAACAAAGGGCATTCCCCGTTGGATGGTGCGTATGATGTTGAACTACCGTCGTAAAGGAGGACTCTATAAAAGCGTCGAGGATATGAAGAACATACCATATATGTCGGACTCTCTATATACTCAAATCGCACCTTATGTATGCATCGATACTACTTTGTTCCCATTAGATACATTACACCAACATTCTGTCGCACAACAATGGACGCAAAAGCAGGATACGATACTCGAACTCAACTCCTGCGACACAACATCCCTCCAACTGCTGCGCGGTATAGGCACATACACGGCATGGCAGATAATCGCCTACCGCAAACAATTGGGAGGATATGTATCCGTACAACAACTTCGGGAGATAAAGCAAATCGAACCATACATCACTGATACTCTGCTCGCTCATTTTACGGTATGTACCGATTCCATACACCCCCTGTCCGTAAACCATAGCAGTGTGGAACGGCTACAACGACACCCCTATCTTACTTTCACGCAAGCAAAAGCACTCTACGAACATCGACGAAACAACTATAGGCTGTATAGCATCGATGCATTGTTGCAATTGGAAGAATTCTCCGAAAAAGATATACAACGCCTCACTCCGTACTTGTCATTCGCAGAGTAATATCAAAAACCGGAATAGACAACTTCAAAGCGCATCGGATTTTCTTTGTTGTTAGCACTGCGCACAATCGTTGCCGATACGGTGTGTTGAGGTTGCACCGACGATACAACTACCGAAGAACTTGATGAGGTGGTGCCTACATGAACGGGGACTAATAACATGCGCAGGCTGTCAGTTTCGATTTGTTGCCGTAGTTGCTGGGTAAGAAGTGTGGAGATATCATACTCATAGTAGTATGTAGTATTACCAATCGAATCTACTCCGGAAGTAAGAGTTCCCAATATGGCACATGTGTCACTCGGCAATTCACGCTCTTTGAAAAATCGCTCCAACGCATCAGATTTAAGAAGCAACATATAGGCAGACGGCTGCGCCCAATCATTTGCAGTTTTGTCCGCGGTAGAACCAGAATAGACATTCAATACGTCAACCGTCAGTTTTGCACGGTTGATATATGGACGCTTGCTCCCTAATTTGGTGCGGATACTATCTTCCATCAATTGCATCGGAATAGCCAACTCTGTATAGATATTGGCAGGAGATACAATAAAATTAATGCTGTCGCTCAATGATTGCAAGTATTCTATTGGGAGATTGGTGTACTGAATATGATTCACTTGTCGTACCTCCGAGTTGGAATAAAACGACTTCATATCATGCACGGTCGTGTCTGCTCCGTTCTTCTGATAAGTAAAGTGATAGTAAACTGCCATGCTTATCTGCCCGATATACAGCAGAGTGGAGTTGCCAAATTCACTACGGATATATAGTCCTTTGAAATTCTCATTGAATGTATTCTGCGAAGAATAGTCATTCCGTTCAAAGAAAGATTTGGCAAACTCGTCGGTAGTCCGAAAACGAATATAAGGAACATACTGCTTCGCAGTGGAAGAGTAAATCGAATCAGTGGGAGAAGATGCCGTGATAATACGAGGACGATAGAGAACTTTAGTCTTTTCATCAAGACTGCAATAATCATCAATATCAATATTCGACGGATAAAGTTCGGTATAAGAAAAAGTGTTCTTGTCCATTTCATAGACCGATACACTCATTGGCGAGTTGCCATCTCCGAACCAAGAGGTATAATACAGAAAAATACATACAGAGTCTACTTCTGAAGTCTCCGGATAACGATAATCAATAGGACAAGCAAACTGGGCTAATATATCTGCGTGTAAAGTACCGAAACGACTGTCACATTCGCCCAATAAGAAAGAATCAGGTGCAGAATAAATGTAATCAACCGTTTGTAGCGACGACTGTACACCGAAAGAATCAACTCCTACTACAATCAAATCTTCTTCAGGTAGTATCGACAAACCGGAATGTGCATCATTGTCCTTACATCCCACAAGACAGACAATAACAGACAATAATGTCAACAACTGCTTTCTCATTTCTAAACCTGTTCCAATAATTGATTAAAGAAAGTCAAATAGGCTTCGTATGACTCTTGATAGGGCATAAAAGGCTTATCGGAAGCCCTTACTGCATTCATCAACGATTCACTTATTTCCGATGCAGATTGTATTACTGCATCTGAATGTTCAATCGCAAACTTCATCAACATATCATAGTCCACTTCTTTATCTTTCAACATGGTTGCTTTATCAAGGCTTACACCATCAAACAGCAGTTTCTCGGCAAACTTTGTGCCAAAGGGAGTACTAAATGATTGGTCATACAGAGAGTACACTATTTTAGCCTTTGTAAAGAACGGGGTATCGGCATAGGCAGTCTTCAAGTAAAAAGGTGCCAAAGCCGACATCCAACCACTGCAATAGATAATATCAGGAGTCCAACGCAATTTTTTCACGGTTTCTATCACTCCGCGAGCAAAGAAAATACAACGCTCGTCATTGTCCTCATAATCGTTTCCCTGCTCATCTACCACTCCTCTTCTACGACGGAAGAAATCATCGTTGTCAATAAAATAAATCTGGATGCGTGCCGCTTGAATAGAGGCAACTTTCAACAGCAACGGATGGTCTGTATCATCAATAATCAGGTTCATACCGGATAGCCGTATCACATCATGCAACTGGTTACGTCGCTCATTAATCTCACCAAACTTAGGCATGAAAGTACGCGTCTCATAACCTGTTTGCTGACAAAGTTCAGGCAACATCCTATTCAGTTTGCGAATGGGAGTTTCTTCCGCCAAATAAGGGTATATCTCCTGAGAGATAAATAAAACGCGTTTGGGTTCTTTCATAAGATATATCTTACACTATTGATAACAAAGCAGATATACTGCCATTCTGCTATGCAGAACTATAGGATAACAACCTATACTACATCGGCATTGCAAAGGTATAAAAAAGAAATGATTATTGCAAATTTTCTACTGTTTTATTGCCGTTATACAGGGGCAACTGCATCAAAACATTGGGGAACGGACGCCTGAGGCGTATGGACAAATACAGTTAGATGTTCCGGAAAGGACAAATGTAACGGATAGAAACCCTTATAAAACCCTTATAAGAGTTATACTTGGTAAGGTAGTGGTAAGGTAATGGTATGGGGATACGTCCGAGATTAGACGCTAATGACAGCCTTTATTTACCACAAACTGAACTCGATTATTGCAAAAAAACAAGGGCAAATACTGTGGGTTATCGGGAACGGATGGATAACTTTTGGAACGGGCTATGCATCCATTAATTGTCGTAAAAACAGAAGCAGGCAACAGGGATACGGCGCAGGCATACGGCAGCAAAAGACCTGTCATTTTGATTTAGATGCGGTTACCCTGCCGTTATCTCTTGTTACACACCATTTCATAGCCCTGATAACAGGCTCGTCTGTTCCTCATCAACACAAATCATAAGACTCTCACACTGCATTTCTTATTGCTCTCTCAAACAACAATCCTTTAGTGATTGAATAAATTATTGTACCTTTGCATCTATGAAAAGGATGATACTCATTATATGCTTCGGTTTATATGGTCTTTCTGTATGGAGTGCCACACCCGTATCTATGCTTCAGCAAGCGCAGCAACTGTTCGAACAACGATTGTATAATCAAGCCGCAGACTTGTATCAGCAACTGCTCAAACGCCAGTCCGACAACCCTCTTTATCTCTATCGATATGCCCGCTGCCTGCAAGAGCAGGGAAACAATGCGGAGGCAATTCGCTATTTTGAGTTGGCTGGAGAAAAATACCCACTGCGTAATTTCTACTTGGGAGAATTATATGCCCAAGACTATCGCTTTCAAGAGGCTGTTAAAGCATACCAACGATACCTCGAGAAAACCGATACCACCAACGAACGATACGCCACAGTCCTCCACAAAATAGAGCAAACTCAAAAAGCCTTACGCTACTTGAATCGGGTAGAGAACATACAAATCATCGATAGTGTCATTCTCCCAAAGAACGCATTTCTCAAAGCATACCATCTCTCCAAGAGCGCCGGAACAATCACCTTTGACGATGCTTTCTGCAACTATACTAACGAGAGGCAGGATATAAAGATAATCACCACTCACGATTATACGCTCCTTACCTGTCAGCGACTATTGGAAGGAGAATGGCAATGCGACACCCTCCGAATACCGTCGTTCCGTAATTCGCATTGCAACTATCCTTATATGCTTTCCGATGGGGTAACTGTTTATTTTGCCTCCGATAATGAAAGTGGATTGGGAGGATACGATATCTATGTCACACAGTATAGCACAAATACCAATATGTATCTTCCTCCCGAAAACATTGGTATGCCCTACAACTCACCTGCCAACGACTATATGCTTGTTCTCGACGATATCAAGGGCATCGGATATTTTGCTACCGACCGATATATGACCGACGACCGTGTCTGTGTCTATACTTTTATTCCAAACAATGAAAAGCAAATTCTGCGTGATACCGACGAGTATTATATAAGGCAATTCGCGCAAGGGAAAATACTGCAACCCAAGCAGGAAAAAATGAAACCAAACGCACCCGCCACCGAAAGTAGGAGCAATATGGAAGTAACAATGAAGCCCTTCGTAATGAACGACTCTGTTGTTTATGACAAATTATCTGACTTCAGGTCTGCTGATGCACGCGTGCTGTATGAAGAGTATCTCCGGCAAGAAGAGCAGGTGCAAAAACTGGAACAGACAATCGAGAACAAAAGAGCAACATACTTCCACGCCGATGCAAAGACTCGCGACTCACTTGGAGAAGAGTTGTTGCAACTCGAAACAGAATACTTGCAGGGTAAGCAAAAACTGACAGAAATGTTACTCAAAGTACATCAGTTGGAACAATAGTCTGTGCCTGTTCTTGCTGCTGCCTGTGCATATTCTTGAAACGACGGATATAGATAACAAGAACTACCGCTGCGGTTGCACAGGCAATCAAATCCGATATCGACATACTCCACCACACCCCGTCTATCCCCCAGAAACAAGGAAGAATAAGCAACAGAGGAATCAAGTATAGCACCTGCCTTGTCAAACTCAGGAATATGGACATCTTTGCCATACCGATGCTGGTAAAGAAGTTTCCCGTCACCATCTGATAACCGTTCAGAAAGAACACTGCACACACAATGCGTATTCCCGGTATGGCTATGGCAATCAATCCCTCATCTGTGGAGAATATACGAATCATTGCCTCCGGAACAAGTTCTGCGCATAGAAAAAGAACAGTAGTAACTAATGTCGCCCATAAAGCAGTCTGTCGGAATACCGACAACATCCTGTCATAACGCTGTGCGCCGTAGTTGTAACCGACAATAGGTTGCATTCCCTGATTCAGTCCCATCACGATCATACAGAAAATAAAAGTCACCCTATTGATAACACCGTAAGCACCGATAGCCAAGTCTCCGCCATATTGACGCAGTTGGTTGTTAATGATTACCACAACCGCACAACCGGCCAAGTTCATAAGGCAGGGAGAAAGACCTATGGCCAACATATCGGAAACAATACGCTTCTTCAAGTGGAAAATATCACGCTGGATATGCAGTTCTTCTTTCGGGCGGTAGAAGATGGTAAACTGCCATATTATTGCTATTAACTGTGCCAATACTGTCGCTATGGCTGCACCTTGCACCCCGCGGTGAAAGACAAAGATAAATATAGGGTCAAGTATTATGTTCAGCACAATGGCAACAATGGTCGCGTACATCGATTCTCTTGGGTGTCCTGCCGCACGCAACACTCCGTTCAAGCCGTAATAGAGATGAGTGAATACATTGGCAACGAGCATCACTATCATATAACTGCGTGCGTAACCGAGCGTATCATCGCTTGCCCCAAAACGACGCAGGATTGGGTCTATGAAGATCAAACCGACAACGCCTACAATGGCTCCCAATATCACATTCAAAAGAATAACATTGCCTAACACCAAACGGGCGGTCTTGTAGTCTTTCTGTCCCAATCGGATAGATATAAGCGCACTGCCGCCTACGCCTACCAACGAACCGAAAGCAGCCAGTATATTAATCAACGGAAAGGTAATAGCCAAACCTGAAAAGGCTAAGGCACCGCAACCCCTCCCGACAAATATACTGTCCACGATATTGTACAACGACGATGCCGTCATCGCCACTATCGATGGCATAGCATACTGTCGCAGCAACTTACTGATAGGCTGCGTGGCTAAATCATGGGTGTTATATTCTTGCGATGAAATAAACGACATACTACTTCTGCTCCTCTGCTTTTTCCACAACTTTCTCGGCCAATGCCATAAACATCTGCGCAGCAGGATGCTCTTTCTGCAATACAATCGGCGCACCGTCGTCCGCCCCTTCTCGGATTGACTGTACAAGAGGTATCTGCGCCAGCAAAGGAATGTCCATTTCCTCTGCCAATCTCTTTCCTCCCTCCTTGCCAAAAATATAATAGCGGTTCTGTGGCAGTTCCATAGGCGTAAACCATGCCATATTCTCCACAATACCTAACACTGGCACACTTATCTTCTCGTTGCGAAACATGTCTATGCCCTTTCGTGCATCCAACAGAGCCACCGGTTGCGGAGTGGTTACTACAATAGCACCACTCAACTTCGCAATCTGTACAATCGTCAGATGAATATCGCTCGTACCGGGTGGCAGGTCTATCAGCATATAATCCAAATCCCCCCAGTATGCATCATTCAACAGTTGCTTTACGGCATTGCTTGCCAATCCACCACGCCATATAACCGCACTGTTCGTATCTACAAAGAAACCGATACTCAGCATCTTAACCCCGTAACGCTCAATAGGCACAATCAAATCTCTGCCTCCGACACTCTCTGCTATAGGACGCTCTCCCTCGCAATGGAACATGTGAGGCTGCGACGGACCGAATATATCCGCATCCAATAACCCTACCCGATAACCTGAAATAGCCAAAGCAATAGCCAAGTTCGAGGCTACAGTCGATTTACCTACGCCGCCCTTTCCCGACGAGATGGCAATAATATGCTTTATGTGATTGACTGCCTCTGCCTCACTCTCCTGTACGGCTGCCGTTTGCTTCACAAACTTTGTATGTATCGTCACCGCAGCATTGGCGTTCACATAAGTCTTGATTGCCGCCTCTGCCGCTTTCTGTACCGACCGCATAAACGGGTCATTCTGCTTCTCGAAGATCAACGAGAACGATACCGACAACCCCGATATGCGAATGTCATCCTCAAGCATACCGCTCTCTATCAGGTCCTTGCCGTTACCAGGGTAACGAACATGCCGCAACGCATCTATTATCTCTTGTGGATACATAATCTCCTTTGTATAAACTATTTGTTTTGCATACTGCTCCGCTGGTTCCTGCCGTAACTGCGATAGGTGTCATGCTCTATCTCAATGGTCGGCTCTTCTATCCGCTCTTTCTTCGCTATACGGAATTGCAGGTACTTTATTGTCATTCCGCGTGCTATCCACTGCTGCTCATAGTGCGTCTTTATCGATAGCAGCCTGTCCGTACACTCCGACGAGTATAAATCGTCCGTGTCCGTCAATACCTCATAACCGTTCAGTCGCACCAACTCACGGGTGTATTGATATAAAAACGGACTGTCTGTCTTCAGGTGAATAATACCCCCGTCGCACATACACGATTGGTAGCGTTCTAAAAAGTAAGAAGAAGTCAGTCGCTTCGTCACTTTCTTCATCTGCGGGTCAGGAAAGGTTATCCATATCTCTTCTACCTCGTTTTCTGCAAAAAAGCGTGGCAGAAGTTCAATATTGGTTCGCAGAAACGCTGCATTTCTCAACCCCTCCCGATAAGCCTCCGTCGCACCTGCCCACATACGCGCACCCTTTATATCTACACCCACAAAGTTCTTCTCTGGGAACAACCTGGCTAATCCTACCGTATATTCTCCCCGTCCGCAACCCAATTCCAACACAATCGGATGCGCGTTCCCGAAGTACTGCTCACGCCAATGTCCCGCCATCGACGATACTTGTGCAACGGCGGTTTCGTCCCTCGCTCCGCATTGAAACACATTCGGCAAGGTCGCCATCTCCGCAAACTTACGCAACTTATTCTTTCCCATCACTCTTCACAATGGTAAGCCCTACATCTTGAACACCTCTCAATAGCGTGTCACGCATCGCTTGCTGAATGGTGTATCGGCATTTGCCGCCTCCTGCAAACCGCTTGTTGTGCTGGTAGATAACAGGCATCTCTCGCAACTCTCCCCATCCGTTACCCAACCAACGACCTCTTTGGTCCGCCAAGTAAAACTCTATAGTGTCCTGACCTACAAATAACCACATGTTCTGATAGGGGTACTGTTGCGTGTGGCGTACATACAGCAACACATCATAACAGGCTGCCGTATCCTCTATCGTAACATCGTAGGTCAGCAACGAATCCGCATTCCAACCCTCCTTGGGCAAAGTCCTTACCTCCGAATATACAACCCTCTTGCCGCACGACACAAGGGCGATTCCAATAAGGAACATCACCGCTACCACAGTCCTCCTACTTCCCATTGCTCCCCTCTCCTTTTCCGTTGGTCCCCCTCTGGGAATTGCCGTTACCACGATTGCCGTTACCACGACCTCTGCTCGACGATGCACGGGACTCCCTGTTCCCTTCCCGTCGCCCACGGTTCCCTTTCCCTTTCTTCTTGTCAAAACGGGTTAAGTCGTCTTGTCCCACTACGTTCTGATAGTCAGGCATGTTCTCTGCCGCTTCCACCGACTTCTCCTTGCCACCTAAGGTGAACGGCTTTTCACCTCGCTGGTTCATCGCCATAATCTGTCTGGCTTCATCGGCACTCAAGGTCTGCAGATTGGCAGGTACGGTAGGCGACGACGAATAGGTCACCTCTTGTTTCAGCACATCCGCACTGAAGTAATAGTATGTCCCGTCCTTCGTTTCCAATTGGGTGTTCCTGTCGGGCAGATTCTTCATCGCATCCTTGTACACATCCATCTCAAAGTTCAGACAGCACTTCAACTTTGCACATTGCCCAGCCAGTTTCTGCGGGTTAGGAGAGATGTTCTGCAACCGTGCTGCACTCGTGCCTACCGAACAGAACTGACTCATCCAGGTCGCGCAACATAGTTCACGACCGCAAGGTCCCGTGCCGCCTATGCGACCGGCCTCCTGACGCGCACCTATCTGTTTCATCTCAATACGGACACGGAAAGTCTCCGCAAACACTTTAATCAACTGACGGAAATCTACGCGCTCGTCGGCTATATAGTAAAAAATCGCTTTCGAACCGTCACCCTGATACTCCACATCCCCTATCTTCATCTGAAGACCCAAGTCTTTGGCCAATTGCCGTGCCTGTATCATCGTCTTCTGTTCCTTCGAATGAGCCTCTTCGGCACGCTTCAAATCATTCTCCGTCGCCAAACGATACACTTTCCGTATCTCGTAACGGCTCAAGTCAACATGGTTCTTCACCATCTGCTTCTGCACTAAACCTCCCGTCAAGGTCACCTCCCCAATATCGTGTCCCGGACTCGCTTCCACCGCAACCGTCATACCCTTCTCCAAAGCAAGACCGTCCGGATTGTTGAAATATCCCTTACGGGTGTTCTTGAACTGTACTTCCACCAAGTCCGATGGATTGACGTTACCCGGCAAATCGGCCAACCAGTCCACTACGCTTAGTTTCAAAGCGGAGTTACGGCGGAAACTCTGTACGCCTAAACGGTAACTGCTATCATTCAATGTTAGTTTGTCTTTGTCCATATCTATCTTTTTAACAGGACCATCAGTTGCAGACACATATCAAACAAGATAATCTTCGCATTACCATTCTGCTCTATCTGTTGCTGTGCCAACTGAACAGCCTCCATCATTCTTTCTACATTCCCTTCATGGATAAACGGCGCAAATCGGACCGAGAACGAACGCTCCTCCCCCGTCTGATAGTTCGCCTCGTCCACTCCGTAGTTCCTGATAAAATTCTCCCTTATCTCTTGCTGCATATATTGCAGAAAACGCTTCTGACGCTCACGACCCGTTCCCGTCACCATCGAATCACACCACTTGCGCATCTCTGCCAACGCACTGTAATCTCCTTTCTGACCAACTCGGTAGGCAATACGCATAATAGTCACAAACGACTCGAAATCCGAACGGCTCTCCTCTGTCGATTGAAGCAACTTGCGGGCGCGTAGGTAACTGCCGTTGGCAATATGCGCATAATCTGCCGCCAACGACACATCCGCTCCCTCACGCTCTACCAATGCATTCGCAATCTCTTCCTCCGACAAAGGAGGAACTTTGATATGCTGAACACGCGACAGTATGGTCGGTAACAATGCATCAGGCTCCTCACTCACCAACAAGAACACCGTGTATTCGGGTGGCTCCTCCAACAACTTCAGCAGTTTGTTGGCACACACGGTATGCATCTTCTCTGGCAACCAAATGATCATAACTTTGTATGCCCCTGAATAAGCCTTCAAACTCAATTTGCGCATGATTTCCGAACTCTCGGAGGCATAGATGATGCACTGTTTTGTGTCGGCACCAATAGCCGAGTACCAGTCTGTCTTGTCGAAATAACCACTCGACAACAACAGACTGCGGAACTTGTCCACATAGTCGTTGCACACACTCTCCCGACTGCTGTCCGCCTTGAATATCGGAAAAACGAAATGCAAATCAGGATGCTCCAAATGCTGGAACTGCCTGCAAGTAGGACACTCCCCGCACGAATCTTCCTCTGTCCTGTTCGGACATTCCAAATACTGGGCATAAGCAATTGCCAACTGCAACTTGCCAACGCCCGATGCCCCCCACAGCAACTGCGCATGAGGAATACGACCCTCACGAACCGACTGCCGTAAACGCGACTTCACATCCTCTTGTCCTATAATATCTTTGAACTGCATCCGTCAGCAAATTCTTTAGCCTGCAAATATACACATTTCTACCAACATAGGCAAATCCCGCACCCTTTTCTCTACCACACCCCAATTTCTTCCCTCCCTCCACCGTCGTGTTTATGGTATTCTTTGCATATTAATTGTTAATTCTTAATTGTTAATTGAATGTATCCCCCAGACATCCAGAATCCCCAGACCCTCCAGCCTTCTGTCATCCACCGTCGTCCCTTGCCCGTCGTCTGTAACTTCGCTTATGCCAACTGTAGAGCCATAGCGTGCTATGGCTCTCAACTCTCCTTAACAGAATAAACCC
>CAVHKB010000008.1:0-26655 GCA_963636305.1 Prevotella sp. P5-108
TGACTTAACTTGCTGAAACTATGTTATTTAGGCGATTACAATTGGTATCTGCGGTTTGTAATCCGATTTGTAATCTGCACAAAAGAGTTTTTGAGTTCCACTTTGGTTAAATTTATTATTAAATGGGGAATTTATAGAAGTCCCCTATAGGATTATGGGCATTATTTTGAAGAGGAATTTGTGTATTTGGGAAAAGCAGTGTAATTTTGCAGCAAAATCCGTTCAATAAATAAAGTGTTACTATGGTTGAACAAGATAAATTAAACAGACTTCTCTCTTCCTGTATGCCTCATGGACTCTGTTTTTCGGAGTGGCTGACTGCCAACGGCTGGTCAAATCAGTTGGTCAAATGCTATTGTGATAATGGTTGGTTTGAGCGTTTATGTAGAGGCGTTATCTTTCGTAAGGGCGATACACCGCAGGCTTATGCAGCAATGGCGTCCTACAAAAAGCAGATAGGAGATGACTTGCACATTGCTGCCAATTCTGCATTGGAGTTGCATGGGTATATGCATTTTGTTCCAATGGGGAAACCCCGTCTGATAGTTGCGCTTCATACTACCTATACTCCGCAATGGCTAAAGCTTGATTCTTTTGATAGACATATAGTGCCCGTTTATATGAAGGCTTTTTGTAATCCTCCTGAAACAAAACGCGAGTATGAACTTGAGTTACCCATCTCTTCTGCAGAACAAGCATTTGCGGAGTGTTTACAATTAGCACCGACCTATAATAGTTATATGGACCTGTATCTATTGATGGAACTTTTGACCGTTCTGCGCCCTCGTGAAGTAGAACAAGTTTTGCAGCGAGTGGATAATCAACGAGTGAAACGCATGTACCTCTATATGGCGGAAAAAGCAGGTCATACATGGTTCGATGATATAGACATCTCCAATGTAGGTTTAACCGATTCGCCTCTTCGTATTGAGGCAGGAGGAACATTTATCAACAAATACAAAATAACCATCCCGACAGAATTAGCCAATTATGAATAATCACGACGAATATCGCAAACAAGTTCAGTTGCTCTTACGCATTATGCCACTGGTATATAAGATACCCGACTTTGCAGTGCATGGAGGAACGGCTATCAACCTATTTCATAGAAACATGCCACGTGCAAATAACACAAAAGAGCATCAGCGAGGAATTTGTCCGCACGGATGCTCTTTGTGTAGTGCCACCGGTTTGTTTAGAACGGGTAGATTGCTGCCTTATAAGGGTAGATTGCTGCCTATTTTTAATGTTTATTGTATAATCTGTCACTCCTAGGTGACTCGTATCTGACCCGTATCTGACCCGTAGGTGACGGGTGCGGCATGGACACCTTACACCTTGTTTTCACGCCAATGCAGCACGAAGTACCAATCTTGGCTGTAGGTGTTGGCGAACGAGTACAAGGGATACAAACCGCTCTTGATGTGCGTTATTTGAATAGGCTTGTTGCTCGGACTGGCTAAATCGTACAACTCTTTGACCTTTTCCCAAGCAGACATCTCGTCCCGCTCTTGAAACCGAATAATTTTGTCACGATACGATTTGTCGCCATGCTGTCGCAGTTGGACACTGTAGTTAATTAGTTGCCGGGCTGCAGTCACATAAGGGTGATTCTGCATTACTTCATTAATTGATTGAATCATAATTGTGATGTGTTAGAATGTTTTAGGGACCTTCTATACTACAAAGCAGTTTACAGAAGTTCGCCTTAGGATTAAGCCATCATTGCGGCAGATAATTGTTTGATTTGGTTGCGTTGTTGGGTTAGTAGTTGCACGATAGAATCGTATTGCTCCGGCACTTGGTTGCACGCTGCACGCACCTGCCGTATGTTGCCCTGTGGCAGACCTATCTCTATGGTTGCGAGGCGATGGTTCTGCTTGTCGCGGCACGACATAATGAGCGAGTCTTGCCGCTCGTAGTAGCGGTTGCTATAGACGCAATGGTGCATGGACTGCCCTTCTTCGTAGAACGATTGAACCGTTGGCAGCACTGCTATGCGGAATTGCTTGTTGGCTATGTTAAGCGACAGAAACGGCATTACCCATTGGGCATACTTCTCTTCTGCCAAAGCCATGCGTTCTTTTTCCTGCTCGTATTTCTCTTTTTCGAGTACCTTGCGTACTGCTTCGGTGGTTCGGGTATGTGCTGCTGCCAAATCGCAGGGGCATACATAGTGCGCATTGTGGATGTCCTTGCCCAAACGAATTAACTGCTGCACATAATCGATATAATCGTTGGCGTCAGCAGGAATGTAGTGGTTGCGCAGGCATATCTTGAGAGCCGGCCACAATGTGTCCATCGTTTGCTCGCTCAACCGATATGCCATTTCGTACATTCCTGCTTTCCAAATTGTTTCGAAACGATAGTCCTTGAAAACTTTGCAGATTGTTTCTGCCGAGGGGAAGTCCTTGTCCGGCACATTGAGTTTTGTCAATTTACTTTTTTTACTCAATCGTCTGGTACGCAGGTTCGCCCATGCATGCACATCGTAAGGCGTGTAGGGCCATTGCTGATTGACTTGGCGCAGGCAGATGTCGCTATCGTATCGCCATTGGTCGCGATAGGAAGAGAACGCAGTTCGTAACTTGGCGCACACCGCTCGTTGCCCGTCGTCGTCGATATACACACGGAACACTTCTATGGGAGACAGGCGCACGGTTCGGCATTTGTGGAAATAGGTATAAAGCAAATAGTAGCGCAGGATTTGAAAGCCATTGGCTTGGTCGATTGCCATGATGTAGTACACCTGCTTGTACGACCACTTGCGGTTCGCCATTGGTTTGAGTCGCTTGCCACAATGTGGGCAGACAACCTCGCCTTTTCGGTTGAGGTGGGTTTCTTTATCGATAAGTTTGCCACAGTCGCCACAGAAGAGCGTCTTTTGCTTGTTTTGAAAAGCGATATGCTCGCAGGCTCGGTGATAAACCTCAACAAAATGCTTTTGGTCTATGGTGCGAAGAGAGTCGTTGGTGGCAACGACCCTCTTCTGAAATTCTGTTCTTGGTTTCATAGTTCATCGAATAATGATAGTTCATTTTCTGCTTTCTTTGTCGCCGTTGGTGCGGTGTTCTTGGGCTTGAGTGCCTCCATCTGCTGACGAATCAGGCGTTCTTGTGCCTCTCGCTTGCACTCGGCAATTTCCGCTTCGGACAGTTGCACCTCGTGATTGAGTACTATTTGACATTGGGGGCGTGTGCCGACTTCTATTTTGTCCTCATCCCAATAGTGCATCGCCATAGAGTAAATCTCGTCGTCGGCAAAGCCGCACCGCCCCGATTGCTTTACCTGATTGATGATATAGGTGCAGCAGTCGGCGGTGGTCTTGTTCTGCGTCTTACTTACTTCGCAACAATGTTGCAAGAAAGCAGGGTCTTTTTCACCCTGCCGGATTAAGAATTGGCGTATTGCCTCTTCGAATCGTTCCGATTGTTTTTGTTGATTCAGTTTCTGTTGATTTAATTGTGACATGATTGTAAGATTTTATACGATTTGACATTAGAACGGAATATCTTCATTACCTTGTGAATCGACGCATTGGTCGATGAAGTGTGCATCGTTGAGGAACTGATATTTACGCTTTAGGTACAGGCGCACTTGTTCGTCAGAATAACTATCTGACAGACGCAAATAATCATCGTTTATCTCCATCTCGGCGACTTGTTTTATTTGCTCGCTTTGTTTGTACCATTCGTTGGGACGATTGGCTCGCCACATATAGTCGTGCACATCGTGCAAGAATGTGCCGCCAAAACAAGTGCGTGGCGTATAGACATGCGTTTGCACCTCCGTGACGGTTTTGATGATATGCTCGCAGAGTGCTAAACAGTTCTGTAACTCGTCGAAGAGTGTCATCTCCGTTTCATGATGAGGATTGTAATAACCACACGACAGATTGACGGCGCAGACCTTGAGTCCTCTCTCTTTGAGCGAAACGACATCCGTTTGCAGGCCGTTGGTCATCTTATAGCCGAACTTGGCGGCTTCGCAACGCTCGTAGAACGCCTTGTTGCTCAGTTCGACATTGCTCGCATTGCAGATGAAATCATTACCGTTTCGTCGGTCACATTGTAACACAAATCGTACATCAGCAAAGAAGTTCATATCGGCTCGTCCGGAACCGACACAGCCTATCTCTTCGCCCACAAAGAAGGCGCATTTAAGCACCTTCTCTGTTGTGAGCAAATTCAAAGCGACCCACATACCGTTCTTGTCGTCAGCACCTATGCCTGTGGGCTTCATCGCCTTGCGGTCTATGCCAAAAATGACATTCCGGTGCTTGACAATCTCTTTGTTTTTGTTTCGTGGATGTACTTCGTCGATATGTGCCACAATGCACGGATAGGTTTTGTCCACACCCTTGGTGAGGTAGATATTGCCTGTTTTGTCTTTGGCAATCGTTACATCCGGTTGGTGGGTTTTGCAATAATCCATAATGAACTTTTGCATAGTGCGCTCTTGTCCGCTGGGACTTGACACTTTGTATAGTTTTTCTAAGAGTTCCATGTTAATTAAATAGTTTATTGGTGTTCAACAGAGATTGGAAGTGTTTATTAGGTTTGCCCTTGTGCAACATCTCGCGCAGAACCGAGTGTCCTTGATATTGCGCAAAGCCTTTTTTGTTGGTGTAGAATGTGCCAAAGTCGTTGGTAACGAAATAAGTTTGACTGCATTGGCGGCACAACCCGGACGAATCGTGCAACTTGCCGCAAACCGGACAGATGTAATTGATACGGTCGGCATAGCCATAGGTGCTGCGGCAACTAGCCAACTGCGTGTTGGTTGCCACCTCGTGGTTGGAGAGATAAATCTTCCCGTCGTGATAGCAGATTATATAGAAGGTGTCAAGATACGGCACGCCGCATTTGTGCCATTTCAGTTGAGGAACCGGGATGTGCAGATCAAGAGTGAGGCGTGTTCCTTTGGGAATGGTTTCGTCTTGTTCTGCAAGGTGAATTTCCCGTACGGTTACAAAATCTTTCGTGCAGGTGTAACTGTTTTCCTGCTTGCGCAAGTCCACATTGTGTTCTGCCCAACGCATCATCATCGTGTAGATGAAATCGTAGCAACAATAGATGCGTTCTATCATCGAAAAACGGTGTTCGTACTGCGTTGTTTCGATGTTTTTCCAAATAATACATCTGCCGTAGATAAGTCCGTCATCCCCTTTGGCTACAAGCATCTTGGCACCTGCAAAATTGTGGTAGAAATCTGCCGCGCGCCTAGCGGTCTCTTCGTAACGCATGCAACTATGATGCAAGGTGCAACTCATGTCCGAGTTCTGACGGATATTCGGATAGTTTTCTGCATTGTATGCCTGCTCCATGCTTTGCTCGCTGCTAATCAGTTCGAGATGTATCTTGGCGGTGCAACCGATGGCACTCACGAAATAGGTGATGTCGTCGCTGCTGTAATCCATCAGCCCGAACTGCTCGGCGAAATTCAATGCCGATATCTCGCAACGGTTATGCTTGAGCCACTGAGCATCCTCTCTACCCAAATCGGGGAAGTTCGGATTCGCAATGTCCTTGTTGCAACAGGTGATTTTGATTTGATAGACCCCTACACCACCATCGTCACTCGTTGTTCGCTTACGCACCGAAGTAAAATAGTTGGCATGGGAATTGGTTGTCATGCCTTCGGCTACTGCTTTCAGTACCTCTTTGGCTACTACGCTACCATTGGCGGCGGCTGTTCTTAGACGCTTTTTCAGGTCGTTGTGAATCACTAAAGTTTTCATCGTTTTCTTTTTTGTTGAATGGTTAGTAAATGATTTTTTTCCTTTGCTTATAAATGACGAACGCCCCAACCTTTCGGCCGGAGCGTTCAGCATTTGTAGAATGGTTTTAGTCGGTTGTTTGGTAGTAATAGGTTAAATCGTTTCCTTTTAGATTCGCTACTGCGTACCGGTCGGCTTTCCGCCACAGGCGGTCGTACAACTCGGCTAACTTGTCGTTGTGGTAGTAGTGTTGCCAAATCTTGTGGTTCAGCACCAACACCAATTCGGTGAGATAGACGGCATTGCCTTTCCAATCGGCAAAGGCGCGATTGTAGGTCTCTTGCACGGCACTTGCACCGAACCGGTCGGCAATACTAAAGTCCATCCAAAAGGTTGTTTTTGGCTCGTAGCCACACAACTCGGTGATGTTCCATACAGGGAGGCTTGCAAAGAATGCATTGATAGTCTCCGTACTTTCTTGTTTTTCTTTCATTTGATTGAAAATTTGATGGTTAAACAGTATGTTGATTGTCTTAATAGCCATATTCTGCCAAGCGCAGCATCTCTTGGAGTTCTTGACGATAGACCATAAGCATGAGCTGCTCGTTCTCTTTCTCAAAGAAGCGTTTTCTTTGAAGTTCTTGATTTTCTTTTCTCGTTTTCATTTTTTTATACACTGATGAGTGTCGTGCGCAACCTTTACATGTTTATTTTTCTTTCAAACAAATCTATTCTTTTATGGGTCTGCTTGTCCGATTTATACTGCATTCCTACTCCAAGTGGAAGATACAGACACCAAAAGCAGCCATGAAAAATACGACCTGCAAGGTGGAGATTTTTCAGAGTCTTTTGGTGTATCGTAAACTTGGAGTATCTTCGCAGTATAAATTGGCTTGCAGACCCTCCCACCGCTCCCCAATCGCGCTCCGCACAAAGTGGGAGCGCATTTCTGTGGTCGGATACGAATAAGAAAATGACCTATTCAGGTCGAAGGTATACGGAAGAATGGAAAACCAATGCATAAAAACAAAACAAGAGCAGCCGAATCGACTGCTCTTGTTCTTTTGTCCACATAGTGGTACTAGTAGAATGGCACCTCAGTACTAGAATGGTGCATTTGTACTAGAATGGTGTGTTAGCACTTGGGGCGGCGGTGGCGGTGCTGTTTGCTTTGCGATAGGTGCCGCTATGGTAGTTACCACCCTTGTAGCCTCCCCTACCATAACCGCCTTGGCTATACCCTCCTCTGCGATAGCCACCGCCACCGCTATTACTGCCATATCGGCGGGTATAGGAACCA
Organism: Prevotella sp. P5-108; assembly: GCA_963636305.1. GTDB lineage: Bacteria > Bacteroidota > Bacteroidia > Bacteroidales > Paludibacteraceae > Colicola. The sequence continues at coordinate 7,020 of CAVHKB010000008.1, forward strand.
CTGCGTTGCTGCTTGCGAGCGTCGGCAATGCGCTGAATGGCATCGGTGTATTTGAGTGCCACATACCCGAACTTCTTGCCACTCGGGAAAGTCTTCCAACGGGTGATGTACTGGTCTTTGTGCGCACGCACAATCTCTTTCTGCGTCTCGGTGGGCAGAATACGACGGCGCAGGTTGTTCATGTACTTGCACGCCGACACGACATCGTTGCTACGATAAAGTCGGTCAACGACATACACATACAACTCGTTCCCATGGCGCTTGCGCATTACTTTTACCACCTCGTAGGTGGCAAACGGTTTGCCATTCTTACTCGTACCCTTGATTTGGTACATTACATAGTCGTTCCACGACTGACAGGGTTTAATGTTCGGATTCTTGGAATCCACACGGAAGTTCTCCAACGGAGTGGTCTTCCCCTGACTTGCCTTCTTCAAGTCTAATCCTTTGATTACTTTCATACTGTTGATTTTTAGTCTGTTAAACTTATAGTTTCCAATTCTGCTCTTGCTGTTTGGTCACATGATATTTCTTGTAGATGAATCGTTTTACTCGGAGCAGGTTGATTACATCCTCTTGGTTGTACAGCAGCACGCGTGCGCGATGTTGCGGGTCGGTGTACCAATCACGATGTACATTGAAAATAGAGTTGTGCTTGTACCCCTCCGTTTCCCGATAGATACCTGCCTGATGTTCGTATTCGACCAACTTATGCGACCGGGCATTGGGTTCGAGTTGCTTGGTGGCGGCAAGCAGGTTGATGCAATTGTAATGGCTGCGCAAGTCAATATGAAAGCACTTCTCCAACATACCGATGTCGGGACCATAGAAATAGATATTGTCCACACCTCGGAATAGTTCTAACACACTGTTGCGTGTGAGCAGGTTCTTGCCACGATACGGCAAACGGTAGAGGGTCTTGCCCATGTAGGTGTAATCGTTCTCGTCGTAGAGCCACCCCGTATGCTGCTCATCGAAGCAATAGCCCAACAGATAGAACTTCTGCGGTTGGGTCAGCGAGTTCCACTCCCCATCGATGTAGACGCTTTTGGCGTTTGCCGGCTTGTTGATAGACGGTGCTACATGGCGTGTGCCTTCCGCCGCCGCTCTCCTCTCGCACGACATCATCGGCGTAGTGCGTGGACGACCCCGCCTGCGCTTGGTGGTGCGGGGTGTGCCGCCGGTGTCGAATAACCAATGATAGAGTCCCATGCTATTTTGCGTATTTGTCTTTGAGATGTTGCAAAAGTTGTTCGGTATATGCTTTTTCATCCTTCTGCGCTCGTTCTTCCTGAATACCTTCTAACCAACTGTGGTCCTCTCTGCCCTCGCGGTAGAGGTGCATATTGGTGGATTTCAGTTCGTTGGGCAGCAGTTCATCGGCTTGACGTTGCAGTTCCCGCACATCTGTTTTGGGGTGGACAGGTTTCTGCTCATCGTCCTTCCAATGAATAGTCAGATAGGGATGATAGCGCATACCCGCATCGTTGGGGTTGTGTATGCCCGACAAAGCGATCGTGCCGTCGCTCTCGAAATAGCGATAATATCGTTTCTCGATGCTCTTGACCTGATCGAGAACACACACGGCCTTGTAGGCGAACGAATCGGCAAAGCGACGAGAGTAGTTCGTGACACAATAGCGGTGTTGCTCCTCGACGAACTGTCGAGATGTCATCTCGCCCGCTCGAATGATATACAGCCAATCTTGGATGAACCGAAAGGCACATAGTTTGCGTTTCCGAGCGTCGCACCCTTTCTTTTCGAGCCATTGCAGTCGCTGCTGCTCGCTTTGCGTAAGTCCGTTGCCCATATTATTGCTCTGCCTGTTTTTGCTCTGCATATTTTGGCTTTGCGTATAACGTGGATCTTTCCCGAGGTATTGCTCCAAAAAGGCTTTTATCGTCTGGGTATGGCAACGCTTCGGGTAGCACCAACATGCCAAGGTTACATCTTGCTGCAAGGCGAGTTGATAGATGTGGCGAAGGGAGTTCATAAAAGCAGCGTCAGTCTTCTCCTGCACCTTACGGTCGAAGTACGCCTGAAATCGGTCGCACGACTCATTGCGTTTGTCCTCACTCGTTACACGAAACGGATTGCACAACACGGAGTGTCCTCTGTCGCAGCGCACTACGGCACCATGCCGAAGGGTTGCCTCTTGTCCCTTATGTAGATTGCCGATGTAAATCATGTGTTGGTTATGGTTTTATGCGTTTAGGAGTTTAGTCGTTACATCAAGTCCCAACCTGCATAGATGTCGGTCATTACGGGTGCGGAGCCGTTCTCAACAATAGCCATAGCGTAGGCTATACGACATAGTTTCTCCTTGTCGGTGACTGCAATCTTCGAGGTTACGGCATAGCCCGTTGTTTGGGCTACACGGGCGGCGTAGGTGGTCGGGTTGTTGCCGTCGGAGTCAGGTGCCCACTTGTTGACTATGGATTGGATGGTGTCGCAGCGGTACTTGCCGATATACGACCGGAGGTTCTTGAGGGCAGCCCTAAAACCATACGCCATTGAGGTGAACTGCTCGAATGCACCGTCGGTATTCTCGGAGGCAGGGACTTTGCCCTTCCACTGGTTGGATGACATGCGCAGGTTCAAGGGATTGTTGTTGCGGTAGCCACGGACGGACTGGTTGTAATTTGAGGAATGTTCGATATGCATATTCTCTCCTTTTGAAGCGGGGGCATTGCTTAGGTTGGTGCGGGTGAGGGTCTCTCGCAACTCGCGCGTAACGATATAGATAACGACGCCGGCGACTATGCCTATCATCACCAAAGCGGCAATGCCGATTCCTAATGATTGCTTATTCAATTTCATACTTTCAGAAAGCGCACGACTACTCGCAGGACGATGGTTAGGGCGACAAGTGCCAATGCAACAATACCTACCCAAAAGAAGAAGGACTGGGTGTGCGTCATCTCGTTGACTATCTTGTCACGGTACTCCACCCGTGTTGTATAGGCGGGTATGGTTACGGTATCGCGCAGGCAGACGGTGTCGGTGCGGGTGTGCACCTGCAGGCGGTAGCGGTCCTCACACATAGCAGAGATAGTGGCAGAGGCGCCCGACGGTGTCTCGACCGTCAGGTCATTATCATGAGGGCGGCTCTGTTCCGGTGAGCAAGTGTCGGACGCCATGCCACGGAGGTCTGCTAAGGTGAAATCGATATATGCCGAATCGCCTCGCATCACTACCTGTTTGCTTACCACTATACCGGTGTCGTGTTGCAGTTCGGGGTGGCAGGCTAAGAGTACGGCAAGCCGCTTCTGCGGGGCGCAACCGACGCAGAGGACTATAAGGAGGGGCACTATCGTTGTTTGCGTTGTTTTCGTAGTTGTGTTTATTAGTTGAGTGTTGAGCGGGTTTCGCCCTGTTGAGTGTTGAGCGCAGTGGAGCGTTTTTGGGTTGAGGGGCGATGTTGCACTTTCTGTCGCAGCGTGCTGATCTCTTCTTGCATCTGGGCGAGTTTGGCTTTGAGCATGGCGTTCTCCTTGCGCAGTTCGACTATCTCGTCGATGAAACGGTCGTTCTTCTCAAGCAGATCGACGATACGCTCCTGCATGATGACGATATCGTCGTCGTGGCGCTTGTGCTTGGCAACGATGAAGGTTACGATAGTGGTCATCACACTGACTATCCAACCACCTAATGCTATAATCTGTTCGGTCATTCTCCTAAAAGTGCTTTAAGTTTGACTAATTTGTCCTCATCCATATAAAGGAGTGTGTCGCCTATGACTATGGTAAAAGCCTCTTTGCTAGACAACGCTTGTTGCTTATCATGACACATATCGTACTTTTCCCAATCTGACCAACTGCCATCCATGTATGTGCGCATGATAAATTTCCGGGTATTTATCCCAACGAATCCACCCACCATAACATATTGCACCACGATGCTATTCAAGCACTCCACACTCATGATGGAATCAGCTTTCTTTTCTTCGTGCAGCACATACAAGCCGGGAGTGAACACATCATCCACTTTGCCAATACTCTTAATAGAGTTGGTATTGGTTTTTTCGTCGTGTTCAATATCAAAAACTACATCGATTTCGCCTCTCAAACCTATACCATTCGTGCCGGTATTACCAGTAGCACCCTTGTCTCCTTTATCTCCCTTATCTCCTTTTTCACCTTTTTCTCCTTGAGGACCGGGAGTTAATTCTATGGCATTCATCATGTCGTCGATAGAACTCTTGGTATAAGAATCGGTAATACCATACCCGGCAAGCGTAGTCGAACGGTCTGCTTTGCAGGTAAGCAAAGCTAGAACGAATACTCGAATGCGTTGCCAGAGTATGCCTAAATTGGTTTTATCTATTTGATGTATCTCTTCCATATCAAGTGGTTGTTCGGTAAGTTACTTCTATATTCGTTACACGCAGTTGCACTGTCGTTTCTGTACTGCTATTTTGTATGTATATTTGCGTCAGTCCTTGTTCATTGTTGGCTTGTATCACATGTTCTCCATCGTTCTCACTTTCCCATGTTGTTTGGACAAGGTCTGTGTTCTGCACCACATTATCGCTTGTATCAGTCTCCACACCTGCCACCATCGCATTGCCCTTGTATTGCCCGCTATACTTAATCTTTATCGTTTGTATATATGTGCCAAGCACTAAAGTCTCCAGAAACAATATATGTCCTTTGTATACTCTTGGAGCCGCAATGTACGATTCGCTCACTGCAGTAGATCCATATCCCTTTCTTTGTGTCATACGAATGACGCCATTTCCTGCATACCACTTGATTTCTTTGGTATCAGAGAAATAAGTACCATACGACAAAGGAATATTCTCGGTTTTGATAGTCGTATCAACAGACGGAATATCAATTTCGTCAAAAGGAGTTAGTTGTTCTATCTCGTCAGCAGTCAAGGGTATATGCTTCAGCGGAGTAATTTGTATTCCGTCCGGAAGTATCACATCGTCCGACTCAATCGGGCACAGTGCTTCAATTTCCGATTCCGTCATTGGGACTACCGAGGAGCCTGCTATATCCAAATTCCTCGTAAATGGATTATATTGTAAATCGTTCAATGCCATTGGTTACTTCTTGTAGGAGTATTCGTAGGTGCTGTATTGCGCAGCAACGAAACAAAATGCAGCAGACCCTTGTGGATAGAGCCGTTGATAGGTTACCACCCCATCGGATTCTACCTTTGCCAACTTCTCGATACGCCAACATGCTAATGACTCTGCCTCTGCATTGCCCTCGTTATTCACTCCGGGCATCAAATAGCAGTTATACACATCATCGCCATCGATAATTACGAGGTCGGCATCGGTGCCGGATATTGTATTGTAGGTGCTTCTCAACATCGCCTCTATCGCATTATAGCGCATTAAACATCTCTTCGGTTACCTCTTCTTGCCCATCGCAGAAGTATTTCACAACCGCCAAAGTCTTGTCGCCAAAGTAGCCATCTTCCTTCAATGATTTAATGTAAACGCCATTATTATCTTTGGGGAAGTTTGGTTCAATGGAGGCAACTAACTTATTGTTCAGTTTTACCTGCAACTCTTTGACTTTATCTAATTGCAAAAAGAGGTTGTATTTCAATGGAAAGTCCGACGAGGAGTTTCCGTTACTTGTTGTCTCGTCTGCATTGGTTTCCTGCTTCTTTTTCATCACCAAATAGATGACGAGTACTACAATGGCAATCGAACTGATTACCGATAAAGCGATCAAACTATTCTTCATATTTCTAGAATTGATAGTTTATGTTATTGTTAGCCAATATGGTGTTTATCTTGTCTATCTCTTTGGACGACAGATCGCCATACATCCACTCTGTGAGTGTCTCACCATCTTTCACCCCAAAGGTTTTGATGAGTTGTAATACATCCGAACGCGTTCCCATAGCCCGGAATACATTGTATATTTTGTCCTCATCCGTTCCGGGACCATCCATAGCGGCATAGAGTGAGGAAGCGTAGGTGTTGAGTTGCATCTGGGTGAGCGATATGTCGTTTTGGTTTATTTCCTCGTCCAAGGACTCTGCCAACTCGCGATTCTTGATGGTATCTGTCAGTTTATCTTTGTACTTGACAACTATCAAAACTGCAATCGCCACAACCAGCAAGACGATGGCAGATATAGTCACCACCTTGACGGTTTTAGTTTTGCTGAGTAAAGAGGTTATGTTCCCTTTGTTCATGTTTATAGTTTTTTGAATGTTTGTGTGGTTATGATAAGCATAATCCCCGGAATAAGCACCGCCATTCCCAATGAGAACCATGTATTCGTCGGGATGTCGATTTTTACACTTATCCCATCTTGAATCAGTTTGTTCAGACTGTCTTGCATATTTTTATTATCTGTTTTGTCTTGTTATATAGATTGCCATGCAACCGACTGCGGCAATTATTGCCGTCATAACATATCCTCTCAATGTGGGACTTTGTTTCCGTCCCATGGCGCATTCGTAGGCAAAATGTTCGCAGTTGTAATATAACATATCGTATTGACTACTGCGGTGTGCTTGGTAGTATTGTGCTACCTCTTCATCACTTTTCGTTGCCTCTATCTCGTGGATCAGTTTCCGTTGCGCCATAAACTCCGTTTCTGTTTGGCAATGAGCACCACTCTCGTTGAAGTGATAGACCTTGCCATTAGCCCAAACGGAATAATGTCGATAGAGGCACGAGCCGGATAATGGTGTCACAATACATAATTTTGCCATACTACCATAGCGAATCACCGGCACCACCTTCGGCTGCTGCCGATTGGAACGCACCAACAAGAGAGTTCATGGCATCTGCATCATAAGCGGTACTGCCCCAAATGAACTGTTGCCCCTTGCTATTGGATCTGTTCATTACGCAGACCACGACGGTGATGCACACCACAACCACACAAATACCAATCAATATAGCCGTATTATTATTCATACCTATTTTCGTTTAACGAGCGTTATTATTGCCAACAAAATAGCCAAGATGTTCAACACCATGTTGATGGTTGCCACATCGCTCTCCGTAAAATCATGATTAAAGAGCGTAAAGGCTATTTTGTCCTCACCTGATTCTCGAATCGCCTCCTTGATGACTTGCTTGAGTTGTGCATTACTACTGATGTTCACGCCACCTTCTTCATCGTTTCCGATTGTTGAGAGGTAACTCTTGACATCATCATACGATACACTCATGCCATCGGCACGCGAGTAATCTGTTCCGTATAATTCAAAAGCCTTTCTTACCATGGCTTGCCTCCATAAATCAACTTGTTTTTGTCAAATAGATAGATGACTGCCAATCCACAAACAAGCACAATGGCACAAATCAAAATGGTTTTCTTATGCTGAGTAAAGAAAGACTTTTTGATAGCATAGTCTTCAGGATTGACATTTGTCTGCCCGGCATCTTTTCTTGCCTCCTCGTAGGTGCGGTAGTATTTACCGCTCTTACTAACCCAAAAGGTAGAAGGATCACCCGGTGCTGCATCGATATTGATGTAGCGCAAGTCTTTACTCTTTCCATTATAGGTACTACCCGTTGTCATAACTCATCAATCAATGTTTGTAGAAATAGTATGCTGTTATTGCAAGGAAAGCAATCGTTCCCAAGACGATCAACCATGTGTAGTTTTTCTTGGTTGAGCCCGATATGTATGCCTGTTCCTCCACCGTAGATTGCAACAATGCTATGTTATGTTTTTCTTCTGAAGATAAAGCCATCTTACTTGTCTTTTTTATTGTTTGAATAGATGATATATACCACTATAGCAATCAGTGCCACCACACCAATAATCAACACCACATTGCCATTCTTACCACTGTTGGCTAAGGTTGAAAAGTTGGCTATCTTGCGTTGTTCTTCGTATTTGGTTTGTTCGGCATTGTAAAAGGCACGCGTTCCAAGAATATCGGTCAGTCCGCTCATTAGAGCCGACCATGTATATCCAACGGCTTGCGTAGCCTCTTGCCACAATGTCCCAAAGGAATAAGCGTCCATGCTTGAATTTGCTTCCATATCAATCTATTTCTTTAGAACCATTATTACAGCCAACGCCATCATCATATACATCAAAGTCTTGGTATTGTCGCCCGTGTTCTCGGTTTGCTTTTGCGATATATTGCCTTGATATATGATTGTAGCTAATTCGTTCATCTTATCGCCTGCGGTATTTACAGCCTGCACCGTTTGGGTATTCTTACCATCCGCACGCGACATGTTTTTCATTATACGCTCCAACTCTTGCGCAGCAGCCACATTGCCATGCTCGGCATCCCATTTGAGAGCCAACTCATACATGTGTTCTATGCGTTTGGCATGTTCAGTATCATCACCGTCGAGAATTGTTTCCAATGTGCCTATACTTTGTTTGAGTGAACATTTGTATTTGCCTACCAACTTATTGAAAGCATACTTGTCCGCCTCAAACTCATCGTGAGTCTGTTTGCGGTAGTGTCCTATCTCATGCTGTTTGACAAACTCCTTTTGAAATGGAGTCAGTTTGTCGTATAGTTCATCATTGATGTATAGAATACCCGTTTGATGAGACACCGCTGCCGGTGTACCATACATAAATCCCGTATTTGTTGTGTGTTCTATTTGCATAGTTTATTGCTCCTCTTAACCAATAATGGCTCGCCCGCAAAGGTTACGAGCGAGCCACACTGAAAAAGAAAACGAGTGATTACTATTATTTGCGCTTCGAGATTATGATAGCAAGTACAACAATGACTACCAGTATCACACCACTTCCGATAATGATCCATTTTGTCATGTTTTGTTGCGTTTGTGCTTCCAGAGCCACGGCTTTAGCCTCCGATTCTGCTTTGATAGCAGCAGCATTTGCATCGTTCTGTGCTTGTGAGTAGGTCTTGTATCCACTCTCACACATCCCAAAAAGATAACCTAATACCGATTGTGCATTCTCCCATTTCTGTTGGTCAAACTTTCCCGTTGTCTCATTCCCTTCGCTCTTGCCATCGGCTCGTGACAGAAAAAGGTTGCTATTTTGCAACGACTTGCGCACGGCTTTCATTTTGTCCGCATCATCCAATTGGTCGTGTGCCAAAGAGAAGAAGGGTTTGGTAAACTCTTCGCCGAACTTATCCCATGCCTCTATACACAACTCCAATGTCACATCATCGGTATCATAGCCAAGCGATGCAAATAGTTTCTGCAACTCATCTTCTGGGATAGTAGAAAGCGCAAACTTTATGGCACTGTCTAGTATTTGTTTGCCTGTTGGATATGACATAATCTACTCAGATTGTTTTAATGATTAACCGATGAGAGCCTCTGCCATATCTTGCAGTGCTGCAGCACTATCGAACGAAGATCCGAGCATCAAGGTCATATCCAGTGTGCGTCCTGCACCGATGGTTACGATGAAAACATGTGCATGATCGAGAGAGAAATGTTTGATGTTCGAAATCTCCACCATCGTGCGATTGAATTGTTCAGGCGTGAGGTAGGTCTTGGGAGTGATACTATCGCTTACAGGACCACCAAATGGAGAGTATTCCACCAACTTGAGTGTGTTGGCAAACTGCAACTCGTTATCGGTGGTCAGTTGGAAGGCGTCGATACGCGTTGGGTTGCGTTGCAAGTAGCGACGGATATACTCCAATTTGGGACAGTCGCATACCAGCAAAGGTGCGTTTGAATCGTTCTTGAGAACGGTACCATGTGTAACGATGGCATCGACACTCTCGCCTGCAATGTTTTTGATTTCGTCCACATCTTGCAAATCGCCTGCGAACACAGCCACTGTGTGCGACACGGTATCTAAGTTTTGCAATCCTATTTGCACCGGACGACCTGCTTTGCTCTCGTCAATGAGGCATGCCATATTGAATGCATCGCCTGTTGCCTTGCTGACACGACGCGCACGATTCTTCAATGATACTTTTTCTTTTCCCGTAAAACGGTCTGATAAAATTTCCTTACGCATTTTTCTATTGGATTATAATCGTTTGTGATGTTGTGTTTAACGCTTCCCTTTGAAAGCAGATGTTTCTTTACTTTCTGAAGTGTTTGCCGGGGTTGATTTAGTAGTGGGTTCACTACTTTTCATGCCATTTCGTACACCGAAAAATACTATCAGTGCAATGACGATGAGGAGCAATATGCTCACGGTTGATACTTTGTTTAGCATGTTTGTTGTATTTTTGATTAGTAATTTTCCTGTTACCGCTTCTACTCGTTTCCCTGTGCCAATCAACACATCATGTCATCAGCACAAACGAGCAAAAGCGTTGCCCTGACTACTTGCTTCTTTGTATCCGCTTTCGAACAATATAGGTCATTCCTGTGCCTCTCTCTACTCACTTCGTTTCCGCTTTCGTACTCACTGTGATTATTTTTATTTTATTCTTTGTTATTTTTTCGCCGATAAATGACATAGATCACTACCGCAATAATGCCAATAGCAATAATCCATTTTGCCATTCCACCTTTTTGAAAGAAGTCTAACATATTCTCGTTTTTATTATGGGTTCGTATTCGCTTATTTTGCGCAAGTATAGTCACAAAAAAAAGCAGTCGGTCTTGAGGGGTAGCTCAAAATCGACTGCAAAGATATTACAACGGGGAATGGCGGTGTCTATTTAAGACAGGTTGTGGCTATATATGCCGAGATTTGGCGGGGAAAGGCGGGGTTCTTAGTTCATACATTTCCATAATATCAAGCATCTTGAATAGTATTCCATTGATTTCATTATGCCAAGATTGGTGGAAATGGCCATAAAACCAATGCGTCACAGGATGTCTATCTCGTTCAAGATGTGAAAATAATAAATCCATCTGCTTGCGTTCATTGTCACAATCGCGTAATAAATCGGGGTCATTCGCTGCCCATGAGGCAAGTCCGTTCTTCGATTGCAATTCACAAAACGAGGGTGCTGTATGCGTAACTACAGTATTTATTTGCACTCCTGCCGCTTTAATCTCATCTAATGCAGCAGCATCGTAGCACACTGATTCGTCTTGCCAATAGGAGTGACTATCGGGGTGGCGATGCATTTCTGCAAGACGGAAACTTCGGTCTATACTGATTGCTCCACCCACGCACAAAATGCGATGCTCGCAGACATGGATAATAGAGTAATCAGGAATGGTACAAAAGCGTTTGTGGTGTATCTTCTGCTCTGCAAAATACGAAGGATCATCGTGGTTGCCGCGTATCATCGCTATCCAACAGTTGTGGGAAGAGAGGCGTTTTTGAATCCGCTGATACACTTGCCCATAGTAACTCTCGGTATGGAAGCCGAAGCCACAATCTCCCGCTACGATAACAAGCGTATCGTGCATATCATATTGCGTACACATCAAATAAACGAGTTTCTCAAACTCGCCATGAATATCACCACAGATGACTACTGAAATGGCATCGGGATATGTATAGGTACTATGCATTATTCTTCCGCAAAGGCATTGAGAAGGCGCTGTAGTACATCTTCGGCTGTAGCACTATGGATACCGATGGCCTTCAACATATCTGTATTGGGCATGTCTAAGCGAACCCTCTCTGCAAAAACAAGGATATCTTGGTAAAGATCATAAGGAACGACAAAACTCTGGTTTGCAGCCAACATCGCAATTAGGCGAAAGACATCACGCTTATGCTTGTTCACCTTGCGACTGTCTATTGATTCACCATCTGCACGACGATTTGCCAAATCAACATACGCACGACATTTGAGACAGATAAGACTCTCCGGCTTTGCCACATGTACGCCATCGACCAATTCACTATGAGCAATAGTATAGTGGTAATATGCATCGTTCATCAAGATAGCGGATAGACTTGACAAATCTTCATCCATAGGAATGGGGGTTAAGCGCGCATCTTCAGGAGTTGTGAGCAAACCTATGTCACGAGAGAACAACTCAATCTGCTCTGGGAAATCTTCGGATGAAGGAAAACGGAAACGGAAATGCTCATGTTTACCCGTACTGGTTTCTTGGGCTTTATAGCCTGCATCCTTAACGAACTGCCAGAACTGTACCACAAAATCATGCGTCAATGCCTCTACTACCAATACCGTATCTATATCGTGCGTGACGCGAGGATTTTGTGCGAACATATCCGCATATAGACCACATGCTACACCTCCAATAACAACATAGTTATCGGTATAGTCTGCAAAATATTCCTTGAATTTATTCAATCCGTCCATTATTGTCTAATACTTGATGTAACATATAATCGAGTTCCATACTTATGCGTTCATCCTCATCGTCCTTCCATATCAAATAGAGGGAGAGGGGATCTACTACACCGGTATTGCTTAACACCTCCGGACTATAACGCCATATTTCTATTTTAACATCGTTTTCTTCTTTGGTAAAACACGGAAGTGCAGGAGCATCCCATTCGCATACCTTTTCTTCTGTATGTGCCAAATGGGAATAATGTGCTAAAGCATTATAGCCACTCAAATAGTGTACCTCACTATCGTGATAGAGGACACGCTCTACAGGTGTATACATATAGGGAAGTGCCTTGTTCCACACAGCCCATTTATCCGTATCCAAAGAGATAAATTTCTGCTTTCCGACCTTTGTCTCGGATGCCAAGTCGTGCCCACGAAGCCATGTCAGTGCCTTATTGCAAGTGGCATACGAAACACCTAACACATCGGATATACTTGCTATTGTTCTGTTGACAATGGGTTGGCACTCGAGATGGTACAATACTATCACTTGTGCATAAGCCGGCATTTTGCTCTCTAAATCAAAACTCTTACGCATGGGGCGAATGTCTATCAGTAGTTCTGGCAGAAACATCAATTTGCCCGGAATGATAAAGTTCACTCTTTGTTTTATCAGGCGCGATTGATTATAACTCGTAATGGTATCAAAAACATAAATGCAGCGCAAGCCTATCTTTCCCGTAATAAGGGCTGCCATTTTACGCAGTTGCACCGGACTATACTGCCCCGTTTTTTCCTGCACAAACATAACCTGCTGTCCGTATATATCAGCAACCATCAAATAAAACGCATCGGTGACAATCATCGGGAGTTTTTCAATCTGCTCTTTAGACGGACGCGACAAGTGGATTGCCAATTGAAGCGACTTCATCAAGTATGTTTCTATCTGCTTTACATTCTTCATATTCACTCATTTTGCACAAATTCACACTATAGAAAATTTGTGCAAAATTACGATTTTATCTTCACATACACAAATGTTTTAGAAGAAATGTAGGTATTCTTTTGGATATGTGTTACGGCACATCGATGCAATACTTGTCACATACCCATTTGACGACATTGGGCGGGATGAGTTTGCAGTGGGGGCTGACCGTTATATTTAGGTCTTTCTCTATGGCAGGTATCATATGGTTGAACCAACGGCTGAAAGTGCGGTTACTCACTCCCGCTGCACGGGCTAACTCGGATTTTAACATGGATTTCATTGGGTGTTTAGGTTATTGTTTTAGGCGTTGGTGATAATAGGGGTTGCGTTGGGATTTGGCGTTGACTATGGTTTGCATACCCTTTACCTTCTCGAAGGAACGGATATAGGGTTTGCGGGTATCGATACTATCCTCTGTGCGGAACAGCACATAGTCGGTGGCAAAGGTGAAGAACTTCGGCGGTACTTCGGTAAAGCCATGTCCGACGGCAATCATATCAACCTCTCGTTGGCGGCGACGAATCATCAGTTCGTGTATGACCTGTTCGGTGCGAGCCGGAAAATAAGCACGGCAGTCGTCAAAGACGATGATACCGCATTTGAAGTTATGCAGCACGCGCATCGTCCATTGCGGGTCGAAGATATGGCGGCACACGCCACTGAACAGAAAATCATCTTTTGTCCGCAGTTCGTTGAGAGGATAGAGCGGATTGCCATAGGCATCTACCTCGTTGTATTCGGTGTCGTCGGGTGTGATGATGAGAATGCGCTGGCGTGTGGCAGCGCATATCTGCTTGACAAATGTAGTCTTGCCTGTACCATTGGCACCCAACACGACAATGAGTTTACTGGTTCGAGTGGGTTGGCTCGGCGTTCGTTGCATCACCTGCTCCCGCAGAACCTGCTGTTGCAGCAGTTGTTGGCTCGTTAGCGTCGGTTGTAGGGTTGGCTGTATGGTTGGACTCGTCCCGAACAGGAAGTCCCGTATCTTCTCTATCATAGTCATTGGGGTGGCGTTGTTGTTCTTCCCACTCTCTGCGTGCCTGCAGGACTTGCGGGACTTTCATACCATAGATAGCAAGCAACACTACAAAGAGTCCTTGCCATGGCGATAACATGAGTTTGGTGTCGCGTGTGCATTTGGCAATCACCTTCTCCAACTTTTTCAAGTCTTTGGGCGGCAAGCGATAGGTCTCTAAGGGTTGGTGTGCGAGCCATGCCAAGAGGTAGGCTGCACCCACATCGATACCAAAGGACAGCATCTCGCCTGAGAAACGGAAAGCCTCGTCGTCCAACAGGTCTTTGGCTTGCAGAGAGTCGTCGTCAGGTTCGGAAGTGATGCCCATTGGGTCTTTGGGCTGGTTGATTTCGTTGATGAGTTCCTCTTGGGTTTCATCGTCTATAGATAAATCGTTGGGCTCGGACGCAGTCTGCATAAAGTCCTCAAAAGAGCCTGTCGGGATGTCGTCAAGGATTTCGGTTGTGGCGTTGTCGTTCATATCAGATATCGGTTAGGTTGTTAATAATCTGGTTGGTTAAGCCATCGAGCGACACCTTACGCATGATACCGACTATCTCAACGCCTCGTATGAGCGCATCGCAGAGATAGATGTTGTCTTGTGCATCCTTGCAGATAAGCATGATAGGTTGCGTGTCGGCAATGGATTTCTGGGCTTCAATGTCCTTGAAATGCGCTTCAACAAACATCTGCAGTGCCGGTGTGAGTTGCTGTTTGATTTGTGGCAGCAGTGGCTTGACGGCAGCCATCAACAATTGTTCTTTTGCGGTCATGCTTCCTCCTTTACTCGGTAAATCATTAACTCGAACAGGTCCTTTTCGTTGGTTACATCGGAATAGAACTGTTGTGCCAAAGCCAACAACTCTGCCTTGCTGATGGGATAAGTGTAACGAATAGAGGTGTGGCTATTGAAGTAGGTTGCAAAGACGGTTTGCATGATGACATCCGTTTGTGAATAATGGGTTCCGGACAAGGTATTGATCTTGTCTGCAACCACTGCAACCATTTGCTTGAAGTAGGGCGTAAAGGTGTAGGTATCTTGATGACTTGCAACCTCCTTCAACTGCGTCTTCAAGTCCTTGCAGTGTGTTTCAAGTGCCTTTTTCTGGGCTTGCAGTTCTTGCAACTGCCCTTCAAACGTGCTTGCAGTAGTTGCTTGCAGTTCTGCAAGTCGCTGATTCTCAACCTGCAAGTTCTGCAACTGCGCTTGAAGTTCGTCTTTCTCGTTGATAGCCTCTTGAAGTTCTTGTTGCAAGTCTTGCTGTAAGTCAGTGTTTTCGGGGGTTGCAGATGTTTCTGCAAGTTTTTCTGCAAGTTGTGTTTCAAGGTGGTTGCAGTGGTCTTGAAGGTCTTGAAAATCGTGCTGCAACTGCTTGAACTCTTCTTCATGGACTTGGATAGATGATGTTTCAGGGCTTGCAGCCTGATTTTGAAGCAGTTCAAGCAATCGGCTACCCAATTCGCGTCCTGACATCTTTCCGGACTTGAAGTCAGGAAAAAACTCCTTGAACTGTTCGATGTCTCGAACATCAAATGCTAGTGTTTTGGTTTCCATTTTTGAATTGAATTTTGTTGTTTTTACGGATTGTGATGCGAAAGTACATCATTGTTTTTGATTATACGATTGGAGAGGAAATACTTGGATTGAGTTGTAAACTTGTAAGCGTTTTGTAAGCATTTTGTAATCGGGCTAACTTACCTATTAGTAGATAGTTATAGAGTATTACTCTTCTTTGGATTACAAGATTACAAGTTATATAATTAGTTGAATGTTGAGAGTTGAGCGGGCTTCGTCCTGTTGAGTGCAGTTGAGAGGTTATCTATCCTTGTAGAAACAAAAAACAAGGAGATTGCTCTCCTTGCCTTGCTATTATAGGGGGACTATGGGTTCTGGTTGTACTAGGGATTCCAGGAAATATAGAGGGGCTAAGAACTCCTAATTCATGATTCATGATTCATCATTCATAATTCCGGATTTCGTTGCCGGGGATATGGACGCAGATGTACTCCTGCGTTATCTTGCGGTCGCCATCCCTGCGACAACGCAAAATACGAGTGTCCCCCGCTATGCACAACGAGGATGGGTTGAACTCGAAATTGCGATACTTGCAATACTCTATCAGCGTCTTCTTGAAACGATTCATGGTCATGTTATTGTTGCGACTATCACTCCAACGCTTGAGGGAATTATAGACCTCAAACTTGGGAATAAGACGGTCGGTGTTGGCTTGATCAATGAAATAGTCGTCGAAGAACTCAAGCAACACATCGCCAATCAACTGGTGGTGAATACGCTTCTCGAAATTGACCAACGGAGGTTGACACACCTTGTTCTCGCTCTTCATTGTGAGGAACCACTGCAAACAATCAATCAGAAAATTGCAATCGGCATTATAGTCCTCTTCGGAATACGCATGATTGAAAAGATCCATACCAAAATCGTCCTTCACTTGCCGTGTCTCCCGATAGGCACTGTCCACTCGGTAGTGGTAGTAGTCGGAAAAGATGACGGGGATGATACGGCGACGCGTGGAAGGATTGTTGTCGGGCGGCGCATAGTTGGAGCACATCACTATATTGGGCGCTGCCTGATATGGAATGACAAACGAACCCTCGTTCTTGCGATTGACCGTAACACCACTGTCAATGATACCGTAGATGGCTTGGAACTTGAAATCGACATTGGTGTCCTCGAAATGGATGATATCGGTATCGTAATCGACCCGCTCCATATAGTGGTTGTTGTTGAACAACATCGGGTTGCGACCATCGAGCGTGAGGATTTTCAAGAATCCGGTCTTCTCCAAACAACGATAGAAAAGCGTCTTGCCCGAACCTCCCGAACAATAGTTCACATCCAAGTCTTGGTTCTCCATCGCCCAAACGGCAAAGGTGTGGCTGTCGGTCTTCTTGCAATAAAGCAGGTAGCCATAGACATACATCTTGTTGAGTAGGTGAAGCACCTGCTCATCCTGCTGCTCGGGAGTCAGGCGGTCGCCATAGAGCGAGAACTTATACTTCTCTCGATACACGCCGTCGTCGATCGGGTTGCCCGTGGCTCGCTCCTCGTACTCATCCCGCCAATGGATACGGCAGGTGTTGGTCAGGTAACGATAGACCTTCGAGGGGTGCGGCAGAAAGCGCACCTTGCCCGTAGCGGCGTCGTAGTCGTAACACGACGGCAGACGAGAGATAGCGTGCGGGATGATCTTGTTGTCCCAATAGTAGAACGGGGTGAGTTGCGGGTTGTGAGGGGTGATTTTCTCGAAAGTGTTTTTGTCCACACGAAAGTCGCCGTTCCGGAAATGCAGTATCTTTGCCTCGCCCAAATCACGAAACTCGAGCGTGACACTCTCGAGGTTGTCAAAGACAGTTTTGGTGGTCTTGCCGCTCAGGATGAACGACTCGAGTACCTCGGTGGGCAGGTGTCGACGCTTGATTTCCATACGCACAAAATCGCGAATGTCGTTGAGTTCGCACTTGGTGACTCGAAAGCCCCGTATCCGGACATAGAACCACCGCTGCGAATAGGGGTCTTGCCAACGGCGAAAGCCCGACAGACGCAGGTAGTAGAGCAACGATGTGACACGAATGTTGATGACCTCCCGCTTGCCGATACGCTGCGTCTCCCAAAAACAGGCAGAGAGCGAGGCTGCGACAAGGTGGTCGAAATCGCGCTTGGCATCGTTGCGGGGTTGCAACTCGACAAAGTCGCGCAGGTCTTTGCGGGGTCTGCCTCGATTGTCGCGGCGCTCGCGCAACCACTGCGGCAACTCCACGGTGCGGATGTCGATGTACTGTAAGGCGAGGTGTTCTCCCTGTCGGATGCCCGTCTCGTCAATGTCGGGGATGTTGTAGAGCGTGTGTGCCTTGCTCTTGAGCAAGAGGTACTGCTCGTAGGTGATGGTGGCCGTCTCGGAATTGAACCATACGGGATGATAGCCCATACCGGCAATGTTCATAGCATCCCGCTCGCCCGAACAGATGAAAATAGCGGGCAGGCGCTTGTCTTGGTTGGCGGTGGGGACGGCATCGGGATGGTCAGAGTTGTTGGCAGCACTGCTGCGCAGTTCGTTGAGAGCACGGTCGATTTCACGCAAGCCGTTGATGAAGTCTTTGGTGTGGATGCTGCTGTCCCGGTACTTGGACATATAGACAAAACGGTACTGCTTGTCGAACTCGTAGGGCTTGTAGATCTTGTAGAAGTCGCCACAGTCGCGGGCAAAGATGGGGTAATTGTCGTTGGCGTGTATCTCCGTCGTCTTGTCCTCTTTGACGATGTCGTACTCTCGGAGCGACATCCACCCGAATCGCTCCATGACCTGCTTGCTAACGAAAGGTCCCATGATGAAGAGTTCATCGTCGGTGAAGGCTTTTTGCAGGTAATGGAAGACACCGGGCGTCTCGTCGGTACGGCGAACACGCTGCTCGATAGTGGGGCGATTGACCTCTTTGGCAAGCGAGGTGTCGATACCCAATTCGTTGGCGAGCATTTGGCAGGCGTGGGGAAAAGAGAGGTTGTAGAACTGCGCATAGAGGTCTATGGCGTTCAGCCCTTTGGGCGTACCACTGCCCCAATCGTTGACCGCCCAATAGGTGGTACCGCTTTTGCTCTCAACGAGTTTGAGCGAGGTAGAGGCAGTTTTCTCGTCCCGAATACGGAACTTGCGGTTGGTGCCAAAGCACTCGGCACTCTCGGGATAGAGGCGCACGATGATGTCCTTACCGTAATCACTGACTTGCAGGATTTTCTCTTTCAGTGTCATAGGGAGCCTCCTTGTGCTGTAGGTGTTTGTTCTTGGAGTTCTTGTTCTTGGAGCAAGGCAGTTGGGTCTAAGCCTTCGAGGTGCTGGCGGCGTTTGATGGGCGCAAAAATGATCGCGCAGCCGTAGCGTTTGGCAATGTGGTTGATGACCCGTATGCGCCAATCTTGCGGCGAGGTGTCTTCGCGCTCCCACATACGAACGCAGGTGGGGGTGACATGACATTGTTTGACGACTTGCTGGAAGACCCGGGTGCGTACCTCAGGGGATAGATCAAGCATGAATTGCTTGAAGGACTTGTTTTCTTTTCCCATATTGTTGAAATTGAAAAAGATGAGTGGGAGTGTAAAACTAATGCAGCCTCCCATCGACGACTCCCTTATACGACAATGCTCGGCAAAAAATGTTTTTGTCCTTATTGTGTACATTGGGAATCGAAATTTTGGGGTTACTTGAGTAGGCTTTGGCTACTTGGTTAGTCTTTGCGAAAGTCCTTGTGCAAGTTCTTTTGTTTCCTTCACCATTGTACTAGTAAAGTTAATACATTTTTGCCGAGAGACACAAGAAAAGGTCAGAAAAATGCAATTTTTTCTTCTTAAGCACTTTTTTGACCTGCATTTTGGGCGATTTTATCGACAATTGGGTGTGTTTTCGGTTATTTTGGGCGTTTTTTACCTCCACTTTTGCTTTTCTAATCTTCAAAAATTATTGCACTTTTTTCGCTACTTTTTTCGCAAAAAATATCGGGAAAAT
>CAVHKB010000009.1:0-25584 GCA_963636305.1 Prevotella sp. P5-108
GCGCAGGCAGCCTTGTTTTGTATGTGCAGGGAAGGTGCATGATATGGCGGGTTGATTGCTATTGGAGGGAGTTGGAATGTCAATTTTTATTAAATTTGCACACTTGTGAATTAAATCGTAATTTTGCAGTGTAAAGTTTGTGTAACAGTTGTTATGTGAACGGCGTTTGTTTATAGTGGAGATGGGATATTTCCCCTATAGGCACGAAATGAGAACCTGTCTGAGTGCTGACGGACAGCAAAAAGTATCAGTACGATGCAAGACCCACGCGGGTGCTTTCGATGAAGGACGCAGCGTTGACCAGAGAAAGCGGTTGGGTGGGCTTTGTGGACATAGAAAAAGGCGTTTGCTAACGCTTGCGATTCGACTTCTTGAGACCTGAGAAATTTCAATAGTTTTATTCGATAGCATGGCATTAGCGGATGCTCATGGGTGTATCCACACTTGCGTGTGCCAGTAAAGGCTACGCGCACAGTACGATATACACGCGTGGGTTTCTGCATGTATCTTCGATAGAACGGGTTTTCTCAGGACCATAAGAAGCGGATATACTAACAGAAGTCCGCGTTTTTTGTATGCGTACAGGCAGACGAAAGGGAATGATAGGACGGAGGGCGTTGACAGTCCGCAAACAAAGAGGAAACAGAGAAAACAAGGGTATTATGATAAGAAAGTCTATATTGCTGATTTTAGCCATTCTGGTAGGAATGCCGATTTTCGGGGAAGTCCATGCTGCATTGATGAATGAAGACGACAGCAGCAAAAACGGTTGTCAAGGAAATTTTGAGAACGGGCATGAATATGCAGATTTAGGGCTACCGAGCGGTTTGAAATGGGCATTGTGCAATATAGGTGCAGAGAGGGCAGAAGATTATGGCGATTACTATGCTTGGGGTGAAGTATCGCCTAAGAATGTTTACGCGAGGACAACATACAAGTATGCCAATGGTAGTGGGAATGCACTTACAACATACTGTAATGAAGCAAGTTACGGCGAGAACGGTTATACGGACGACAAGACTATTTTAGAGTCGGGGGACGATGCCGCAGCCGCGAGTTGGGGAGGAAAATGGCGGATGCCTACAGCAAGAGAATTTGAAGAGTTGGTGAATAATTGCAGTTGGACTTGGACTACACAAAACGGCGTCAATGGCTACAGGGTGGCAAGCAAGACGAACGAGCATTGCATTTTTCTCCCTGCAGCGGGTTATCGCGGAGGTGCATACATTGCCAATGCAGGCAGTGACGGTTATTATTGGTCTTCGTCGCTTTATGAGGACTATCCCCGCAGTGCGCGGTTACTCTATTTTTATCCGAATTACAAAGACTTGTACCATTACGGTCGGTATTTCGGCTTCTCTATCCGACCCGTTTGCCCATAGCATAAGGGGTCTTCTGCACAGGGGACAGAACGGGAATAGTTGCACATAGGCATCTGAAAAACAATGCATTGCGAGAAAAGGCGGAGCCAATAAGCAGTGCCTATCACTTTTCGGCGTTTCACTGACGATAAATCATTAACTTTTCTACTTTACGGCAACCACGCTTTGAGGGAATTCAGATTTTGCAGAAACAAGAAAAATACCTAATTTTGCAGAGAATTTAATTTAGGTACAATAATTGCAGGACAATACTGTCACGTTACTCTTACAACACAATGGAATCGAAATACAATCCAACCGACATCGAAGCACGCTGGTATCAATACTGGTTAGACAACAAACTCTTTCATAGCGAACCCGACGGGCGTGAGCCGTTTACGGTCGTTATTCCCCCGCCGAATGTTACGGGCGTGCTGCACATGGGGCATGTGCTGAATGAGACTATTCAGGACATTCTTGTGCGTCGTGCCCGCTTGGAGGGCAAGAACGCCTGTTGGGTGCCGGGTACAGACCACGCTTCGATTGCCACGGAGGCAAAGGTTATCAAACGCTTGAAGGAGCAGGGCATCAACAAGTCCGACCTGACGCGTGAGCAGTTCCTCAAGCATGCGTGGGACTGGACGGACGAGCACGGAGGCATTATCCTCAAGCAGTTGCGCAAACTCGGCTGCTCTTGCGACTGGGACCGCACTTCGTTCACGATGGACGAGACCCGCTCGCGTGCCGTTATCCATGTCTTCTGCGACCTCTATAAGAAAGGACTTATCTACCGCGGCTTGCGTATGGTCAATTGGGACCCCGAGCGGCAGACTGCCCTGAGCGATGAGGAGGTAATCTACCACGAGGAGCATAGCAAGTTCTACTACCTGCGCTACAAGGTGGCAGAGCCGGGTGTGACGAACCCAGAGACGGGGGCGGACTACGCCGTCGTTGCCACCACTCGCCCCGAGACTATCTTCGGCGATATAGCAGTCTGCATCAACCCCAAGGAGGAGAAGAACCAATGGCTGCGCGGCAAGCATGTCATCGTGCCGGGCGTGGGGCGTGTTATTCCTATTATCGAAGACCGCTATGTGGAGATTGGTTTCGGTACGGGCTGCCTGAAAGTAACGCCGGCACACGATGTCAACGACTATGCGTTGGGGCAGAAATACAACCTCCGCACCATCGATATCTTCACGCCCGATGCGCACCTGAATATGGATACCGTCGAGCCGGAGTTCCGTCCTGCCGTTGCCAAATACCACGGTATGGATCGTTTCGACTGCCGCAAGCAGATTGTCGAAGACTTGCAGGCACTCGGTTTGGTGGAGAAAGTCGAGGACTACACCAACAAGGTCGGTTATTCCGAGCGTACCAATGTGCCTATCGAGCCGCGCTTGAGCCTGCAGTGGTTCATCCGAATGCAGCACTTTGCCGATATTGCCTTGCCGCCTGTTATGAACGACGACATCGTTTTCTATCCTACCAAGTATAAGAACACCTACCGCAACTGGCTGGAGAATATCAAGGACTGGTGTATCTCCCGCCAACTCTGGTGGGGACACCGCATACCGGCATACTACGCCAAGTCTATTCTCGACAGCACAGGCGCAGAAGCCTATCCGGAGGAGAAAATTATCGTAGCCGAGACACTCGCCGAAGCACAAGAGAAAGCAGCAGCCATGGGACTTGCAGGCGAAGAGTTGGTGCAGGACGAAGGCGCATTGGATACATGGTTCTCTTCGTGGTTGTGGCCTATCAGCCTGTTCGACGGTATCGAGCATCCCGACAATCCCGAGATTCAGTATTACTACCCTACCGCCGACCTCGTTACGGGACCCGACATCATCTTCTTCTGGGTGGCGCGTATGATTATGGCAGGGTATGAGTACATGGGCAAGATGCCGTTCCACCATGTCTATTTCACAGGTATCGTGCGCGACAAACTCGGGCGTAAGATGTCCAAGTCGTTGGGCAACAGCCCCGACCCGCTCGACCTGATAGAGCGTTTCGGTGCCGATGGCGTGCGTATGGGTATGATGCTCGCCGCCCCCGCAGGCAACGATATTCTCTTCGATGAGAGCCTATGCGAACAAGGGCGTAACTTCAACAACAAGATATGGAACTGCTTCCGTCTGGTCAAGGGCTGGGAGGTGGCAGACAAGCCGCAGGGCGACAATGAGCGTCTGGCAGTCCGTTGGTTCGATTCGCTGCTTGCCAAGACGGCGGCGGAGATAGCAGACCTGTTCCAAAAGTACCGCTTGAGCGAAGCACTGATGGCTATCTACAAACTCTATTGCGATGAATTCTCCGGTTGGTACTTGGAGATGATTAAGCCTGCATACGGACAGCCGATAGACCGCACCACCTACGAGGCAACGCTCGCTTTCTTCGACAAGATGCTCAAACTGCTCCACCCCTTCATGCCGTTCATTACGGAGGAGTTGTGGCAGAACCTGACGGAGCGGAAGCAGGGCGAGAGCATTATGGTAACACCGTTGGGCGAGTTTGGCGCAATAGACGAGGCATTGCTTGCCGATATGGAGACGCTGAAACAAGTCGTATCCAATGTCCGTAATATCCGTGCGGGAAAGAACATTCCCCAAAAGGAGAAACTGACGCTCAATACCTCTGCCACTGCGGCTGCCGAGACGGGCAAGTTGGTGGAGAAACTCGCTAACTGTCATATTGTCTATGCCGTTAGCGAGAAGAGTACGGGCAGTGCATCGTTTATTGTCGGTACGACGGAGTACAGTGTCCCGCTCGATAAGTTCATCAATGTCGAGGATGAGATACGGAAGTTGGAGGCAGACCTGCAGCACCAAGAGGGTTTCCTGCGTGGCGTAATGGCAAAACTCGGCAACGAGCGTTTTGTGCAGAACGCCAAACCAGAGGTGGTGGAACTCGAGCGCAAGAAGAAAGCCGACGCCCAAGCGCGTATCGCCTCTATCCAAGAGTCTATTGCCGCATTACGGAAGTAGGCATACAAGTTAAACCTGTTTAAGCCAAGTTATTGGCAAATATAAACGAAACAATAAATAAAATTGACACTCATTATAAACCTAAATGTAATGTGAATATGACTAAAAAGACTGAATTTACCCCTGTGAAGCATTTCTTTGAGTACTTCAATGAGCGTATCCCACAGAATTGGAACGAGCCTGCATTGACCGACTTCGATGGAGATAAGAACTACACATTCGGACAGATGGCGGAAAAGATGTTCAAACTACAAATTCTTTTGCGTGAAGCAGGACTACAACGAGGGGATAAGATTGTTATCTGCAGTAAGAACTGTGCTAATTGGGCAATATCCTTTTTAAGCATTGCTGCAAATGAAGGTGTTATAGTTTCGATTATGGATGCTTTTGTAGGCAGTGATATTGAGAAACTTATTAATCACTCGGATGCGAAAGCGATTTTTGCGGGAGAAAGTGTTTGGGCAAAAATAAAGATTGAGAATTTACCCAACATTGTATTGGCTCTTTCTACTGAAAACTTCGAGTTGCTGTATGCCAAGACGAAGCAACAAGAAGAGGCTTACCGTCAGTATGAGCAGATATTTACGAAGAAGTATCCCAAAGGCTTCAGCAAAGAAGATGTTAAGTTACCTACAGACAACATGGATGACCTGATGATTATAAATTATACATCGGGGACTACAAGCGCTCCTAAAGGAGTGATGTTATCTTATCGTGCCATCTCTGCGAATGTACACTACTCCCAAGAAACCATCCCTAATCATGCAGGGTGGACGGAAGTATGTATGTTGCCTTTAGCACATATGTTCGGTATGACGATTGAGTTTCTTTATCAAGTGGCGGGAGGTTGTCATGTCTATTTCTTGAGCAAGACCCCATCACCGACCGTACTCATGCGTGCGTACGCCGAAACAAAGCCGTATATGATACTGACGGTTCCTCTTGTATTAGAGAAGATTTTCAAAGCGAAGATATTCCCTGCATTAAACAAACCTGTAGTGAAGTTCCTATGGAATACTCCCGGTTTGTGTAAGATTGTGGAAAAGAAAATCTATAACCAACTTATGCAGGCCTTTGGAGGGAACCTTATATGGCTTATAACGGGGGGCGCACCTATCAATGCAGAAGTAGAGAAAGTGTTCCGTCGAATCAAGTTCCCCTTTGTAGTGGGTTATGGTATGACGGAGGCAGGACCATTGATTTGCTATGACCATTGGTATAACGAAGTACAAGGGTGCTGTGGTAAAGTGGTTGACCGTTGTGAATTGCGCATAGATTCGAAAGACCCTGAAAATATAGTCGGCGAAATACTCTTCCGCGGAGAACATTTGATGATGGGATATTATAAGAACGAAGATGCTACTAAATTGGCTATAGATAGTGAGGGTTGGTTACATACAGGTGACTTGGGAACAATGGACAAGGCAGGTAATTTGTTTATCAAAGGACGCAGCAAGGCTATGATATTGTCCTCGAATGGACAGAATATCTATCCTGAAGAATTGGAAGACAAATTGAACAACTGTCAAGGTGTTGTTGAATCAGTAGTAGTCAGCCGAAATGGGAATAAATTAGTAGCCCTTATTTACCCAGACTATTCTCTTGAAGGCAAAAGCGAACTCAATGGTAAGACCTTAAAGCAACTTATGCAGGAGAATCTGCAAAAGGTAAACAAGCAAATACCCGCCTACGCTAAAATCTCCGATTTTGAATTAGTGAAGGAAGAGTTCGAAAAGACCCCTAAACGCAGTATACGCCGTTTCCTGTATAAGTAAACGAGCAAGAATAATAGAAAAAGGGTGGAAACTATCAGCAGTTTCCACCCTTTTTTATGCTTGATGAATATGGTCGAGTATTTATCTATTGCTTACCGTCTTGGTTTTAGGGAATATGATCCAGAAAGCCAATGTTACTACGAGTGCAAATCCTGCGAATATGTACCAACTTGTCTGCCAGCCGTGCCATACTGCCATTGGTCCTTGTGCTGTTACAGATGGCGCATAGACGAAATGATTAACAATGGCTTGTGCAGAGAGCGTTCCTATAGTAGCCCCTAATCCATTAGTCATCATCATAAAGAGTCCCTGTGCGCTTGAACGCTCGGATATAGCCACTTCCTGGTCGACATACATACCTCCGGATATATTGAAGAAGTCGAATGCAAAGCCATAGACTATACAACTCAATACGAACAGTAGTACGCCGGGAAATCCGGGGTTGCCTAATCCGAAGAGTCCGAAGCGTAGAACCCATGCGAACATTGCCATCAACATAACATTCTTGATGCCGAACCGTTTTAGGAAGAACGGTATAGCCAATATGCAGAGAGCCTCACATATTTGTGATATGGATATGAGTATGTTGGCATGCTGTACTCCGAAGGTGTCGGCAAATTCTTCTATTGCACCAAAACCTGTTATGAAAGGATTGGCGTAACTATTTGTTATCTGCAGGCACATACCGAGCAACATAGAGAATATGAAGAATACTGCCATTTTCTTCTGTTTGAAGAGGGAGAATGCTTGTAGTCCGAGTGCTTCTACGACAGACTTGGAAGCGACCTTTCCCTTTACAGGACAAGACGGCATAGTAAGCGCATAGCAAGCCAGAAGGATGCTCAAACCACCGCTCACGATAAACTGATAACTGGTGGGTTGGAAGCCGCACAAATCTACGACCCACATCGTAACGATGAACCCGACAGTACCAAAGACGCGTACAGGAGTGAAGTCGGTATCTATGTTCTTGCCTGCTTTTTCGAGAGCCGTGAATGCCACCGAGTTATTGAGTGCGAGCGTCGGCATATAGAATGCTACGGATATGGTGTAGAGGGTAAACAGTGTGATGAAATGAATGTTTTGTCCGTAAGCAATGCCATAGAGTCCTGCGGCAATCATGAAAGCCCCAGCGACCGTATGACAGAGGCTCAAGAGTTTTTGTGCCGGTATCCAACGGTCAGCCACGATACCCATAAGTGCGGGCATAAACAGGCTTACGATACCTTGAATGGAGTAGAACCATCCGATGTTTGTAGCAAGTCCGTGCCCTGCAAGATAAGTTCCCATAGATGTGAGATAGGCACCCCATACGGCGAACTCAAGGAAATTGAGGATAATGAGTCGTAATGTAATGTTTTTCATATATTGAATAATTTTGTGTTGTCTATTATTTTTGTTTCTGTTCCCTATCGGCGAAAGCGTTGTACAAGTCGTTATCCGAACGGTATCGGTTGCACGAAAACAGCCGTATCCGTTTGCGATTCGTGATTTTTATCAGAACTCGCTTGTGAAGTGGAATTGAATGTGCTTGTAGTCATTTTGCGCCATCTGCAACACATACGCCGAGTCTGCCATAAAGACATCGCGTCCGTCTTTGTCGGTTGCCATATATTGGGCTTTTCGTTTCTTGAAAGTGGCGAGTTCCTCCGTATCGTCGCTCTCTATCCAACAGGCTTTGTACATTTGCAGGTTCTCCCACCGACATTTGGCTTGGTATTCATGCTCCAAGCGGTATTGTATGACCTCGAATTGTAGTTGCCCGACCGTACCAATGATTTTCCGACCGTTTATCTGGCTGATGAATAACTGCGCCACACCTTCGTCCATGAGTTGGCTAATGCCCTTTTCGAGTTGTTTCTGCTTCATGGGGTCGGCGTTCTCTATATATTTGAACAACTCTGGAGAGAATGAGGGTAGTCCTTTGAAGTGCAGATTTTCGCCAGCGGTAAGTGTGTCGCCAATCTTGAAGTTGCCTGTGTCGGGCAGTCCGACGATGTCCCCTGCGAATGCCTCATCTACTGTTTCCTTTCGTTGTGCCATGAAGCACGTAGGAGAGGAGAAGCGCATTTGCTGGTTTTTGCGTACATGCTTGTAGTACACATTGCGTTCGAATTTACCAGAGCATATTTTGAAGAAAGCGATACACGAGCGGTGGTTCGGGTCCATATTGGCGTGTATTTTGAAACAGAAGCCAGTGAATTTGTCCTCCATAGGGTTGACGATGCGTTCTTCTGCCTGTACGGGTCGAGGTGAGGGTGCAATCCGCACGAAGCACTCCAATAGTTCCTTGACTCCGAATGTATTCAGCGCAGAGCCGAAGAATACGGGTGCCAGTTCGCCGGAAAGATAGTCCTCTTGTGAAAAAGGGTTGTAGACACCTGCAATCATCTCGATGTCTTCCTGCAGTTTAGCGGCATCGGTGTCTCCGACGAGGGCTTTTATTTGCGGGTCGTTGATATTATCGAAGCGCAAGGATTCCGTGACATGGGTTTTATCGGGCTGATAGAGATCAAGAGTTGACTGATAGAGATTGTACACCCCTTTGAATCGTTGCCCACTATTGATAGGCCAGGATAGTGGTCGTACATGAATTCCGAGTTCGGACTCTATTTCGTCCAAGAGGTCGAAAGGGTCTTTTCCTTCTCGGTCCATCTTGTTGACAAAGACCATGACAGGTGTTTTTCGCATACGGCAGACCTGCATCAGACGGCGTGTCTGCGTTTCAACTCCTTTTGCGGCATCGATGACAATGATGACAGAATCGACAGCGGTCAGTGTACGGAAAGTATCTTCAGCGAAGTCCTGGTGACCAGGAGTGTCGAGTATATTGATATGATAACAGACTTTAGAGGCTGAATCTGCGTTTTTGCGATGGGAAGGGTTCTCGGAAGTTGTTTCATAGTCAAATCCCATGACAGAAGTGGCAACGGAAATACCACGCTGTTTTTCTATTTCCATCCAGTCGGAGGTAGCAGTTTTGCGTATTTTATTAGACTTGACGGCACCTGCCACATGGATTGCGCCCCCGTAGAGGAGCAGTTTTTCGGTCAGTGTTGTTTTCCCCGCGTCAGGGTGTGATATAATCGCAAATGTGCGACGGCGTAGAATCTCTTGTTGTTCAGCGTTGGTGAGCATTGGTATGTAATCGTTATCCTTGAGTGACCTCATTGTTGCAAGTCCTTGCAAAGGTACGCATTTTTAGTGTATCTGCAAAATGCAAAATCCGAGAAGACAAGAAACGGGGGAGAAAAAAGAAAAGAAAGATTAACAATTGACCATTGTCAATTAATATATCGAGAGAGGTGTTATGGAGGTGGATTAGAGGTGTTTTGCAGGTGTTTCCTATATTCGTCCTATATTCGTCCTATATGCGTCGTATATAAAACATAGGGAAAAGATAGTATTGATGGGGCTTGGGAGAGGGTAACATGTGCTTATCCGCATTGAAAAGAGGGGCAAGCGGCATTTACATTCTTTTAACTATTTTAACTATATTTTCTGTAGAGGGAGGGCAAGCAGGACGAAGCGATAGACATTCGGGATAGATGTTTGTGCTTAATAGACAGGTACAATCTCTCGCTCTATCCGCTGACTCATCTGTTGCGGGGTAAGAGGTTGAACGCCTTTGTTACGAGCCATTGTAGCACGCTGTGTGGCGTTGATGTCGAGCGGTATTTCTGCTTTACGGGTACCCAAAAGCATGGCATGTGCCTGTAGACTGCGTTCCTTCATAAGCCGTACTCCGTCTTGCATCTGGAAGATAGTGTTCATCTGCATAGATACACGGATACGGCGAAGACGGAAGCGTTCAATAGCATAGTCGTTGACATTCAAGAGGTTGAGCAGTTCGAGTTCTCCTCCTTTCAGTTTATAGCCAAAGGGAATGACCAACTGCGCCGTTGCATCTTCAGAGAAACGCAGAAGCGAATAGGAATCGGAATGGATGATGTAGTGACTGTGAATGGTAATCTTGAATAGACCCATGAAATTGTGTTTCTCGGTATAAGTCAACACGGTTTCGTTGTCACTCTCGTTAGAGACAGCCCAATGCCGAAGGTCGTTCATGGAGTCTTCGAAATGGTATCGTGCATCTCTTGAGCGCCAAAGAGCCCAGTGAATCATGATACCGGAGTCCGCCTCGTTGGCCACTACACGCAAAGAGGGGTTGAGGTCATCGTGGCTAAGGACGACATCGGCACGGTGACGAATGGTGCTGTCGAGGAAACGCTTACAGTGTTCTGGGGCGAACTGGATAGAGTCGTGCCTGTCGCATCCTTGGTACGGGATATGCACGGCAGTGGCAATCAACTGCTCCATACCCCACGGGGAGTTGTCGGCGTTCATGGAAACATCGCTCACGATACGATATTGGGAGGGGGTGTCAGGGAACTCCGTCTGCATTTGGTTATAGACCTTATAGAGGAGGGACGCCATCGCCTTGCGTTTGTTTTTCTGGCGCTGAGCGGGAGCAGCAACGACAGCCTCTTGCAAAGCAATCGGTTGCTCTTGCAGTTGGACGACAAACGGCAATTGCAGGTTGGTGAAAGCCGAGAGGGAGGTTTCGTATTTGGTATAGCCAATGAAAGAGATGATAACCACTTCGTTTTGCGAAGCATCGGTGGACAGGGTGAATATCCCGTTGGCATTGGTAGCCGTGCCGACAACAGGGTCGTTGGCAAGATAGACTGTCGCATACGGGACGGGGTCGTTGTTTTTGTCCACTACACGACCACAGTAAGTTCTTGCTCCGAGGGGTATAAAAAAAAGATACATCAATGCTATGAGCATTGTGTATCTGATATGGTTTGTCTGTAACATAATTGCAAAAAGATACAGGATGGTTTTCACCTATCGTCTTCAGCAAAGAATATGCCACTCTGCTTACTCTATTCCCACTAACTTATGCGTTTGGAGGGACAAGCGCCAGGCTGGGTGATGCAACACATAGTTGACAGTGTCAGCAGTGTTTTGGCAAGAACAGGGTTGCAGAAACCAGTGCTTACTCATTATTTGCCGACGCCAATGCTCAACATCCTGCCCAGTATATACCACTTTCACTTCATCGGCGTTGAGTAGCACTACCCTACTCCCTTCTTTGGGCGAACAAGTCACCCAGTCTATGCCTTTAGGCACGGGGTGTGTACCATTGGTCTCGATACATATCGTATCAGCCAAACGGTGCAGGGACTCCACTAACCTATCGTCAACTTGCAGTGAGGGTTCTCCTCCCGTCAGCACAACCAGCGTAGATGAAGCGGGAATGGATCCTCTTGTATGCAGAACAGTTGCTACTTGCTCACAAATATCTTCGGCACTGTACAAACGATATGAGTTGAAATCCGTATCGCAGAAAGAACAATGCAAGTTGCAACCAGAGAAGCGTATAAAAACAGCGGGAGTCCCTGTATGGTAGCCCTCTCCTTGCAGGCTGAAGAATATCTCGTGGACACGATACTTTCCGTCCATCATCGCTCGTAGATAGCCATGTTCCCTTCCGATTCCTGCACTGCCACCTTGTAGCAGTTCTCAATATGGTCGCAAATCCAACGGGCAATGTTCTCCGCCGACGGGTTCACGGGTAGCACTTCGTTGATATAGCGATGGTCGAAAGTATTTTTCACGATGTTCTTAATATGGGTAAAGTCAGTTACCATACCATCCCTGTTAAGTTCTTCGGACTTACAATAGACAGTAATGACCCAGTTATGCCCATGCAATGCCTCGCACTTACTCTCGTAGGACAAGTTCAAGTTATGTGCGGCCGATATTGTTATTCTCTTTTCAATGTAGTACATAAAACAGATTGTTTATTCTTCGTATTCCGTCTTATCCTCAATTCCCGCTTCACGCAGGGCTTCACGACGCTCGACACAAGTTCCGCACTTACCACAAGGACGCTCGCCGCCCTTATAGCAACTCCAAGTCTCTGCATAGTCGATACCAAGTGCTTTTCCTCGACGGGCAATATCCGTTTTAGTCCATTGAGTGTAAGGCGTAAACAACTCAACATGTTGATAAGTGCCAGCCTGACACGACTGATTCATTGCCTCCACAAAGTCAACACGGCAATCGGGATAGATAGCATGGTCACCACTATGGTTAGCCAACATGATACGCTTCAGCCCATTATCCTCTGCCAACCCTGCGGCAATGGCAATCATTATCCCATTACGAAAAGGCACTACCGTTGAACGCATGTTTTCTGACGCATAATGCCCTTCGGGAATACTCTCTGCACCAGACAAGAGCGAACTATGGAAATACTGCTTCATAAAGTCCAGATTGATAACAATATGCCGTATCCCTAAACGCTTGCAGTGCAGAGCAGCGCATTGCAGTTCTTTGGCATTATGATTACTACCATAGTTGAAACTTACTGCCAAGGCTATAGCATCTTTGTAGTCATAAAGCATTGTGGTAGAGTCCATTCCACCAGAATATATCAATATACTATCTTTCATCTTCGCACATTGTTAAGGCAAAAAACCATCTGTTCTCGCAAACGCATTTCCCGCAACGCTTGATGCGACTCATCACCGTAGTTGGCAAAAGGGTATATACTTATTCCGCCACGAGGCATAAACAATCCCGTTACCTCAATATACTTAGGATGCATTAAACGGATAAGGTCCTGCATGATGATATTGACACAATCCTCATGAAAATCACCATGATTACGAAACGAGAATAAGTAAAGTTTCAACGACTTACTCTCCACCATCTTTTCCTGCGGAATATACGAGATAACGATAGTCCCAAAGTCAGGTTGCCCTGTCTTCGGACACAGAGAAGTAAATTCAGGACAATGCAAGGTCACCAAATACTCATTCTCCGGATGTTTATTCACAAAGGTTTCCAACAACTGCGGAGCATAATCCGTAGGATAACTTGTGTGTTGGTTTCCCAACAGGCTAACGCCTGATAATTCTTCTGATGTTCTCATTGTTTTCAGTGCTTTATAAAAAGATTATGCGAGGGAAAAACAATAGCCCCACTTTCGATTGCTTACTTGAAAAATACCTTTTTCAACTCCTCTACTCTATCCAATCGTTCCCAACTGAACAGTTCCACCTTTCGCTTAAATTCCTTGCCGCAATCATCCACAAAGGTTTTCTCTACTATTTGCGGTGTACGCCCCACATGCCCGTAACTTGCCGTTTCTTCATAAATAGGCTGAAGAAGATGATAGGTTTCAGCAATTGCACCTGGACGTAGATCAAACAGCGACAATATCCGCTCGGCAATTGCTCCGTCACTATACCGTGTTTGGTTCGTACCATAAGTGTCTATGCACAAACTGACGGGTTCGGCTATGCCGATGGCATAACTGATTTGCACCAACGCACGATGAGCCATACCCGCCGCCACTATATTCTTCGCAATATGCCGGGCAGCATAAGCAGCAGACCTATCTACCTTGCTTGGATCTTTTCCCGAAAAAGCGCCACCACCGTGCGCACCACGACCACCATAAGTATCTACAATTATCTTCCTACCCGTCAAGCCCGTATCACCATGAGGACCACCTATAACAAAACTGCCGGTCGGGTTAACCAATAACTGGATATGCGGATCACCAAGCAACTCTTTATAACGCGGATCACGAGTTGCAACACGAGGCAACAGTATCTCACGGACATCCCGTGCAATCTGCTCTTGACTTACATCAGGATCGTGCTGCGTCGAGAGAACTATCGTATCTATCCGTACAGGTCTGTTCGCATCATCATACTCCATTGTCACCTGTGACTTGGCATCCGGACGCAGATATGTCATCTGCTTCCCCTCATGACGAATACGAGCCAATGTAAACATCAGCGTATGAGCCAAATCAAGCGTCAAAGGCATATAGTTATCCGTTTCGTCGGTGGCATAACCAAACATCATACCCTGGTCACCTGCACCCTGAACCAACCTGCTGCCACGAGATACACCCCGATTAATATCTTTCGATTGCTCATGCAATGCCGTCAATATCCCGCACGAAGCAGAATCGAACATATACTCACTCTTCGTATAACCTATTCGGGCTATCGTACGACGAGCAATCCGTTGCAAATCTACATAAGCATTACTGCTCACCTCACCGGAAATAATAACCTGACCTGTCGTCACTAAAGTCTCACAAGCCACATGACTCTCTTCATCCTGTGCAAGAAATGCATCCAATACAGCATCCGAAATCTGGTCGGCTACCTTATCAGGATGACCCTCCGATACCGACTCTGAAGTAAATAAATAAGACATAATTATACCATAACTTACTTTTGCAAGTACCATACACTGTTCGCAATGGTACTCACAGAGTTAAACATAAAAATCATGGATTGCTTATGCGTTGACAAGAACGATTTTAGCATTTTTTATAGTGGTTGCAAGCAGTCCAAATCTATCCACTATGGCACACTCCGTACCTTGTCTTTTTTTGACACTGCAAAGATACAACAAAAAACATCAAAATGCAAGTCTTTTCGCAATAAAATTTCATCCCTCCTCTCTCCTCTCTAAATTCTTAACCAAACGCTGCACTCTACACGCGAATGTCCTCTACTCTATCGTAATACTCCATCATTTTGTACTCATAGCACAACCCTGTCACTATCAACCCTTTCCCGTACCTGGCACCAAGTAAATACACGCAAGGACAGTCTCTTTTTCCGCCATAAATTGACCTGTCATCATTGGGGCAACCGCATCCAAACTTTGGAACGGACGGCTGACTTTGGGAACGGACGCCTGCGGCGTATGACCGTCAATTATCATAAAAACAGTAGTAATTTGGGGTATGGATACAACAAA
The DNA here is from genome assembly GCA_963636305.1 of Prevotella sp. P5-108. GTDB lineage: Bacteria > Bacteroidota > Bacteroidia > Bacteroidales > Paludibacteraceae > Colicola. The sequence continues at coordinate 14,923 of CAVHKB010000009.1, forward strand.
AGGGGCTGCCTAACCAAAACTTGTTAGACAGCCCCCAATCGCACATTGTGCATTACACATTATGCACTGCGCATTGTCATTTCACCTCTATGCCTGTCACGGTGTAGGTCTTTCCATTGCGGAGGATATAGACCTGTCCGTCACGGAGTACCTTTTGCGATGTGGTAGTGTCTGCTTTAGATACTATAGACGGAATGGCAGTTCTAGGCTACGGGCAAACGGGGCGGACAGACTGACCAAAGCAGCGATAGTCGCGGTACCTGCCCCGGCTGCCCGAGGTGAAGTTGAGGTCCCACGCGCGGTCCGGGCTGTACTCGTTGAGGGACGACGACCAGAAGCTGCCGTACGAGCCGACACTGCCGGCGTCCGTGTCGTAGCGATAGCCCGCCGCGGGGAGGAAGATAGAGTTGCTATTCGTCTTGCTGGTTACTTTGTAGCCTTTGACACCGTTTTGGATTGTCCATTCCCAAGTGCAATTGTCAATCAGTTCGCTAAATTCTGCACTTGTCGGCATACGCCAATTACCACCCCAATTGACATGGGCAGCATCGTCTTCGGGGTCCAAAGTGGTTTTGTTGTCTGTAAAACCATTGTTGCCATAATCTGCGTCGTTGCAGTATTTGGTGAGTTTATCATAACTACCATTGGCATACTTGTAGGTTGTCCAAGAATAGTCGTCTTTGGGAATTACTTCACCCCATGCATAGTAGTTGCCGTAGTCTTCGGGCTGGTTGGCACCTACATTGCACGACGCCCACTTGATACCACTCGGCAGACCGAGGTCAACCGCTTGTACACTGGCAGGGGCGGGGCTAATGCCTGCTTCATAACCATTCTTACTACAATTGTCATAGACATTGTAGTTCCATACATCGTCCGCCCATGCTGACATACCTGTTAGCAGGGCAATTGCAATTGAGATTAGTTTTGTTCTCATAGTTCATTGAATTTTGCTTGTCTCCACTTTATGATTCGGCTATCGACTTTCTCCGTTTCTGTTATTATTGTTGTTTTGCTTGATTTGGTCTGTATGGTTCACCTATAGGCACACAAAAAACGCGGACTTCTGTTAGTAAATCCGTCATTGTGGTCCTGAGATAACCAATCTTATCGAAAATACATGCAGAAACCCACGCGTGTATATCATACTTGATGCATACCATACAGGTACACGCAAGTGTAGATACACCCATGAGCATCTACTAATGCCTTGCTATCGAATAAGATTGTTGAAATTTCTCAGGTTTCAATGACCGATTCGCAAGCGTTAGTAAACGCCTTTTGTATGTCACAAAGCCCACCCAACCGCTCTCTCGGGACACCGCTGTGTCCGTCAACGAAAGCCACCGCGTGGGTTTTGCGGTGCAAAGATAGGAAGAATTTTGCAGGTGTGCAAATTTACGGTGGCAAACTTGGTGGAAACGGACGGATGACTTGCGGGAACGGACGCCTGCGGCGTAAGGTCGTCAATTGACATAAAAAAACATGTTTGTCTATACAGAAACGAATACAGTTAGATGTTTCAGGTAGAAACCATTACAGAACCCTTATAAGGGTTATACTTGGTAAGGTAATGGTACGGTAATGGTATGGGGATACGTCCGAGATTAGACGCTAATTACAGCCTTTACGATCAGGGCAACCGCATCAAAATGACAGGTCTTTTGCTGCCGGTTGCCCGTGCCGTATTCCCGTTGCCTGTTCTGTTTTCAGGATAATTAATGGCAATACGCATAGCATCTGTTCCCTATAGTCCATTGTATTTGCCCTTATTTGGATAATTTTCCATGTATTTGGAGGCTAACAGGGTATTCTGTGTTCTTTATGTCAATTCGTGTCCATACGGCGTAGCCGTCCGTTCTAACACGGTTCGTCATCGGACATTTGCAAGGCGTCAATACCATCGTCCGTTCCAAAGTTTTGATGCGGTTGCCCTGCCTTTATCATACTCTTATTTGCACACAAATACAACTTTTTGTATCTTTGCACACAGAAAAACCGATTCATTATGCTAAAAACAAAAGACGAAATAGTACAAAATTGGCTGCCACGATACACCAAACGCCAATTGAACGACTTCGCAGACTACATTCTGCTCACCAACTTCAACCACTATGTAGAGTTGTTCGCCCAACAGTATAATGTGCCTGTGATAGGAAGAGAAGGTAATATGCCCAACGCTTCGGCAAACAACATGACCATCATCAACTTCGGAATAGGAAGCCCCAATGCAGCCCTCATCATGGATATGCTAAGTGCCATACACCCAAAAGCCGTTCTGTTCTTGGGCAAGTGCGGAGGATTGAGGGATAAGAATAAAATAGGCGACTATATCCTGCCCTCTGCAGCAATAAGAGGAGAAGGTACCAGCAACGACTACTATCCGCCAGAAATTCCTGCTTTGCCCGCTTTCAGTATATTACGGGCAGTGTCCACCAGCATTCGCAACTACGGACACGACTATTGGACAGGCACTGTCTATACCACCAACCGACGAGTCTGGGAACACGACGAACAATTCCGCCAATATCTACGCTCCACAAGAGCGTATGCCGTCGATATGGAGACCGCCACACTACTCACTGTCGGATTCCACAACAGTATCCCGACAGGTGTACTGCTTCTCATCTCCGATATGCCGCTTCAACCCGACGGAATCAAAACCGAAGCCATGGACCGTAAAACCACCGAACTGTTCGCAAAAGAACATCTCGAGATAGGCATCGATGCTCTCACCGCTATACAAAACAACTCTTTCACTCTCAAACACCTGCGATTCGAGTAACACGCCATGACCACCTACGACCAACTGCAATTGCAACTGCAAAAAGGAAACTATGCACCACTCTATTTCCTCTTTGGCGAAGAGCCTTACTATATAGACCTCATTGCCGACTACATCGAACAGCATCTGCTCGACGATATGAGCCGTGAGTTCGACCTGACCATCGCCTACGGAAAAGACTACGAGCGGGATATATCCCCCCTCATTGCCGCTGCACGACGGTTTCCAATGGTCGCACAACACCAGGTCATTATTGTAAGAGAAGCACAAAATATACGCAACTGGACTCCTCTTGAACTCTACCTGAAGCAAATCGTACCCACCACCATTCTCGTCTTCTGCTACAAGTACGGTGCGCCCGACAGGCGACGGGCAGTCTTCGCCAATATAGAGAAGAACGGAGGGGTCATGATGGAATCAAAAAAACTGCAAGACTATCAGGTCCAGAAATGGATTCTCGACTATATACGGCAATACAACGCAGATAAACAAACCAATATCACTATCGACGAGCGCATATCCGCACTCCTCGCTGAAAGCATCGGCAACGACCTGCAAAAAATCGTAGGGGAACTCAAGCGACTCATCGCAGGACTGCCACAAGGCTCCAACCGTATCGATGCCGACATCGTACAACGAAACATCGGAATATCGAAAGACTACAATATATTCGAACTCCAATCCGCTATCATCAACGGAGATATCTTAAAGGCAAATCGGATAACACGATACTTTGCCGACAGCAAACAACATCCCATTCAAAAAGAAATCATCCCCCTGTTCAATTTCTTTGCCAACCTTTTGCTCTACCTCTATCTGCCAAGAGAACAAAAAGACGAACGCACAGTGGCAAGCATCCTCAAAATATCGCCCTACTTTGTCAAAGACTACCAAAAAGCCGCCACTCGCTTCTCCAAAGGGAAAACATTCCGAATCATCGGCTACATACGGCAAGCCGATGTCCGTTCCAAAGGCTTCAACAATCCGAGTGTCACTGAAACCGAAATCTGGAAAGAACTAATCTATCAAATAATGCACTGACCAGCACGGCCAGTACACCATCAATCGACATAGTCCGCAAGAAACTCACCCAACGCTTCCCCTGCGTGCTTGTGTCCGTCACCAATCAAATTCGTAATCGTACCGAAAACACCGCCGTCCTCTGCTATATACTTGCTGTAAACCACCTTCCCGCTTTCCTTTTCCACAAAATCTACAACGGCAACAAAACGCCCCTTCTTGTTCAGATACTCCACATTCACTACCGCCTCGTAGGCCGCTTTCGGATACGAACCTACCAACAACTCCGTATCTTCCAATTCCTCATTCAGTTCTGCGGTAAATTTTGCCTTCCACTCACCTGCTATATTCACCCATGGCTCTTCAGCCTCACTTTCCATAAACGGAATAAATTCATCCTCCTGCATCGAGCATAAACTGCCTTCCGAATAATCGATCGACAGGTCTAACTTTCGCTGACCCAACAAAAAAGACAGAGGATTCTCTCGGGCAAACATACCCAATGGCAATAACGCCAACAACAGTAGCAATTTCTTCATTTTATCTTTGTGTTCTGATTAATACTTGTCCTCTCCCATAATCTTACGATTGCAAAGATACATAAATATCGCCTTCCGTACAACACTCAACAAAAAAACTCCATTGTCCCTTTCGAAAAAGAAACAATGGAGAAACACATTACTCTTATTTTCCACCCATAACCGAAGGAAACACCTTCCTCCGTAATATCCCTTGCCTGCAGTCGGCGTACGGTTTTCTACTCGTATTCAAACAACAGCACCACCTGCGTACTGCCATTGTTCGAGGTCACAGTCACCTCGTATGGATAATATGCATAGATAAGACTTGTGTACACTCTCTGGCGCAGTATCTGGGTCACATCCCCTCCGTCTTTGTTACTCCAGTACACAATTATGTCGTAGTAATCATGCTTGGCAATGTTACTTAATACCACAGGAGTAACAAAAATAAAGTCGTATGGCATAACTGCATTGGAAAGCAGTTTGTAAGTACTGTTCGCCCATGTCTTGACACTATACGGACCGCTGTCTTTCAACTGAAATTTATAGTACTTGTTGTCGTATGGCACTCTGTTGTAACGCAAACCCGCAAAAATAATCTTATCGGGTGCCTCCACCGTCACATTCTTGCTGTAATAACTCGTCTCCCCGTTCGCATTCATCGCTTTCAGGGTTACCTTATACGCACCTGCATTCGTGTAACGATATACCGGACTCGCAAGTTCCGAAGTGGAACCGTCGCCGAAATCCCATACATATTTCACCGCATTCTTCGAGGTGTTCGTACAATCTATGGTCAATGGCTTGGTTATCTTCACCGAGAACTTCGCCTCTGGAGCAGGCAACGCGCTGCTTCCCGATGTCGATGGATAATAGTCCGAATAAGGGTCATCGCAGCAACAAAAAACCAATGCCAAAACAAAAAGAAAGATATTTCTATGCATAATCTGATAAAATTAGTTAGTTCCTGTTTCATTCCGTCCATTATCCACCCTGTTCTTCACTTCTATCTTCCGAAAATCCTTCATACTGCAATCATAATACCTCTCTGCCGATTGTTGCAACAGGTTGTCGTCTTGCAGACTTTTGGGCAAGTGAAAACTGACACGCTCAAAATCCAACTTGCGGATTCCGCCACGATGCTCACTCTGTGGAATATAGTGTACGGCTTTGTCTTTCAATGCACAACGAAAGGTACTGTTGATAATACTCATCTGTTTGTCCAAGTTCTTACGGGAGAAGTCGGTCAAATGGTCTATCGTTTCACACATCTCTCGGTCAACACGCTTCTTCAGATTCGCGGCATAAAGCAATAGTAACTCGTCCCTGAAATCCGCAATCTGTTTCCGATAAAAACCCTCTTCATGACGCATATAAAGCATATAGATCGACTTTGCCAATGGAGGCAGATCCAATGTCAGTTCATACAAAGGCAGCCGTATCCGAAATGCGGAATCTATCACAAGCGGACTCAATCCCTCTTGCTGCAAAATCTCTATATACTTCCGTATATCATTCGCAAACACTATCTCTATTGAACCGTCCTCACTCACCTCCTCTATCTTGCGCAATATATCTCGGGCAATCTCCAAATTCGTAAGACGGCTCTTCTCATCCAACATCACCTCGCTTATACCGCTAATACACTGCTCCTTGCTTAAAACAACACGACAATCATATTCGGCTTTCTTCATATTTTCTGTACTTTGTGTATGCAAAAATAAAGCATATTTATTAGTCCGACAAACCAAATACACTCTTGGTAACCATAAACCACATTTTCTGGTCACCTAACACACCTCACTGCTTCTTTCGTCATACATATCGCACTATTTTCTGACAGATTTTTGCCAAATCAGAAGAATGTTGTACCTTTGTCGTGAAAACAGAAGAGATTGGTAGCATATTGCTTTTCCGATAAAACAACGGAGCATAAAGGGGTGTATATCAGTTAACAAAGTCGGCTTTCTCTTCTGTAGAATGTACAACCATAACAACTAACAATTTCGTCTTTGAAACAATGGATAAGATATTGGATGAACTGGATCGCCGAATCCTGAAAATTATCGGTCAGAACGCACGCATACCCTTCCGTGAAGTGGCAGAGATTTGTGGCGTGTCGCGCGCAGCAGTGCATCAGCGGGTACAACGGATGATCGATATGGGCGTCATCATTGGCTCCGGCTATTTCATCAATCCCAAAGCGCTGGGCTATCAATTGTGCGCCTATGTCGGTATCATTCTCGAAAGAGGCAATCAATATCAGTCCGTCACACAAGCACTGGAAAACATACCCGAAATCGTCGAAAGTCATTTCACCTTGGGCGCATTCTCCTTGCTCATTAAACTCTATGCCAAAAACGACGAACACCTGTTCGAACTATTGAACTCTAAAATACAGGTCATTCCGGGTGTGGCTCGGACAGAAACACTCACCGCACTCGATCAACGCATCAAACGGGACCTCCCGATTAGCAACGACGACGAACAATAGTACCGCTAACAAGGCATAGCACACACAATAGCAATAGCAGTCTGATTATGGAAAAAGTAATTTCGGGCATACGCCCTACCGGAAACCTGCACCTCGGCAACTATTTCGGGGCAGTCAAGAGTTTCCTCAAAATGCAAAACGAATACCAATGCCTCTTCTTTATTGCCGACTGGCATTCCCTCACCACACACCCTACACCCGAGAACATACGCAACTCCGCTAAAACCATATTGGCTGAATATCTCGCCTGCGGCATCAATCCCGACATAGCACCTATCTATGTGCAGAGCGATGTGAAGCAAGTCCTCGAATTGTACCTCTACTTCAACATGAACACCTATCTCGGCGAGTTGGAACGCGTAACCTCTTTCAAAGAGAAAGTGCGCCAAAATCCCAACAATGTCAATGCAGGATTGCTCACCTACCCCACCCTCATGGCGGCCGACATCCTGGTACACCGCGCCGACAAAGTTCCCGTCGGCAAAGACCAGGAACAGAACATGGAAATGGCTCGCCTATGCGCAAGACGCTTCAATCGAATCTATGGCGTTGACTATTTCAAAGAACCCGAATCCTTCCACCTCTCCGATAAGGCTGTCAAAGTACCCGGACTCAACGGAACTGGCAAAATGGGAAAAAGCGAAGGCAATGCACTCTACCTCTGCGACGACGAGAAAACCATCAAACAGAAAGTCATGAAAGCCGTCACCGACGCAGGACCTACCATGCCCAACCAGGAAAAGCCCGAAGTCATTCAGAACCTCTTCACTCTCATGAGCCTCGTCTCTACACCCGACACCTACAACTATTTCAACGACAAATACAACGACATGACTATCCGCTACGGAGATATGAAAAAGCAGTTGGCTACCGACATCAACGCTTTCTGCGCACCCATCCGTGAGAAAATCGTGGCATTCCGTAGCGACGACGACTACCTCAACAAAGTGTTGCGCGACGGGGCAGAACACGCCACCGTCAGTGCGCAGAAAACAATCCAAGAGGTGCGGCAAATCATAGGCTTCCACGCTTGATACAACTAACCATATCTGCAATGAAAACAACCCGTTATCTCCCTCTCCTCGTGCTGCTGCTCTCCTGCACACTCTCTGCCTATGCCTGGGACGCTGTAGGCCACCGCATTGTCACCGAGATTGCATACCAAAACCTCAGTAAAAAGGCTCGCAAACAGATCGACAACCTCTTAGGCACCAGAGGCATGGTCTATTACTCCTCTTGGGCGGACGAAATCAAATCCGATACCATCTACCCCCATTCCTATGGGTGGCATTTCCAAAACCTGTCGGCTGGACTGTCGCAGGAAGATATCACACAACTCTACAACAACCCCAAAGCACAAGGCGAACACCTGTTCTATGCGCTGGACAGTCTGACCAAAGTCCTGCAGAACAACAACACTGACATCGACGCACTCAAATTTACCGTCCACCTTGTAGGCGATATGTTCCAACCTATGCACCTCGGACACCCTGACGACAAGGGAGGAAACAAAGTGCAGATACGGTGGTTCGGACGAGGAACAAACCTCCACTCCCTCTGGGACCGATGGCTTATCGACAACACACAGTACTCCTACTCCGAGTATGCCGCCTTCCTCAACGATAAATACGGCAGTCAGAAAAAGCAACTGCAACAGTTGTCCCTCCTGCAGTGCCTCTTCATCACCTACGACCGACAACAACAGATCTATGCCTACCAACTGACAGGCGACAAAAACAACTATCACTATGCCTACCGCTTCCGCAACGATTTGGACCTCAGTCTTTATACGGCGGGACTGCAACTGGCAAACCTGCTCAATGCCTTGTATAAATGAGGCGCCTGCTGCTCATATTGGGATCTATGTTCACCGTCTGCCTTTGCGCCGACAATCACTTCACCGACGACATCTACTACTATCCCACACTCACTCCCGCCGACTCACTTTCCAACACCATCAAACCGTACTACAACTCTAAAACGATAAAGGAACTGGTGTTCATCGATACCCTTTCCGTCGGACGCACCGATACGGTTCAAGAGCCTATCGCCAACCTACCGTCTGTTGCCCGATAAGAATACTATGAGGCGTCTGTACTTTTGCATATTGGGACTGACCTGCATCGCGGCACATCTCCTGGCGCAAGACTTCGACAGGCTTCTCCTTTCGCAGCAGGACATCTGCGGCACAGCACGATATGTCGCTATGGCAGGAGCATTCACGGCTCTCGGAGGCGATGCCTCTGCCATCAACGACAACCCTGCTGCTCTGGGACTGTTCCAACGACGGGAAATATCTTTCACCGCCGACGGACAGTACTTCCTGTCCTATGCCGATGCCGCTACAACACGCGACAACATGTTTCGACTCCCGCAAGTCTCTTGGGTATTCGGCTTTACCTACAACAATAAACTTTCAGGACTGCTACGGCACAACTTCGTCCTACAGTACCACCGCTTGCGCTCCTATAACCGCTCCTTCTGCACCACCGCAACTTTGCCCTACTCACAAACCGACTTGATAGCCGCTCTCACCAACGGACTGTCACCCGCCCAACTCCAAGTCGGCTCCGATGTGTGGAACGATGCCAATGTAGGGTGGCTCTCAGTCATGGCGTACGACTGCGGTGTCATCGTCCCCGATACGACAACCGACCTTGGGCAGTGGTACAGTGTTCTGCAACCGGACGAAACAGTGCAAGCCACTACACAGGTAAAAGAATCAGGGTCCGCCAACCAATATACTTTAGCCTACGGAGCCAACATCTCCAACCGCCTCTACTTCGGCATCTCTCTCAATATGCTGACCCTCTCGCACACCAAAGAAGTCACCTACAACGAGGCGTTCCTGCTCTCCGGAGGCTATACCTATAAAACGACAGTCTCCTCCACTGGCTTCGGCGGAAATGTAGCGGTAGGACTTCTCTACCGACCCCTTGCGTGGCTACGACTTGGCGCATCCGTCTATTCTCCCACCTGCTCCTTCATGCGTGTCGCCAACTATGTGCAGTACAACACAACAACATCCTACACCAATTCACTGTCCATCGACAACTATCTCCTTCCCATGCGCACAACAATGGGCTTGGCGTTCCAATTCACCACCAAAGGCTTGCTCTCGTTGGAGTACGACCTCAAAGGTGCCTTACGCCAGTATCTGCCCTGCGAACATACGCTGAAGATTGGTGCCGAGACTGTCCTTCGCAACAACTGGTACTTGCGATTAGGCTACGCTTATCGGTCCTCCTTCGCACAAACCGACTTCTCTTTCATTCCAAGCGCAACAGACACACGCACCGATACGGAGTTCTTCAACCCATCATGCGCGCACTATGCAAGTACGGGCTTCGGTTATCGCACCAACCGATGGTTTATCGACTGTGCCTATCAGTTCCGCATAGAACAAATCAACTTCTATGCACACGCCTTGCAAACGCAACCGAATGCCGTCGACATCACCTCCCACCGCCTCGTACTTACCGTAGGCTTCACCCGCCTATAAGCACCAACCCAACTCTGCATGTTAATTGTTAACTGTTAATTATTAATTGCTCCTTTGCCCGTCGTGTGTAACTTCGTTTATGTATGCTGTAGAGCCATAGCGTGCTATGGCTCTCCCCACACCATCGTTGTTTGGTAGTCGTTTGTAACTTCGCTCTCAATGGCTGTAGAGCCATAGCGTGCTATGGCTCTCAACTCCTTTTCAAAAGAAAAACATCTTGTTCTCCTCCAACCAACCATCCCCCAGACATCCAGAATCCCCAGACCCTCCAGCCACCTTTCATCCACTTTCGGCTTTGGGTCGGTGCGTCAAAAATCGAGCGAGTACTGCGAAAAGCGGA
>CAVHKB010000010.1:0-24043 GCA_963636305.1 Prevotella sp. P5-108
TGCCGACCACCAAGCCGCTGCCATACACCCGTATCTTGCAGTGGATGCCTTTGTTAATGATGTGTTGCGGTTTCATGTTTGCGTTTTAGGAGAATGGGAGATATGTTAATACCTCGTCGTCGGCTGATACAAGTACCCACCTGCTTGCTGTTACGCTGTCGGTTGTCATACGGAGGTACGCTGCATTCGTTATGTCCAGTATGGACGAGATAACCGATTTGCAGTCGTCCGACAATACTATCTCGAATGTGGGGGTGCAAGCCATAGTGTCCGTGAGTTCCATTGTTCCTTTCGTGTGGTAGAAGCGCATAAGGCACGGTTGAAGGAATATGTGGTATTGCTTTGACGGGTCGTCCTCGCTGTTGACACCGTACGGCCTACCGTTGAGATAGAGACACGCATACCCTCCAGAGTACTGTGCGAGTGCTTTGGCGGCTGAAAGCGATGCGTTTGGGTCTGCCGTCATTGCGTTCTTGTAAGCCAACAAAAGGCTACCTATTGTCGTTGAGAACTCCAAAGGCAATGTTGGAAATCCTTGGGCGTTTAATTGGACTGCCAAAATCTCAAGCATAGGTGTCTTGTTGAGAATGCTGTAAATATCGTTGCAGGTTGCGGTTGTCTGACTTCTTAAGTTGTTGATGGTTGTCTGTAGCGATAGGTCTGCGTTCGTGCGTGCTGTCACCTCGTTGGCAATGGCGGTGGTGTTCTCGTTTATCTTTGTGGTGTGGGTGGCAATGGTGTTGCTGTTGGCGGTAATGGCAGTCTTGTTGTCTGCAATCGCTTGTGTGTTTGCGGCAATGGATTGGGTATTGGCGTCTATCTTTGCGTCGCTTGCTGTAATCCCCTCTTTGTTGGCGTTTATTCCTGCTTTGAGGTCGTCTATTGCGTCGTCTGTGGCTTCTTTGAGGGAGGTTATCTCTCGCTTGTTGGCTGCAATGGATTCCTCGTTTGCGGCAATGGCTCTTCCGTTTTGTTCAATCTTGCCGTAGAGATTAGTAATCTCGGTCGTGTTCTCGGTTGTCTTGTCAGTAAGAGTGTTTATGTCCTCTTTGTAGTCTGCGAGGGTGTTATCTACGGCGGTCTTGTTGTCCGCTATCGCTTGTGTGTTTGCGGCAATGGCTGTGGTGTTGGCGTCTATAGCGGTCTTGTTCGCGGTAATCCTGTTATCGCAGGCAATAATGGCTGACTTGTTCTTGTTAATGGCAGCGGTGTTCTTGGCTATGTCAGCCGCAAGGTCTTCCGTCTTGTCCTTAATCAGGGCAGTGTTGTTGGCTATCTCTTGGGTGTGATTGTTTACGGTCTGCTGCAACGAGGAGATGTCCGTTGTGTGCGAGGCTATGGATTGGGTGTGCGAGGTAACACTGCTTTCAAGAGTTTCTACTCTTCCGACATCCGCTTTGTTGTCCAATTTAGCATCTACTATCTCGTTATCATAGTAGTCGTTATCAAGCATCGCCTGCAACTCTGATAGGTTAGATTGCATTGAATTGAGCGATGATTGCAAAGCGTAGGCTGTACCAACCTGTGCGGATATATTATCGGTTGCTGCAAAAGTAATGGATATGTCAAGTTGTTTATTCATTTACTTCTTGTTTGATGGGTGTATACTTTATCTCAATGCCAGTAGGAATACTCCTAATGCATACTTTTTGTGTATTAGCACAAGCAGCATAGATATCAACATAGAGAGTTCCATTCATATTGCTTGTATCGGCAGATGTGAGTGTCCCTAAGAGTGTCTTTCCATCATCAGAGACAATAAGCGTGTTGTAACCATTAGTGGAGGTAGTAGTGAACTTAACTATTGTGGTTTGAATTGTATAGAGATAGACTACAAGTTTGGAGAGGTCAGTCCATCTATCTATGCTACTACTATCGTTTAGAGTGATTGTAAAATCGATTGTTTCCGCCTGATATCGTATCATAATCGTTTGGGAATAAAAAGCGGCGAGTGGGGCGGCTGCCCCGCCCGCTGCTGCAAACACAATGAAAAACTATTTACCTCATGAAAAAAAGTTGTGCTTCTTTGTGGGTGTTGAGTTCGTGCAGCCCCGACTTTTTCGGTATCGGGGCTGCACGACCGACTACTCTTTCTCTACCCAGCAGCCCTCGAAGTATTTCTCCAAAGGCTCGAGCGGAGCGATTTCGGGTTTCTTCTTGCTCTTCCAAGTGGCGGTGACATTCCACGCTACTGCGGAGGTGAGGTCTTGCTCGACAGGGGCGATTGCCTGAATGGTGGCGGGCTTGTCGGTGAAGTGAAGCAAGGTCTCGGTGCGCCATATCAGTAGCCAATGCGCATTCTCCACACGCTCGTAGAAATCCTTATTGCCGCTGTAGGAGGGGTCTTTGAACGACAGGGTGTGCAGGTATCCGAGCAGGCGGGTCTCCTCGTCGCCGTAGCCGTCGCCCGTCTGGGCAGAGCCGCCGTCGTAAGTACCTGTGGTCTCGCTGATGAGGTGTATCTGCCCTGCAGCGATGTATTTCTCGAATAGCGTCTGCGCCTCGCTGACGGAGGTTTCGGTTGCGCCCTTGAGTTTGTCGATGAGTTCGGTGAGGTCGAGCGAGCCGTCTACAAGGCAGACACCGCGAATACGACCGAGTTCTCGGCTGCACGGGTCGCAGGAGTGGATTAAAGCCTCGCCCGATGCGCTCTCACAAGTGATTCGTTGTAATGACATAGTGGGTAATTGTTTTAGTTGCACCGTGGGTTGTAGGTGCTGATTATACGATAGTTGATTTTGAAAAGGTAGTACTCTGGGGACATAAAGTAGGACACGCCCGCATACTCGGAGGCGAATATCTGCAACGAGGCAAAGTCGCTCTGCGAGAGGCTGCAATGCCGCTCGGTGGCGATTGCCTTACAGCAGGCTCGTTCTGCCTCGAAAGGCGATAGGCTTGCCCGCTTGCCGAAGACAATGAGCGACAGATCTGCCGTCTCGGTATAGGTATTGCCGCTGCCATAAGACGCAGGAGCGTCTTCTTGGTAGGACACGCTATTGAGGCGGTGGTAGAGCGTGATGTCGTGTCGGTCGGTCTCGCCATAAACACTGATGCACTCGCCGTCGGGCAACACCAAAGCAGGAAAGGTCATCTCCTCATCGCTGCGCACGCTGACCGATTCGGCAAGACTGTATGCCTTGAGGTCGAGGTCTTGCAGGAGGTCTGCGAGGGTGGCGTTGATGTGTTCGATTACTTGCTGCATAGTTTGTTGATAAAGTCGTCGGCAATCTGCTTGACGAGTGCGCGTTCCTCGGCGGTGGGCGCAAAGATAGGCTTCTTGTAGGTGTCCTCGCACCAGCGGGCTTTCTGCATATTCTCCATGGTGTTGAAGCCTATGCCGTAGCCGTTGGTGATTGGATAAACCTCGTAACTGTCCTCCATGGCACGAGTGAGCGACAGGATGACCTTGCTGCTTGAGCCTCGCTTGGCTTTGATACGCGTGCGGATGTAGGCAGGCGTGTAAGTGCCTATCTGCGCTCCACTGCTATCCCTGCCCTGCACATGTATGCGGTCTCGCAACACTGCCATGAGGCTGACGGCTTGGAGGCGCGTCATCTTGTCCTTTTGCAGGTCGGTCAGCGTGAGACCGAGGGTGTTGAGGACGGTGGGCAGGTTGGTGGAGTAGGTCATAGTCTGGGCGTTCCGTAGGTGATGAGTTGGTGGGGTTCGGGGTGTTCCTCTTCGCCGAAGCACTCGGAGGCGTGGATGTCGATTCCATTGACCGCCGTGGTGAGTTCCTTGGCGAACTGGTTCTCGAAATACTCCCTGAGTTCCTTGCTTCGATTTCGGTCGATAGTGGCGGCATTGATACGCGATGAGGCTCTGCGGGTGAGCATTACCTCTGCTCCGAGGAGATACCACAACGATGTGGCAAGCAGCTCCTTGTTGCTCAGTATCAGGCACTCGCACAATTCTATATCCGTAACCTTGTGGCACTTGTTGACCTCGGCGATGAAGAGGGTGCGGAACTTGAGAATGCCCCGCCACTCGATACGCGACCAAGTGTCGTTCTCGTCCTCGTCGGTGCGGCTGATGTCCTCGAGCAGAGAGAGGGATATGTCGGGCAGCGCGTCGATGTACAACCCGCTGGGGGCTTCCACCGACTCGCTACTGAATAGTCCGATATATCCTTTCAACTCGTCGAGCATAGGTTACGCTTTCTCTGCTGCTATGTAGTGGAACGAGCCGTTTACGCCCTTGAGCACATCCGTTGCGGCGAATGCGTCGGTAGGCATGGAGAACAAGCCGTAGTGTTTGGAGACGATGAGTTTCCACCCGCGTGCTTGCGTTATGCCGCCCTCTGCGTTGTACTCGGGGCAATCGATATACTTGAGTTGGCAGTCGAATACCAACGAGGTGAGTGCGCCGTCCAACTCGACAGGCACAGGCAGGGTGAAGAATACGCTGTTGCCTTTCTCGCCTGCGAATGCGCCCACATAAGCGTTCCAATCGACAAAGCCGATAGTGCCTTTGGCGAATGCACCGAAGTGGTTCTCGCCCCATCCGTTGATAGTGCGGGGGTCGTAGTAGGCGTTGAGCGGCAGAGCGGCGATACCCTCGCTGTCGATACCAGTCTTCAACTTGTGGAAGATGTCGTAACGGGTGACAAGTCCGTTGCCGCAGATAAGCAGTTTGTCGTTGACCTCGTTGACGAGGGCGTCTTCCATCAGTTTGACATAGCCCGTGCTGAAATCAGCCGACTTGCCGATGGTCAGCGTTTGGGCAGCGGTGGCGAGTTTGTAGGCTGCGTTTGCACCCCACTTGGTGGCTTGAGCGGCAATCAGATTGCTGTCTATCTTACCAATCAAACCGATGAGTTTGGTGAGCAGCACCTCGTATAGTCCGCGCATGAGCGGCGACTGTTGTGCATCGCCGAGGGCGAGGGTCTGAACAGCCTCCTCTTGGTATTGGCGCATCTCGTCGTCGGAGATGAAAATACCAATCTTGGAGAAGAACGGGTTCTCGATGGCGTGTTCTTTCCAATCGGCGCTGAGCGGCGTATCGCAATCGTCGGTGTCGGTGACCTCCGATTCGAGACCACGCTGCAGGTAGCGCAGTTTGATTTCACGCTTCAATCCCTTGCGCAACTCCTCGATGTTGTTGATTTCGGTTGCGGCGTTATTCTCCAACAGCAAGCGCAGGAAGCCTGTCGGGGTGAGTTTGAGTTGCGGGTCGTTCTGCTTAGCCACGAGATTGAGGTTCTTGATAGTGGCTTGAGCAAACCCTGTAAGTGTAATAGGCATAGTTGCTTTTGTTTTGTTTATTGTTCGAGGTCGGCAATAGCGGCTGCAGCGGCTGCGTCGATATTACCTGTGTCCGCCGTCTTGCCGTTGGGCAGGGTGACGGACTTGGGCTGTTGAGTAGTGGTATATGCCCCACTGCCTCCGTTGGTGTCTGGCTCTTTATACACCTCCAGCAGGTGTTTGTCGGCGAGGACACGGTTGGCGAAATCGCTGAACGAGACGGGCTTGTAGCCGCTGTCGATAAAGTCGAGCGAGGGGTTGTCGGTCTGCTTGAGACGCAGTGTGCCGCCGTCGTTGACGAGGGAGGCGTGCTGCTCCTGCAGGGCTTTGTCGATGAGGGCACGGGCAATGGTGATGTTTGTATCACCGAGGTCTTGGTTAGCGTACCGCTTGCCGTTGAGTTCGAAATTGACCAACATATCGAGTTGCTGACGGGCAGTGGCTTTCTTATACTCGCTCAGTTCGTTGTCCTTTGCGGTGGTAATCGCAGCCAACTGCTTCTGCAGGTCGGCGATTGTCTTGGTCAGTCGGGCGTTCTCTTCGCCTTGGGTGGAGTGGTTGCTTGCGGCTCTCTTCTCACTATCTGCGATACGGGCGGCAAGGACATTCTCGAGCAGGTCTATCTTCTTGTAGGTTGACGGCTCTGCCTGCATGCTGTCCGCAATGCCGTATTTCTCGGCGAGGACGGCGAACTTGTCGTCGGCTGCCTTGAGGATAATGGGTTTGAGATGGTTGAGCACCTCTCGGTTGTTTTTCGCTCCGTCGAGCGACATGAGCCCCGTGTCGAAACGCTCTGCAAGGTCGTCGGATACCTCTTGTTGTGCGAGGTCTTGCGACGAGAGCAAGTCGATGAGGGCGGGTTCGTTTTGCACGCCAATCTTGGCTGCCAGTTTATTGAGTAAATCTCCGAGTGTCATACTAATGTGTAATTATTCTTTGGGGGTTTCTGCCTTGTGTGCTTTGGCGAGTTCTTTGCGCAGGTCGGCAATGGTCTTGTCTGCCTGCTCGGCTGCGGTGCGCAGGTCGGCTATCTCTTTTTGCAGACTGGCAATCTCTGCGGCTTGGTCTGCACTTGCGGCAGGCTCTGCAGCGGGACGCTCTGCAGGCTCGATGGCATACACCTCCTCATCGGTCGGGGTCTCTATCTGTGCCCCCTGTGCGATGTAGAAGGTCTTGAGGTTCGAAAGCACGATACGCGGGGTGGTTTCTCCCTTGAGCGTTACTTTGATGTACTTGGACATAATGTAATAGATTTTATTATTTCATGCGCAAAGGTACGAATAAAAAATCGTATCTGCAAATAATTTCTATTTTGTGCGCATTTTTTTTTCGTGACAATTTGCAAGGGTGGGATAAATGGTGTATTTTTGCCCGCAAAAAGTCTTCAGTATTATGGCACTTGACCTTTCAAAATTAGACGACTGGGAACTGCTCGAGTATTTCTGCGAAAAACATCCCGACCGCAATATGCGCGATGGGGCGTTGTTGCTCCCAATTGCTCTGCACGATGTGGATAAAGAAAACGCATTACTAAGACGCATTGCAAGAACGGGAGAGAAATTTGTCTTCTACTACCCTGCTTTCGATGAAGAAGAGCCTGCCAATGCAGAGTATATCGGTTCTATACCCGATGGAGGATTGTACATTACTTCTGAATAGCCAGCGTATGCACAAAGTCTATCATCTCTTGGTAGATGTCAGGCATTAGTTTTTTGAAGAACACATTCCCTTTCAGTGTATTCTCGAAAGCGTGAGCCATATACTCATGCTCTTTCATGATTGGCTTTTGGAAATATGCCTCTCCATGTCCCCAGCCGCATTTAGGATAAAGGGATTGCAGTGTATCTGCTACGGCAGTCAATTGCTCTAATGCATCGTCTTTTTCTGCCCCATATTTTGCGAGACACTCTTCAGACTTTGTTATGCGTATCTTGTTATACAGTTCTTTTAGTTGTTTATCGAGATATTTATATCTTTCCGTTCTGTGCGTTTCTGTTATTGTTACAACCTCTCCTTTGTCGCTATCCCATACTTTTTTCTCGGTTGTGACTGTTACTTTTTCTTTGAGACGGTCTTTCTGCTGACTCATCATATCTTTCAACTCTTTTGAATTATATATGGCTCTTTGGTTTACTATGGCATGTCCGCACTCATGGTATATCAAAGTCTCATGAAGCCATACAGAATCCTTGATTCTTTGACCCATAAAGAGATGAACTTCATTTCCTCTACAAAAACTCCCCTCATCGCCGTGTTCCACCACTACCTTGATTTTTTTCTCGGCATATGTGAATAATTCCTCGTTTAGTTTGATATCTCTCCCATGCCAATACTCTGCATTTGGTTGCAGGCTCTGCGGCACATTGGCGTTGGAAGGTCGATTCAGACCATCTTTTATCTTTTGTATCAGCGATTTTAGCACTGATTTGTTGCTCTCGTATTGCGCATTTGTTTGGAGTTTGTCGGCAGCAAAACTCGAGAGAACAGAGTAGGCTTCCTCCGAGAGAATATCACTCCCTATGTTTCTTGCTTGGTCTGCTAACGATATGACCGAGTCATATATTTGGGTGTATTCTTTTGCCTTTGTATCGGTAGAACTCTTTATTTGCGTTAGGATATTGCTGAACTCTTTTTCGCTCGCGATATCTTTATTGTAGGCAGGTTTTGTGTCAACTCCGAAAATTGTAGCCCTCTTGATAACGGCATCGAATGTACCTTTTTGCTTTTTATAAAGCGTATCCCATAGTGGCTCTTCGGGTTGCTTACCTTCGTCGAATTTAGCGCGGAGGGCGGCAGGGACTACGGCATCGGCAACGGGTACGAGTTGGTGGCGGCAGTTCCAACCGCCGCAGTTACATTGAAAGTTGTCGGCGGTTGTTCCCTCTATCATGCCATACGGCAGTCCCGTCTTCTCGTAGATGGCGCATTGGTAGTCGTCAATCCGCCCCGTGAGGATAGTGGGTATCTCGGAGCGGTGGATGAATTTTTTTGCGGTGAGTTCTCGGCAGAACTCGCGGGTGGTCTCCTTGTTGCTGCCCGTGTACATAAACCACTCGCAGTCGAGGTCGTCGGTGAGCAGTTTGTTGTTCTGCCCCGTGAACTGCGAGAGTGCGGTGGTGGCGTAGGTGGTGGCATAGCGACTGAATGCGCCCTGACTGCCGTCCTTGCCGAGCAGGTGGGTGCGCAGTTCCTCTTGCAAGTCGGCAAAGCGGGCATTGGTGGTAACGGCACGCAAGAGGATGTCGTTGAGCTTGTCCGTCACATTGGCTTTTAGCCCGCTGCCCATAAGGGCTTCCATGGTGTTCTGCACGGCGAGTTGCTTCATCAGGGCGTGCTTCTCCTTGGCGGACTTGGTGAGCGTGTGCGAGGGGAAGTGGTCGGAGAAATAGACGTTCTGCTGCTGTTGGAGAATGCCGAAGTATTTGGCAAAGCCGCTGATGCCCGCTACCCACTCCTTGTCTTTGGAGAGGGCAGCGAGGCGGGCTTTTATCTCGGTGAGCCGCTGGAGGTTGGCTATCGATTGGCGTACCTTGCCTTGTGCGTCGAGGTCGAGGTCTTTGGCGAGGGTGATGACCTCGTCGTATATCTTCTTCTGCTCGGCGGTGGCAATGTTATCGAACGAGTCGGCGGCTTGGTCGAGGGTATCGATGACGGATTGGAGTTCGGTCATTTCTGCGCGTTATTGGGCTTTGCGTTGTCTTTGTGGTCTTGGTTCTTTGTGTCTTGTGCGTTGTCGTCTTTCTGTGCAACGCTTGGGTTGGTGTCAGCCTCGTCGGTGGGCTGTTTCTGTGCGTTCTGCGGGTCGTTCTTGTCGTCAGTAGGCTGTTGGTCTAATCCGCCGAAATCGGCTTGCTGTTGGGCTTTCTCGGTGGCTTTGGTCTCTGCCTCCGAGCGCACCTCTTCGGCGTAGCGTTCCAACACACGCAGTTTCTCCTTGTAGTCTTTCTTGTAAAACTCCTTGTCCTCGAACACGGCACGGCGCACAAAGGCGTGGATATTGCAGGAGATGATGTAGGCAGTCTCGGTGATACCGCCGTTCTGCAGCATGGTCATCTTGTTCTCCTCCTTGATACCGAAGAGCGGGTCGAGGTCGAAGACCGTTTCGAGGCGTTGGGCGACATCGGGAGAGGTGTTGAACTGCATCTTGGCGTAGTTGGTTTCGAGGACACGCAGCGTTTCGGGGTTGGCTTCGGCTTGGCGTGCGCCCTGCAATTCCTGCATGAGGATAGTGGTGTTGGCGATGTCGAACTTGGTCGGCACATTGATAGCGGGCAACATCTTGCGGCGGGTGTCCTCGTTCGGCACAATGGTGTGGTAGCGGTACTCGCAGATGAAATAATACACTCGGTCGATGTTGCGTACGAGGTCTTCGGCGACGGAGTTGACGAAGTTGTTCAGTTCGTTGGCATCATACGCCTTGGCTACACCCGATTGGTCGATAGGGGTCTCTGCCAAGAACTCCATATTGACGGCGGCAAGCGCGTCTTTGATGTGGTTGCGCACCCGTTGGTCTTGGAGCGTGGCGATAGCGGTGTCTTTCTGAATGTAGCCGATGGGCGGCGCAGGCACTTGGAGTTCGCCCGCACGCCCTGCGTCGATGAGGTGAATGCCGTAGGGCGAGGTGTTGAGAACATGTCCCGAACCGTTGCAGTGGGGACAAGTGAGGGGCTTCCCGTCCTTGTCCTTATGCTCTCGGTCGAATCCCGTACCCTTGCAGTGCGGACACTCGGTGTTGGTGTAGGCGTATTTCTCGGAGTGGATGTGCTGAACGATTTCGGCTTGCAGGTCGGAGTACTCACGAGCGGCTTCGTCGAGGTCGGGTATCATGCTTGCGAGGCGGCTCTCGTAGACGGTGTCGTTGTTGGCGCGTATCTTGAACAGACCGCCTACTTTCCACGCAGGCAACTTGCCGCTGTTGTGGCGGAACACCTGCTTGGGGTCGAACTTGCCCGCACCCGTTTGCTCGTACTTGACGAACTCGTTCTGCGTGAGGATGAAGTAAATCGCGCCGTTGGTGTTGATTCGCCGCCCGCCATTCTTGGTCTCGCTGTAATATGTCGTGGTGTCGCGGCTCTTGAGCACGACATACTCCTCCTCGACAAACTCAACGATTTGGTCGCTATCGAAGAAGCATGCGACGGGCTTGCAGTACTCGCTCTTGCTGCGGGGCAACTGTTCGAGAATGACAGCCACGATACCATTGGCATCGATGAGTGAGCGTTTGAGCAACTCGGCGAACGCCCAGTTGGTGACCGAGGAGAATGTTGGGTACTGGAACTCGCAGTACTGTTCGAGCGTTTCCTTTTCGGCAACCGACGAGGGGACACTCTCCTCGTCGTATTGAATGTTCCAATCCTGCGCACGGCGTATCTTTTCGAGGCTGTGGATGACCTTGGAGATTGCCTGCTTGGTCTTGGGGACATAGATTCGCTTGCGGTACTCCTTTATCTCTTCGGGTTCGGAGGGGCGGCGTGAGAGTATCTTGTCGTCGGGCATTATGCCGTTGGCGTGGACGGCGAGTTGGTGCGCCAAGTCCATGCATATCTTCTTGTTTGGGTAGTTGCCCGTGAGGGCAGCCATTACATCTTCAATCTTTGTGAGGTTCATATCGGTTAGCAGTTAGAGTTGCGTTGGATGACATTGGTTTTGACCTTGAAAGTGGCACGGGTGAGGCGTACGCCACAATCGGAATAGGTATAGTTGTCGTGGTCTATCTCGTAAGAATCGGACTTGGTGACCCGCTCGCCATTGATATAGACCTCGTCGCAGGAGAGAGCCGTGACAATCTTCTCGTGCCACGATTCGGGGATGTAGTCGGTCTCGCCCTCGTACTCCTTGCAGATGGTGACGTAGAGGACTATCTGCTCGCCCGTGCGGGTCTCGTATATCTTGTCGGTTTGTTTGTATTGCGCCGCCGAGAGGAGAATGGGGAGCGCGACCTGTTCGCCCTTTTTCTCACGCAGGGGCGCGTCCTTACCGAAGTAGGGAGTGCCTTTCTTGCCCGCTGAGAATGGAAATCCGAACTGCTGCTCGTTGCAGTAGTAGGAGAGGCTGGAGAGATAGCCGTCCTCGTTGGTGACATAACGCAGCAGGTTGGAGTAGCCCAATATCGTAGAGGCTTCATCGTCTCGGTAGTTCTGCATGCGCAGGCGGAAACACTCCATCGGGGCGAGATATTGCGAGAGCGCGCGGAGCAGGTTTTGGTAGTATTGGAGACTTGCGTCGTCATCCCAATAGGCGGTTATGAAGCGGGTGATATTCTCGGCAATCACATCGCCATTGGCTCGCACGAGGTCGATTCTGTTACTGCCGTCCTCCTCGGCATACGAGAAAAAGCGCATAGGAATGCTGTCTGTTACGGGTATTGGCAATTCCTCCTCTGTCGGGATAGTTTCGTGCCACTGAATGAATTGTTGTTCTAACATATTAGTCTGCTTTTGGTATCAATTTGAATGTTGCCTCGCCGTCAGCGAACGAGTAGGTGAACTCTTTTATCCACCCGAGCACACCGTCTACCTCTATTAGCCCGTAAGGGTTGGCTTTGACTTTCTTATACTCCGCCACGGAGAGCGGGTAGGTGAATTCGATTGTCTCGGCTTTGAATATGCGGGGAATGACGAGGTCGTCGTCGCTCTTGACGCCTGCCATTGGCTTGGGCGCTTGCACTTGGTAGGTCTTATAGTATCGCTCGCGCAGGGTGAGGTTCTCTGGGTTCTGCTTTAATCCGCTTGCTATCTTTGAGCCTGACGGGTCGAGCACTGTGTAGGTGGGTATGTCGTTGACAGGGTCGGGCGTGATATAGGTGACGCGGAAGTCGGGCTGTGGCGTGGTGGTTATCTGTGCCTTGTAATTGACTTTGCCCGATGTGCAGGTGAACGGCTGCAACCCTGCCACGCAGAACAGGCGGTCTATCCACCGATAGGCATTGCGAGCAGGAGAAATCTTGGCGTTGTACACCTCGGTGGGATTGAGCAGGCTGCTGTCGGCGGTCTTGATGTCTGGCTGTATCGAATATGCCTCTGTTGCTTCGGCAGTCGTCGCTGTGTCGTCTGTGCTTGCGATTACCACGTAAGCTCGTGCGCTCCGTTGGAGCGAGAAAATGAAGATATTCTCATCGTATTTGAACTCCTCATCCTCGTTCGTGGTGAGTGCGGCACGGCGGGTCAGCTCGGCGGCATAGTTATCGGCGATGAACTCGCACAACTTGCTTGCCGAGCTGCTGATTGCCTTGGTGCTGGTGGTGAATGTCCGCTCGGTCATGATGTTGTCTATCGAGGCGATGTCGTCGTTGGTGAGGTATTTCTTATAGCCGATAGTCAGTTCGGAGATGATGAGCGAGGTGTCGATAGAGGTCTTGACGCTGTTCGGGTGTTTGATGACCAATATCGGGTCGCCTGTCTTGTAGAACCACGACCACCGCTCCACTCGGATGTAGGTCGTGCCACTCTCGGTGGAGAACCCCCAACCGATGCAATCGAGTGCGTCGAGGCTCTCGATGAGCGATTTGAACGACACAGGCATACTGCGTTCGTTGTCGCTATCTGTGTAGAGCCCTCGTATCTTATAGCCGTTGGTGAGAGCTCGCAGAGAGCTAAGCCCTTGCGCTTTCTCGAATGTGCTGGCGCTGCTGTCGGCTGTGTGCTTATTGACCACACTGTCGCTTCGGCTGTATAGGTCGGATTTGACCGTGAGGGCATTCTCGCTGATGACCTCCGAGACCTTATTCAACGCCTCGTGCAGGAGGATAGTGTCGGCTTTTACATCCTCTCCCTCTATGTTGTCGTACATCTGTGTGCGTATGTACGACCCTTTGAGAATGGTCGCATTAAACTCTGCACCTGTGTTTAGTGCATAAATGACTTGTAGGTAGAGCTGCGCTCCGAGGTTTGTGTGTGTAAACAGTATTCCGAGGAATAGCGTGTCGTCTACATTAGCTGTGGTGGAGCATGTGAGAGTGAGCGTCTTTTCTACCCCTACCTCGTTTGTGCCGTCTCCATTGTCATAGAATGTCACCTCGTCCCCTTGCGCGATGATAGTGTTCTTGGCTACGAGTACAAGTTTGCAGTGCAGCAGCCAATCGTTAGTACCCAATGGGGCTAAGACTATCTCCCCGCTGCTGTTCTTGTACGAGAATATCTGGTTGAGGAATTTGAGATTGACTTTGATGTCTGCTTCGATAGAGTGTGTACTGACATTGCCGTAGTCCTCATCCCATTCGTCTGTGTACGCCCGCTGCCAAAGTTTCATATCCTCGTGGTCTGTGTACACGATATCCTTATAGTTCTGCATATTCTCGTAAGACCCCGTGATGACATTGACCAAACTGCCGAGTTCTCCGTATTCGTCGAACTTCACCTCGCTTGGGAATATGGATATAAAGTTCTGGAGGTGGTTCTGCACGAGTGCCGTCTTTCCGTCGGTATTTGTGCCGCTCGTTATTAGGTTATCTTTTTTTGTGACAAGTTCGTTTGTGTAAAGAATCCGCAAGCGGGGTAGCGTCAATTTGTGCCATGGGTAGGTATGGGCGAGCGATAGCCCATCGATAGTTTTGGTTGTGTTGAGGTCTATCTCTGTATCGGCTCGGTTGTTGAATGTTGTCTTCACGCCTATCTCGCCCACTTTGCAGGACACGGAGCAGTACTCACTGTATTGCTCCTCGTAGGTGGAGAGGTCGAGCACTCCGCTGTACATCTCCTCATCGTCGGTCGTGACACGATAGGTTACCTCGGTGTCGAGGTCGGCTTGGTAGGCGGCACGCACGATGTCGGCAGCTGCTCCATAGAACTCCAAAGATAATTCACTGACCTCGGCACTCATGCCGTGGTAGTCGCCCCGCTTCATAGTCATCTTGAGGTTGTCGAAACCGATAGGCTCGTCAATCTCGGTATTGTTGAGATAGTGCTTGATTACCATTGTCCGTTGTATTTAGTATTGAGGTAGGTGCGAGTGTCGTTGCCGCTCTGAACGCTCACGCCTGCTCGGTCTACATTGATGTTCACAGCGCGTTGCTTCGGGAGTGCTTCGGCAACTGCCCTGCCAAGACGGTCGTAGTCGATAGGTTGCCATTGGCTCGCCGCCACCGCTTGGTTGAGTATCTCAGGCGAGATGTCAGCCGTGGCGGGGATAGGCAGTTGCGGCACACCGTAGTCGCCCCATGCAGCGGGGTTATCTATCTTGTTATGCGGGATAATGCTTGCCCCTTGCGGCACATACATAATCTCTGCGCCCTTTTCGCCTACGAGAGCATATTCGCCTTGTCCGCCCTTGCGCCCCTTGGCATATTGTGCGAGTGGTTTGGCTGCAATGACTGCCATTTGTGCTGCACCCATTACTCCTGCGATAGCTGCAGAAGCAAAACCCCACGGCGTTGCACCGAGTTGCGCAATTGTTGTAACAATTGCCAGTGCAGTATTGATACCTGCATTGATTAGTGCCTGTGCCTTGGCATATTTGGCTTGCTTCATTTCGAGGGCAGCTTTCTTCTTCTCATATTCCGCCTCGGACATATACTTTTTATTCGCATTCTTTTTTGCTTCCTCGGCGTCAGTCGTGTATTCATCCTCCAATGCGTCGAGTTCCGCTTGCACATTATTGCCGAGTGCTTCGAATGCGAGGTCGCTTATATCTTGCAGAGAACTGAGAGCCGTTTGAAAAGCGTCTGTAATCGTCTGCATCTTATCCTGCGTGTACTGTGCTTCAGCGTCTGCAATCTCTTTGGTTATCTCAAACTCCTGTTGCTTATATTCTTGGAACGAGATTAGCCCATCGGCGTATTGTTTTGCAATACTGTCTTTCTGTGCTTCGTAGAGGCTGGTCTGTGCATCGAGGTTTGCCTTAAGCGCGTCCAATTTGCTGAGACCTTGGGTATTGTTCACGGCTACTGCTGTCCGCTCTGCTTGTTGCTCGAGTTTCGTCAGCCGTTCGTTGTCGATGTCCATCAGTTCTTGTGCAGCCTGCTTGCTGTTGTCCGCAATGGCTTTATTCATGTCTGCATTGATTTTCTCTATCTTTGCAGCCTTGACCTCTGCGGTGTCGGTGGACTGTTCGACAGCCTGTCGCTCAAACTCGGCATTCTCTTCTATCTGTTTCTGCAGCGTGGCGTAGTATTCAGCCGTGACGGCTTTTCGCTCATCAACGCCCTCTGCACCTGTCAGTGCGTTCTTGCGTGCCTCTGCCGCCTGCACCTCTATGTCGGTGAGGCGTTTCGCATTCTCGGCGGCTCGGTCTGCTTCCTGCTGGTCGATTTCGCGAAGCGTCTTTGCCAAGTCAAGGCGGATACTCTCTACCTGCGCAGCATAGTCTTTCTCGCTCATGCTCTCTTTGTCGAGAGCGTCAATGCGTGCTTGTGCTTCCGCTTCGGCTATCTGCTTTGTGAGGGCTATCTGCTCGGCGTAGTCGGCTTCAGTCCCGTTGCTTTGGGACATGATGGTTAGCAGGTTCTTTTGCTCTTGTATGGCGGTCTGTTGCGCTTGCTGGGCATATTTTGCCCGCACGGCTGCAATCTCTTTTGCTTGTTTTGCCTCGAGCAGTTTGCGCAGCGTGATTTCCTCTTGCGAGTTACCCTGAATGGTCTTGAATTGCTCTTTGTAACTGAGTTTTATTTGTGCAATCTCTTTTGCTGCCCCGTCTTTCATGAGGTCGATATTGGCTTGTTGGGCTTGTTGGCGCAGTTGCTCACGAGTATTCAAGAGTTCCTTTTCGGCATCTGCGGCGGCTTTCTTTGCGTCTGTGGATTCTTGCTCAAGGTCGTTGCCTTCCTGCAGAGCGTCGTAGTACTGCTGCGTTACCTCATTCAGTTCCTCTTGGGCTTTTTTCTGTTTTTTGCTTCCATTCCTGTACGCGTTCACCTCTGCCTGCTTTGCAGCGACCATTTTCTCAAGTTGTGTAACTTCGTTTTTATTGCGCTTTATCTCATCGTCGGAGTATTTCTGTGCCTCGTCAGCACGCTGCTTGGCGTAGTTCGCTTTTATCTGTGCCAGTTCCAATTCCGAAGCACCGCGCGCCTGTGCATCTTCGATGGCTTTCTCCTCGGCATCATTGGTGGCTTTAATCTGCTGCTGCCTGTCGTATGCTCGCTTTGCTTCCCCTGCTGCATTCTCGGATTGTATCTTCTCGAGTTTACGGGAGGCTTCGGCATAGTCCCGTTCTGCTTTCCCTGCGTCCGAGAAATAATGGACGAGTTTGGCAATCCCTATTCCCAACGCAGCAACCGCTGCAACGGCTGCGAGGATGATACCGAGAATGACACCTATCGGGTTGGCTTTCATAGCAGCGTTAAGCCCTGTTTGGGCTACTGTAGCTGCAGTGGTTGCAGCGGTTTGAGAGCCCTTTGCTGCAGTGTCCGCTGCCGAAGCGGCAGCGTCTGCACCCGTTGCGGCAGCATTCTTTGTCTTTGCTTTTGTGAGTAGTTTTGTGAGGGCAGTGTTGAGGACGACCATTGCGGCACTATCCTTGTTGAGAGCATTGAATATCTGCTGCGTTCCCTGGACGACAGACATCGCTGCCTGCACCTTGTAGAACGCCTGCTGTAAACCCTCTATATCATCACCGAATACCTCTGCAGCCGATGTCGCTACATAGAACGCACCTGCAAGACCATCGCCGAGCCCCATGATAGCGTCTATCTCTTTCGTGTCGGAGGCAAGGATACGAATTCGCTGCTGCGTGTCGCCTATTTGGTCTTCCAACTTCGCTGCAGCGATGGACATCTTCATGAAAGCCTCCGTCCCGAATTCCCCACTCTCTTCCATGCGTTGCAATTCCTCGCGCATAGCACGCAGCTGTTGCGTCATGCGCCCTGACTGTCCGCTGAGCGTCTTGTATGCATTTACCTGTTTATTGAGTTCGGTGATTGACTTCTTGTTTAGTGCGATAGAATCCTCTATATCATAACGTTCTTGTTTATAGTATTGAGCATTCTCTTTAAGACTCTTTGATAATCTCTCTCTTGAGAGACCAAGATTTCGAATCGATTGCGCATCTTCCTGCTCTATCTTTGATAACTTCTTTAGATAGCTTTCTTGGTCTCTTACCTTATCAGTTAATTTTTTTAATTGCTGTTGGGCTTCAGTAAGGTCAACCTCCGAGGTTATCTTTATGATAATGTTATTATCTGCCATGTCGGTTCTTAATGTTATTCAGTTGTTCTTTTGCTTCTCTGGCTTCGCGTTCCGCTTTTTCAATAGTACGGTCAAGTTTTGCCATGAACTCGAGAAAGGTTATGCAGTCGAGGTTGGAGAGATTGCCGTCGGCTACGATATCTTTCCATTGCTCGTATTCGTCGATTCTTTTTCCGAGGAGGCTATTCGGAGACATTCCGAGTGTATCTTGCTTATCTCTTCGCACATTGCTGAATAGGTGTCTAAATCGATATCGACATTCTGCAAGAAGGGCATTAATTCCAACAAAGGCTTCTGCATAAAAAAATCACGCACCCCTTTATCTTTCCGCCATTTGGCTATCTTCTTATCTGCGTAGGCAGGCTCATACACAGCGGGGTTCTCGGTCTTATCAAAGAAGCAGATAGAGGCGAGGCGATAGAGCAGGTCGGTCTCCGTGGTCAGCGTGAGCCGTTGCTTGAGCACCTCGTTGAGTTGATTGATTTTGAATATGTCTATTTTTTGCTCGTGCAGCAGTTTGTCGATGGTGTCGGCGTAGCGCAGCAGGAATTGGCGTGAGCAACGCATTTCCACCTCGTTGTAGGCGTGCAAAGCCATAAGCCCTCGCTCGTAGGGCAGGTTGGTGATGTCGGCAAAGCGGTAGTACTTTGTGCCGCCGCAGGTGAATGCATACTCAATGCGGTATTTCTCTTTTTGCTTGCGTCGTTTGTCCCATTCGATGCGCCATACCTCGGCGAGTTCTTTGATTAGTCCCATTGTCTTATAGATTGATTACATTGGTTATCTTTGTTGCCATATTCTCTGCATTGCCAGTAGCAATGACGCAGCCCTTGGCGGTCAGTCTCCAAGTGCCACGCCGCTGCCACAGGGTGAGCGTATATTGCGTGCCGCCCGTTTGCCTTGTGTAAACGAGCGGTGTGCCATTGCATGGGCAGCCTTTGCGGGAGTATGTAAAGCCGAGCGTATCGGCTATGTCGGTCAGTTCAGTCATTCGTGCATATGGCAGATGAGTGCCGAGATTAAAGCGTTCAGCCCTATAACTCCGAGCAGGGTTGGGAGTATCTCCCACGACCACCCGTAGAGCAGCGGGTAGAGGATAAGGGTGTAAATGCAGCCCATGCAGATAAGGCACTCAAAGAGCGGCTTGCGCAGGACGGTGAGGTGCAGGCGGTCGAGCAGGTCGCCGAGCAGGAGTGCAGGGCGGTGGAATATCATCCCCTCCCATGTGGTTACATGGACGGCGGTGATGATGAGCGATAGTATGACGATTCGCGTGAGCATGGGTTGTTAGTAGTTCGGTTGGAGTTCTTTGTAGTAGCGGTGAAAATAGTAGCGCACATTGTCGAGGAAGTCGGCTTGTTGAGCGATGTTGTCGCGCGAGGACTTGACAGGGCGGTTCTCCTCATCGGACAGCACATTCTCAAAGTCGAATATCGCGGGCTTGCAACGCTCGCTATCGAACACAATGTCGTACTGCTCGAACAGGCTGTTCATGAAGTATCGGCTGTCGGCAAGGCGGGGGTTTGTGCCGCTGTACTGCATTTGCGAGCGGGACAAGCCAAAATATGCCTTGACCACATCGTAGTTGTTGATGAGCGAGAGCGTGGTGGCATTTCGCCCTGCGCAGTCGCCCGTGACGAGGTAGAGCGGGTGGTACTGACCATAGCGGCGGTCTATCTCCTCACACACCATGCGGGTGGTGGCGTTCTCGATGCGTATGCAATCTATCCCACGTACCTGCCCGTTGATGTGCTGAAAGAGCGTGCAGGTCATCGGGTTGCGGTTGAAGTCGAACGACAAGACAAGCGGGGCGGCAGGGTCGTAGGCGGTATGCCCCGTGTGCTTGCGGCGGTCGAACGCAAAGAGCCACAGACGCTCGTTGATTGCCTGCGGGTTCTGCTGATACTGCGTCTCGAAAGTGAAGCGGTTGGCTTGGCGCAGCTTGTGCAACTCCTCCACCGAGTGCTTGAACGGGTAGAGTGCCGTCTCGCGCCCCTCGCTATCGACTGAGAGGGCGGGGAGGGACAGCACCTCCCATTCAGCGGGTTCGAGGTCGAGCAAATAGCCGCAGAGGTCTTGCTTGTGCAGACGCTGCATGATGATGATAATCGGCGTGCTTCGGTCGTTGACACGGCTGCGAATAGTGTTCTCGAACTGGTCGTTGACCTTTTGCCTACGCACGGGCGAGGTGGCATCCAACGGCTTGAGCGGGTCGTCGATGATGATTGCACCGCCCCAAGTGGGCTGCGCTCCTTGCGCTTGCTCGCCCGCATTGGTGTCGGGAATGAGGTCATCGGGGGTGTCCTCACGCACCAAGCCTGCGCCGAAGCCCGTCACCTGACCGTCCGAGGAGGTGGCATACACGCCACCGCCCTCGGTGGTGTACCATTTCTGCTTGGCGTGGCTGTCCTGCTTGATTTTGACCCACGGAAAGAGTTCCTGATACCAATCCGCCGACACCGCATCCTTGATACGCTCCGAGTTGTCGAGCGCAAGGTTCGCTGAATAGGAGAGCATGATATACTTGCTGGCGGGGTTGATGGCAAGCCCTTTCTTGACAAAGGCTTTCAACATCTCGGTCTTGCTGTATCGCGGCGGGCAGTTGATGATAAGGCGTGTGCATTCGCCCGAAAAGACACGGTCGAGGGCGGCGGCAATGCGGCGGTGATGCTCCCCCACATTGAAACGGCGGGCGTTCTCCGCATAGAAAAAATAGCGGGTCGCAAACAGCGTGTCCGCTATGCATTTTGACCGTATGATGTCCGAGCGAGTGGGCATGGACTATAATTTACTTATTTCCACAAAATTCTTTACATAATTCACGGCTCTCTTCTTCATATTCTCGAATGCTTCTTGACGAGTCTTGTATTCACTATTCTGCGTGCCGTAGGTGTTTTTTTGTGCCGTAGAACTGAATATTTTGCCGTCAATGTAACCACTTGTGCCGTCTCTCTTGCCTGTCTGTGTGTCCTTGAATACAACCTGCCATCGCTTGTCATCGCCTACTACGACTTGTCCTCCTGCAGGTGGGCAGGTCGCTTTTTGTACAAGTTCGTAAACTTTTTGCACAGCTTTTCGATTCTGCTCAACCTGAGTTGGGTCAGATTTTGTGATTTTTTTGATTGTTGCCATAATTATATCTCCTTTTCTATTTGGTTGATAAAATCCCGTGCCTCTTGCACGGTGAGTTGTTTCTGTTGTTTG
Source organism: Prevotella sp. P5-108 (assembly GCA_963636305.1). Classification (GTDB taxonomy): domain Bacteria; phylum Bacteroidota; class Bacteroidia; order Bacteroidales; family Paludibacteraceae; genus Colicola. The sequence continues at coordinate 20,567 of CAVHKB010000010.1, forward strand.
ATGTCTGCCTTGACCTCTGCGGTCTGGCGGTTCTTCCATTGCTCTGGCTTTAGGTTCGAGAGCGTGAAGATAATCGCCGTGACATTGGGCGCTTCGGTCGTCTTGGTCTTGATGTGCTTGGTGATGACGGGCTTGCCCTGCGCGTCAGGCAGGTACTCGGTTCGCTCGTTGACTGTCTCCGCACCCTTGATGAGCGAGAGCAGGCTTTTTTCGGAGGTGAGAACGAGTGTCGCCTTGTACGCCTCTTGTCCTCTTTTTATTGCCTCGCAAAACTCCGATTTATACGACTTGCCATGCTCGTCTGTCCAACGATAGTAGGTGTCGTCGCTGATGCCCATGGACACACAGAAATCCTTAAGTGTGCCGCCGTATTCGAGCAACCCGTATTGGGTGACCCATGCCTCGGCATTCTTTGCCATCTGTTTAGTCCATTTCATTGTATCTTGTCGAAGTACGATTTGTAAAACTGGGCGAGCTCGGTGGATAATTTAGACTAATCCCCACTCGGCGAATTTCTCAAAGCCGCCGAGGCCGTTGATATATTGGCGAGCCTCTTTGACTATCTGCTCGTAAGGCACGCCGTTTATCTCCGTGTCGCCGATAGCGCAGCAGGCGGTGTAGGGACGATTGAGGTGTTGCGCAAGGATGTGACACCATATATTGACGCTGACATCCGCCTTGGAGAGGTCTTTGCCGTGCAAGCCACCTCCTGTGACGCCGTCTCCCATATCCGAGCCGAGTTTGCGGTTGGTTGCGCCTGCGTCCACATTAGTGCCGCCCGTCCAATCGCCGAGAGGATTGACGATGAGGTCGTCGCAATCGTATAAATGCAAGCAGTAGCGTCGGAGTTCACCTGCATCGGCGTTGGATTGGCATACGATGAGGTCGTCGCCGTTGAGTATGTATTTGCCGTCGGTGGGATAGCTCTCGTAAATATCGCGTGCGAGGACAGAGAGTGCCGTCTGCTCGTAGGAGAGCGGGCTGCCTTTGAATATGCCATTGTCGCCGCAACGAACGCCCTCTGCTTGGTTCTGTGCAAGGTGTGCGTCCTGCTTGGTGCAGACATAGTGCAGGGTCTGCTCGCCTGCGATACGGCGGACGATAGCGGCTACCTCTGCCTCGGTGATGTCCTCGCTTGTTTCGAGAATGACGGTGCAAGTACCGTGTCCGAGCAATACCTCGGCGGCTACTTTAGGGTTGTCGTTCTTGGTGTAGGCGAGGTCTACGATTGCCCCCGCTATGCGGTCGGCGACCTTATCGGGGTGTTGTGGGTTTACTTTTTCGAACATGTCAGTTTATCTTGATTGCTTTGTTTTCGGTGAGTTTCTCCCAGCGGGCGAGTATGACATCGCAGTAGTGCGGGTCGAGTTCGACCATGTAGCACTTACGCTTGAGCTGCTCGGCGCAGATGAGGGTTGTGCCGCTACCTCCGAATGTATCGAGCACACGGTCGCCCATGTGCGAACTGTTCTTCATCAACTGCCCGAAGAGTTCGAGCGGCTTCATCGTCGGGTGGTCGGTGTTCTTGGTCGGTTTCTTGCAGTCGATGACCGATGTGGGCAGTTGGTAGATATGCTTGAGCAATGCGAGCATGTCCTCTTTCTTCATCTTTTCGAGGTCTTTCTCGGTGGGCATGGTGTCGGAGAACACGGTAGCGAGGCTTCGGTTGTTTACGAAATAATGCGCAGCACCCTCTTTCCACCCGTAGAGGCACGGCTCGTGCTTCCATTGGTAGTCTTGGCGACCGAGGATGAATGAGTTCTTGTTCCATATCAGTTCTTGGCGGACATAGAGCCCTACGCTGTTGAGGGCAGTCTCGAAATTGATATGCTCCTTGCCTGCAAACCACACATAGAACGATGCCCCCGCTGCGAGACCCGTTTCGGCTGCTGCAAAGGCTTCGTGTAGGAACTTGTTGAACGACTGACTGTCCATGTTGTCGTTCTTTATCTTCATGTTCTGCGAGTTGCTGATATTGACATTGTAGGGCGGGTCGGTGAGCCACAGGTTGGCTTGCTCCCCTGCGAGCAGTCGTGCGATGGTGTCCTTAGAGCAACTGTCCCCGCATATCAGTCGGTGGTCGCCGAGTTGCCATATATCACCTGCTGCACAGCGGGTCTCGATGTATTCCTCCTCCTCGTTGAAATGGTCATCCTCTACCTGCAGAGAGTCTTCCTCGGACTGCTCTTGGCTGTTGAACCACTCGTCGGGTATGGCATTGCCCCAATCGTTTATCTCGCTCATCTCCCACTCGTTAGCAAGGCGTTCGTAGTCGTCCTTGCCGTTCTGCGCATTGTCGAGCAGCACGATGTGGCGCTTGTCCTCGAGCGTGTAGTCCTGCAAGTGAGCGACCCACTCGTCGGGTATCTCGTCGGTGAATGTGTGGGTATGTTCTACCCCTGCCTTGTCCGTCCACCGAGCCACGGCGTGTTCCTCTGCAAGGGCTTGCAGGGCACGATAGCGCATGTTACCACCGAGGATGATGTTATGCTCCTCGACCTTGAGTTGGTTGTGGCGCAGGTACTGCGGCATCTTGAGAATGCGCATCTTCAGCAACTCAAAGTCCTGCGCGTCGATGTAGCGCGGGTTGGCAGGTAGCCCCTCGAGTTGCCCCTCGTTGAGATGTAGGTCGGTGAGTTTCATTAGTTGTACTTTCGGATTATTTCATTGACGAATGCCATGACCTTGTCGTCGGTGCTTTTCTCGACAATCTGTCGGTCGTATACATAGAGATAATTTCCCCATCCCTCGTTCTCTGCTACGAATAGCTTCGATATACGACCGCCGTTTATTCCAAAACTCGACTTGTCGTTGTACACCTCGATTTGTGCCTGCAGGGTGGCTCGCAAGCCACTGCCGTTCTTTACGAATATCGTAGTTCCGCCGTGATGGCGGTTTTTAGTCACTTTGGTCTCGACTATCATGGTGCTTTTGTCTTTATTCGCTGCAAAGATAGTACTTTTATTTGTTACTTGCAAATAAAATCTATTACTCTGTAAATTTATGTATTCTGCTTGTGCGCTTATCTACTCCCACCCATTGAATGGTTTCTCCATTTCGGCTACTCTGACTTTCATACTACAAAAACATTTTGGTTTGTCCGATTAGTTTGCGGAAAGTGTAGATGAAGTCATCAAGCATTTCTTCGGTGGGGAATGCAAGAATATATGGTTTTACAAGGTGTAATTCTTTGTCAACTCTTTTTCGGTGAGGTACTATGCAATACTTTTCTTGTATTTCATCTTCCCAATCAGGTTTCCACCCGTTCAGCCAAGCGTCCCGTAATTGAATGAGTTTGCCTAATGCGTGAAATGCTTCTGCTTCCTCTTGTGAGGCGAACATATCGTAGTTATCCGTTGGGAAACAAGCGCAATATCCGCCCATTCTGCTTTCGCAATACTCCTCCCAACTGCGGGGCTTGTGGTCTTTCTCTTTGGCAGCACCTGCCTTGATTGCTTCGTCAATGTCGATTAGGTA